>JAFMIU010000032.1 GCA_017853835.1 Pirellulales bacterium | reverse complement strand
TGGTGCCGATGATTCGTCCACGGCCAAGAAAAGGGTGTTTGCATCGATCTGAGCGCGGCACGCAGTCCGTTACAGCCGCACGCGGATGCCTTCGGCGATGCTGCGGTCGGCCGCCTGCACGATCGCCATGGCGCGGAGCGTGTCGTCGAGGCCGCTCGTCTGCCGAACAAGACTCGTTACCATGCGGTGAAACTGTCCGAGCATCTGTTCGCCCACCGGACGGTCGCTGTCGAGAGACTCCTGGTGACGGCCAGCGTCATCAAACCAGACGAGGGTCTGCGGCAGGTCGACGAACGCGATGCCCTGCTCGCACACGACCTGCAGGCCCGGCGGCGGCCGATACGACACGGCCTCCTCCCACGCCCGCGGCATGTAGTAGCCGCAACTGATCTGCGCGATCGGCCCATCACCCGTCCTCGCGGTTGGCGAAAAGTCGAGGCTCATCATGCGATAATCATCGGCGGGCGAGCCCACCGCTTCGGCATGCCGAACCGCCACGACACTCGTCGGCTCAACACCCGCCACGTAGCGGCACCAGTCGACGAGTTCCATCAGGTCTCGCGCCTCACTCGCGTCGTCGCGTCGCGATGACGCAGCCGATGGCGACAGGGGCACGCGACGATGGCAAAACAGCATCCGCGGGCGGCCGAGCCGCGTGGCGATGAGTTCCTTCAGCCGGACGGTGGCGGCAGCATGTCGGCGGGGAAGTTCGGCCATGAACGCGATGCCCGATTCCTCGACCCGCCGCTGCAGGAGCTGCGCCTCGTTGGGATCGAAGGGAAACGAGATTGCCGAGTAGACGGCCTTCCCGTGGTCGCAGGCGGCGAGAATCGGCGTCGCGCCAAACCACTGGTCCGCCAGGTAGAGGATCGCGTCGATGTCTTCCCGCGCCGCGAGCGCGCGAAAGCCGTCGATTGCCGCCGCGCCCAGTTCCCGCGCTGCCCGTTCGGCACGGTGCGACACCTGCTCGCACACGCCCCGCACCTCGAATCGATCGGCGAGCGTGCGGAGCGCCGGAAGGTGCCGGCTCTCCCACTGGTCGCCGAGTCCAACGAGGCCCACGCGGAGCTTCATGACGCCGGAGCCTCCTCGGTGGCCATCGAGGCGAGGAGTTCGCGCTCCCGGCGCAAACCCTTGTCTGAAATATCCTTTCGACACCACGCCCCGGCCCAGCGGATTTCCTTTACGGCCGAGTAGGCCTGGAGCTTGGCCCGGGCGAGGGACGGGCCCATGGCGGTGACGGCCAGCACGCGGCCACCGTCGGCGCAGATGGTGCCGTCAACGGCGCGGGTGGCGGCATGAAAGACCTGTGCGTGAGGGATCGCGGACGCAGCCTCGAGGCCGCGGATCGGCTGTCCCTTCGTGACCGCACCGGGATAGCCCTCGCTCGCCATCACCACGCTCACGGCAGCGCCCTCCTGCCACGTCGGCGGGGCACATGATTCCAGCGTGCGGTCGACCGTTGCGTCGAGAAGTTCGAGCAGGCTCGACTCCATCCGCAGCAGAAGCGGCTCGCATTCCGGGTCGCCGAAGCGGGCGTTGAACTCGAGCACCTTCGGCCCTTGGGCCGTGAGCATCAGCCCGGCATACAGCACCCCCTGAAACGGCACCTTCGCTCGGCGCATGGCATGCACCGTGGGCACAAGAATTCGGGCCTCGATGTCGGCAAGGAGGGCGTCGTCGACGAACGGCGTGGGGCAGTAGGCACCCATGCCGCCGGTGTTTGGGCCCTCGTCGTCGTCGTGGGCGGCTTTGTGATCCTGGAGCGGCGGAAGGGTCACGATCGTGCGGCCATCGGTGATGGCGAGCACGCTCACCTCGACACCGTCGAGTCGCTCCTCGATCAGGATGCTTCCGGCAGCAGCCGCAAACTGCGGATCCTCGGCGAGCGTTCGAACCGCCTCGAGGGCGGCCGCACGGTCGCTGCACACGAAAACCCCCTTGCCGGCCGCGAGACCATCGGCCTTCACCACCACCGGCACATCCTCGCGGGCCTCGAGATACTCGCGGGCGCGCGCCGCGGATCGAAACTCCCGAAACATCGCCGTGGGCACGTCGCCCCGATGCATGATCTGCTTGCAGAACGACTTGCTTCCCTCGATCTGCGCCGCCCGCTTCGTGGGTCCAAAAATGCGAAGGCCGGCGTCCACGAATGCATCAACGATGCCGGCCACGAGCGGGGCTTCAGGGCCAACGACCGTGAGATCCACCTCGCGCCGGCGGGCCACCTCGAGCAGACCGGCGATGTCGGTGGCGGCGACGGGGATGTTTTCTCCCACGAGCGCCGTGCCGGCGTTCCCGGGGGCGATCAGCACTTCGGCCCCGTCTCGGGCGAGTTTCCACGCGATCGCGTGCTCCCGGCCTCCGTTGCCAACCACGAGAACGCGACGGGACGATGGCACGGATGCTGGCTCCTGGAGGGCGGCTACGACGGGGGCAGACGAGGCGAACTGGGGAATGTGGTTGTACCGAATCAATCGGCATTGCGAACCGTCTTCATGCTCTCGTCGTCGCCGTTCGCCATGAACCTTTCGAGCGAAGATGCGGTTTTGGCCGAAGAAGCAGCGAATGCCGCTCTCATGGGGGGGTCTTCAAAGTCGTTCGACGTTGACACCCCCAGCCGTGCCGATACAGTTAGAGTGAGATCGTGAAAATCTTCACGATCTATCGCAAACGCGGCCGAAACATGCTTTTTACGCGGTTTCGCGGCTCGTCGTCGGGGTCTGTTTCCCGATGACGGAGACGCTCCGCGCCGAGGCCCTGTATGGCAGAGAAGAAGAAGATGTCGGTGGCGGAAATCCTGGCCGCCGCCCGTGCGGCGGACGGCAAGGGTGCCGCTGCCTCCCCACCCGAACCCAAGGCAACTGAGACGGAAGAGTCTCCGGCGGCTCCGCCTGCATCCAAGCCAAAGCCGGCGGCCGCCAAGCCTGCTGCGGCAGCGGGGGGTGCGAGGCCGAGTGTGTCCGACATCCTCGCGATGGCTCGGGCCAATAAAGCTGCCGGAGCGGAGACGGCTGCCAAGCCAGCCGCCGCGAAGCCGGCCGCTCCGGCTGCGAAGGCTGCGGCCGCAAAGCCAGCGGCCAAAGCGACGGAAGCCGGGGCTGCCAAGACGGGCGTTCAGCGCGACACTGCCAGTATTCTCGCGGCGGCGCGGGCTGGAGCGAAGCCTGGTCCGGTGAGCAAGGCTGACGCGCCTGCCAGGCCCGCAGCGAAGCCACGAGAGGCGAAGCCCGTGGCCGAGAAGGCCGCTCCGCCTCGAACCGTCGCCACCGTGCCTCCCAAGCCGGTCAAGCCCGCCAAGGCTGCGGCAGGCGCAGCGGAAGATCGCCGCACGTTCCTTCAGATCGCCCTTGGCTCGGCCATGGCGGTCGGCTTTTCCGCCCTTGCGGTCACCGGCGGCCTTTTTTCGCTCGGACTCGCCCGGTTCCTCTTCCCCAACGTGCTGGCCGAGCCCCCGAGTAAGTTCAAGGTGGGGTCGAGAGATGGGTTTCCGTCGGGCAAGGTCGAGACGAAGTACGTGGCCCAATACGGCGTCTGGGTCGTCAACGGCGACTTCCAGGGACAGCAGCAGATCTATGCCCTCAAGACCGTCTGCACCCACCTTGGCTGCACGCCGAGCTGGCTCGAGGCGGAGCAGAAGTTCAAGTGCCCCTGTCACGGCAGCGGGTTCTACAAGGACGGTGTGAACTTCGAGGGCCCCGCTCCTCGTCCGCTCGAGCGGTATGCGATCCGCATTGCCGACGACGGGCAGCTTGAAATCGACAAGAGCAAGACATTCCAGGAAGAGCTCGGCCAGTGGGCCGACCCCGATTCCTACGTGACCGTCTGACGAAGGGACCTGCACCAGACCATGGCCATCGGCGAGACCATCCGCAACTCCCAGATCTGGAAGAGTATTTTCCGCCACCCGATGCCGCTCGATCGGCGGAATCGGATCGTGGTGGTGCTCACCAACTTCTTTCTCCACCTCCACCCGGTATCGATCAAGAAGCAGGGCATCGCCCTGTCGTTCACGTGGTGCATGGGTGGCGTCACCTTCTTCCTCTTCCTGGTGGAGACGGTGACGGGCGTGCTGCTCATGTTTTACTACCGCCCGACGCTGGAGTGGGCCTACAACGACATCCTCGCCCTCCGCGACGTGACCAGCCTCGGCATCCTTCGCGAGCTGCATCGCTGGGGGGCCCATGCGATGGTGATCACGACATGGCTCCACATGTATCGCGTGTTCCTGACGGGCAGCTACAAGCCGCCGCGGGAGTTCAACTGGGTGATCGGCGTGATCCTGCTGCTGCTCACCCTCCTGTTGTCGTTCACCGGCTATCTGCTTCCCTGGGATCAGCTCGCCATCTGGGCGATCACGGTGGGTTCCAACATGGCCCGTGCCACGCCCTTCCTCGGCTACGAGGGGCCCGGTCAGCAACTGCTGACCATCGGCGGCATCGACATGATCACCGATGCCTCCGACGCCCGCTTCGGCCTGCTCGGGGCGCGGTTCGTCGGTGAGGAGACGCTCAATCGGTTCTACGTGCTCCACTGCATCGCGATTCCACTTGCGGTCGCGCTCCTGCTGGCGATTCACTTCTGGCGCGTGCGAAAGGACGGCGGCATCAGCGGCCCGCTGTGACACCACCCCCATGCATTCCAACGGCTTTTTTCTGACGGACGTCGCCGGGTTTCTCGGTGGCTACTACGCCGCGATCGCGGCCATGAACGGCGTTGCCGCCTACATCCTCTGGCGAAAGAAGGGGCAGCCCGGCTGGGCCATCGTCTGGACCGCCGTGTCGGTGGTGATGATGGTGCTCGCGAGCCTGGCCCTCTCCGGGTCGGCGGCCTGGGTGCCTTCGCTTCCCGCCTCGGCGCGAGGCCTCGTCAACAGCCTTTCCGGGCCCGTGCTCTACACGCTCGGGACCGTCGGCCTCCTCACGGCGTTGTTCGTGTTTCGTCGATTCTTCGTTCAGCCGATGGTGGCCTGGACGATCCTTAACGTGATGCTCGTGTTGATGGGCCTTTCGATGGCCGACGAGAACTTCGCGTCGATCGTGATGAAGCCCGACAACGTGCCGATCGTCGGCCTTGTTTTCCTGCTGGCCTTCTTCACCTGGCTCGCCACCAAGCAGGCGGTGGTCAATGACGACCGCATTGCCCGTGGGCTGCCGCCGATGGAGAAGGAAAACGACGAGAAGGTGCTCGTGTGGCCCGACCTGGTCTACACGGAGCTCATCTGCATGGTGGCCGTGGCGGCCTTCCTGCTCATTTGGGCGATCTGTCTGCCGGCGCCGCTCGAGGAGCCTGCCAGCAGCGTGAAGACGCCCAATCCCTCGAAGGCCCCGTGGTACTTCCTCGGCCTTCAGGAAATGCTCGTCTACTTCGACCCGTGGTATGCCGGCGTGGTTCTCCCGAGCCTGGTGATCTTCGGGCTCATGGCGATGCCCTACCTCGACTTCAACAAGAAGGGCAACGGCTACTACTCGATCGCTGAGCGGAAGTTCAGCTACCTCACCTTCCAGTTCGGCTTCTTCGTGCTCTGGATCACGCTCATCATCCTGGGCACGTTCCTCCGCGGGCCCAACTGGAACTTCTTCGGTCCGTTCGAGTTTTGGACGCCCTACAAGGTGGAGGTGCTCAACAACGTCGACCTGCCGCAGATGTTTTGGGTGGGGCTGCTCGACAAGCCGCTGCCGAGGCCGCCGGCCGGGGCGGGCGGGCTCGTGCAGGCCGGCTACATCCTGCTTCGCGAGGCGCCGGGACTGCTGCTCGTGGGGGCCTACCTCGTGCTGCTGCCCCCGCTGCTGGCCGTCACGATCTTCCGCGGCTTTTTCGCGAAGATGGGTTTCATTCGATACATGATCATGGCCAACCTGATGCTGCTCATGCTGACGCTTCCGATCAAGATGATCCTGCGCTGGACGTTCAACCTGAAATACATCATCAGCATTCCGGAAATCTCACTGAACTTCTGACGCACATCGGGCCGGTGGCTGCCGCCGGCCTGTGTGTCGTTTCTCGCCCAACACGCCGCACGCTCGCCCCGACGACCATCACACCATGCCCGCAACCGAACAGACCTGGCGGAACCTCAAAATCCTGCACGTGGTGTTTGCGGCCTCAGCCGTCGCGCTGCTGCTCGCCACCGTGATGATGCTCACGGCCGACCACAACCGGCCCTGGAAGAAGTACGCCCGCGAGTTTCGCGACCTGGAAACCTGGTCGGCCCAGGCCCGCATCGACGAGCAGTCGTCGAAGGCCTATGCCGCCAGGCGAGATGAGCTCGAGGCAGCGCTCGCCGAAGCCCGTCGGGCGAACCTTGATCCGAAGGTGACCGAGGCGTTCCTCGAGGAGGTGCGCACGGTCAAGGAGGATGCCGAGGCGGCCGACCTCGCCCAGGTCGATCTCGACCAGCTTCAGACCCAGGCCGATGCAGAGCAGCGGCTCATTCTTCGCGGCGATCTCCTTGCCCGCCTCCGCGACATCGCGAAGCGGACGAAGTTTCGCGAAGACAACCTCGCCGGCGCCCTCAAGCTCCGTCGGGCCGAACTCGACAAGGCACGGGCCGACTATGAGCTCGCCGTCGCGGAGGCAGCGCCGGCCGACCGCCAGTCGTCGCTGCTGACGATCGCCGACGCCAAGCGGGCCGAAGTGGTCGCTGCCACCCTTGCGTTTCAGGATGCCAACACCCATCGCAAGAAGCTCGAGGCGCACCTGGCCTTGTTGACCAGGGACGAGGATGCCGCGGCGAAGGCCGTGGCCGACCATCGCACCAAGCTCGTGCAGCTCGAGAAAACGCTGGCCCAGCGCGAGCCCAATGCCGGCAAGAGCCTGCTCGAGTTGCCGGTGCTCGAAGCGTTCAACAGTCCGTTGAAAGTGGACCAGATCTGGCTGCCGAAGCTGACGCTCAACAACAACTTCCGTGACGTGGCCCGGTTCGACCGCTGCACCACCTGCCACAAGGGCATGGACAAGTCGGCACCGGGTGCGCCGACGGAGCCCGGGTATCCGGCGGAGTCGACGATCCAGGTGGCGATGGCCACGCCCGCCGCGAAGCCGGAGCCGTCGAAGGACCCCAACGATGCGCTCGAAGCCGCGTACGGTCTGCGGCTTGCGGAACGGGGGCTCTTTCACGCGGCCGACCCGACCATCAGCGTCGTGGTGCCCGAGTCGCCGGCCGCGCTGGCAGGACTCCAGTCGGGCGACGTGATCGAAACGGTCGACGGTGGCAAGACACTGGCCCGCAAGATCGCCGTGTCCGCCTTGCTCGACACGCCCTCATGGGGCAAGTCGGTGGCGGTCACCGTGCGGCGTGGTGTGCCCCAGCCCTATTCGAGTCACCCTCGCCTCGATCTGTTCGTGGGCGACTCGAGCCCCCATCCGATGAAGAGCTTCGGATGCACCACCTGCCATCAGGGGCAGGGGAGTGCCACGAGTTTCAAGTGGGCGTCCCACTCGCCGAACACGCCGAAGCAGGGGCATGAATGGCATGACGAGTACGGGTGGTTCAACAACCACCATTGGATCCAGCCGATGCTGCCGGCGCGGTTCGAGGAGTCGAGCTGCCTGAAGTGTCATCATCAGGTTGTCGACCTCGAGCCCAGCGAGCGGTTCCCGGAGCCGCCCGCGCCGAAGCTCGTCGACGGGTATCACACGATTCGTCAGTACGGCTGCTACGGCTGTCACGAGATCAACGGCTGGTCCGGACCCGAGTCGAGGATCGGTCCCGACATGCGGGTTGAGCCCAACTACCACGAGGTGGCCGAGGCGATTGCCACCGATCCTGGCGCCACGGGCATGGGCGACGAGTTTGCGCGATGGGTCGCCGACGTGCGGTCTGGTCCCGACAGCCGTGATTCCCGCGTCAGGCTCCGCGAGGCTCTCGAGCGCGATGCCTCCTCGGGCGATGAGGCCAAGCTCTCGGTTCGATCGCATCAGCTTGCGGCGGTGCTGAAGGATCCGGAAACCCCGGGCACCATGCCCAAGGTCGGGCCGAGCCTGCGGCATGTGTCGAGCAAGGTGGGCTTCGACTGGCTCTACAGCTGGCTTCGAAACCCGCAGGAGTTCCGCCCCTCCACCAAGATGCCGAGGTTCTTCGGTCTGTGGAGCCACCTCGAGGGCAAGCAGCTCGAGGAGTCGCAGCGGTATGAGCCCCTCGAGATCCGCTCGATGGTGCACTACCTCACGCAGTCGAGCGCGCCGTTCGATTACGTCAGGCCCTTTGACGGCACCACCGCGCAGCCCGATGCGGTCCGCGGAAAGAAGGTGGTGCAGCTCAGGGGATGCCTGGCCTGCCATCAGCACGACGACTTCCCCGAGGCCACCAGCACGCACGGCCCCAACCTGTCGCGGATCGGCGGCAAGGCCGCATCGCATCCCAACGGCGCCCAGTGGCTCTACAGCTGGCTCCGCGAGCCGTCGCGGTACCACCCCAAGACGATCATGCCCAACGTGCTGCTCGAGCCGGTGACGCTCGACGACGGCACCGTCAGTGATCCCGCAGCCGACGCGACGGCCTACCTCATGGGGTCGGGACGTGACTGGAAGCCTGCCGCCGAGTGGATGGTCGAAACCCTCGACGGCGACGTCTCGTTCCCCATGGCCTCCGCCGGCAGCATGACCGCGGACGAACGCAAGGCGCTCGACGAGCTCGCGCTCATGTACCTCAAGGAACGGTTCACGGTGGCCCGGGCCGACGAGGTGCTGGCGAACGGCGTCGAAAGCATGCCGAACGTGGCCGGTGATGAAACGATGCTGACCGGGCTGACCGGCGCCGGACGCGAGCGGGCCCTGCTCGCCTACGTCGGCAAGAAGACGATCAACAAACTGGCCTGCTACGGCTGCCACGACATCCCGGGCTTCGAGGATGGGAAGCCGGCTGGTGCGGCGCTCGCCGACTGGGGTCGGAAGGATCCTTCGCGCATCGCGTTTGAGCAGGTGTCGCACTTCGTGGCGCACCAACTTGGGGGCCACGGCCACGGCGGCCATGGTGGTCCGACGGAGGCGGAGAAGGACGCCGCGCTCTCTCCCGACCTGGCCTACGAGGGGCCTGCCCACGATGAAGCGCACGTGGATCCCGAGTCGGTCGACCCGAACACGGGCTACTTCCTGGAAAAGCTCCTCGGCCACGAGCGGGAGGGCTTCCTGTGGCAAAAGCTTCGTGCGCCGCGCAGTTACGACTACAAGAAGGCTGAAAACAAGTCGTACAACGAGCGGTATCGCATGCCGCAGTTCCCATTTGATGAAACGCAGCGGGAAGCGGTGATGACCTTCGTGCTGGGGCTCGTGGCGGAACCGCCGGCGCCGCAGTATGTCTACAAGCCAAGCCCTCGCGAACAGTCCAGGCTCGATGGCCTGGTCGTGGCCGAGCAGTACAACTGCGGCGGCTGCCATTCGCTCGAAATGGATCGTTGGGACATCCGCTATCGTCCGGAGTCGTTGGGTGAGGCCCCGGCCTTTGCCGACTATCCGTTCCTCTCGCCCCACTTCACCCCCGATCAGGTCGCCGCGTCGTTGGCGACGGACCGTCAGGGGCGTCGTCGTGCCACCCTGGTCGGCATGTCGGTGATCGATCCCATCACGGGCAAGGCCCAGGTGGTCGATGAAGACGGCGTGCCGATCGAAGAAGACGACACCGAGTCGGTCCCGCACCGTCCGGTCACGCTCTGGCAGGATGCCCTCGTCGATGGCGAGCCGAGGACGGTCGGCGGTCAAAACCTCATCGTGCCGCAGGACGCGGTCGATGCCGGGCGACACTATCCCGGACGGGGCGGTGATCTCGCGCGGCTGTTGTTTCCTGTGGTCATCGCCGACGAGAAGGTCGTCAATCCCAACGTGAAGGCCGACGATGCCTGGGGCTGGCTCCCGCCGCCGCTCGTGGGCGAGGGCAGGAAGGTGCAGTCGGCCTGGCTGCATCGCTTCCTCCTGAACCCCCATCCGATTCGTCCTCCGGTCGTTCTTCGGATGCCGAAGTTCAACTTCGATGCGGCGAAGGCGGCTGCGCTCGTGAACTACTTCGCGGCCGTCGATGGTGCGGAGTATCCGTATGTCTACGACCCGCGGCTCGACGAGGCTTCCGTGGCGGCCGCCGAGCAGGCGCACCCGGGCCACCTCCAGGGTGCGCTCAAGATCGTGACCAACAACAACTACTGCGTGAAGTGCCACCTTGTGGGCGACTACACGCCGCCCGGCAGCGTGAAGGCGCTCGCTCCACAACTCCAGCGTGTCCACGAGCGGCTTCGCCCCGACTACGTGCATGGCTGGATCGCCAACCCGAAGCGGTTCCTCCCCTACACGGGCATGCCGGTGAACATTCCGTTCAACCAGCCGGTGAGCCAGGATCTCTATGCGGGTTCGAGCGAGCAGCAGGTCGATGCCCTGACCGACCTGCTCATGCAGTTCGACACCTTCGCCAAGCGGAATCTGTCGCTCGAGGCGGTGCTCCGGCAGCCACCGCCTCCGGCTGGCGGTCCTGGGCAGCGCACACCCCCCGCGACGAAGGCCGCGGCCGGTTCCCAACCGGCGGTCGTGCCGCTGTCGCGGATCGATTCGTCTCCGTCGCCGATCGCACTAAACTAGAAAGGCGTTCGCGGCGTCCCGCCGTGCTTCGCTCCCACCCTCCCTTCTTGTCCCACCTTCGGAGAACACCCATGACACGCTTCCCCCGGCTCTCCTCGGCCGTCCTCGTGGCGTTTGGATTCCTGGCTGCCGGATCGGCGCATGCCGACGACTGGGGCACGATCAAGGGGCGGTTCGTGCTGTCGGGTGATGCCGCGGCCCCGGTCGAGCTCAAGATCGACAAGGACGTCGATGTCTGCGGCAAGCACAAGCTCGTGGCCGAGGAACTGATGGTCGGGGGCGACAAGGGGGTCGCCAATGTCGTGGTCTTTGTGCGCGACAAGGGTGTGAAGGTGAAGCCTGAGGCTGCCGCAGCCGCCGCGTCAACGAAGGTGGTCCTCGACAACAAGGACTGCCGGTTCCAGCCCCATGTGACGTTCGTTCAGGTTGGTCAGGAACTGGTCGTGAAGAACTCCGACACGATTGGCCACAACAGCAACATCGCCACGCAGAAGAATGCCCCCTCGAACAACCTCATCCCCGCCGGCGGCGAGGCGACGGTGAAGTTCACGACGGACGAGGCGATTCCGGCGCAGGTCACCTGCAACATCCATCCATGGATGAAGGGGTGGCTCGTCGTTCGGCCGAATCCCTACGCTGCCGTGTCGGCCGCCGACGGCTCGTTCGAGATCAAGGATGTGCCGGCCGGCGAGGTCGAGCTGCAGTTCTGGCATGAGAAGGCCGGCTACATCGCCGAGATGACGATCGGCGGCAAGTCCGAAAAGGCCTCGAAGGGCCGCAAGAAGGTCGCCGTGGCCGCGAGCGGCACAGATCTCGGCGAGATCGGTCTCGCCCCCGCCATCTTCCAGAAGTGAACCCGAGACGAGCCCATTCCTCCATGACCCTTTCCACCCGGTTCGCTCCGTTGTGTGTTCTCGGCCTCGCCGCCGCCGTGTCGGGGTGCAGTCGTCCGAGAATCGAAGCCCCCGTCGCCGATGCTGCCGCGGCCATCACGATCCGTGAAGGCCTGACAACCGTGGCTGCAGGGGCCGGTGGTGGTGCAGGGGAGGCCCAGGTGAGTGGCACCGGGTGGGGTGGCCTGAAGGGCCGGTTTGTGTTTGCGGGTGACCCCGGCCAGCCCAAGCCGCTCGTGGTCGACAAAGACACGGAAGTGTGCGGGAAGATGTCGAAGTTGTTCGACCAGTCGCTTCGCGTCGACACGTCCAGCAAGGGACTCGCCGACGTGGTGGTGTTCGTGCGGAAGTCGAGCCGGGTGAAGAATCCCGTCCCCACCACGCCGGTGGTGTTTGACCAGAGAAACTGCGAGTTCCTGACGCCGGTGCTGGTGGCCCGCGTCGGCCAGCCGATCGACGTGCGCAACAGCGACACGGTGGGCCACAACACCAACATCGACGGCACGAGCTTCAACCAGCTGATCCCGGCCGGTCAGGGCACGACCTACACGGCCGCCGGCGAGATGGGCATGCCTCGGCCGGCCACCTGCAACATCCATCCCTGGATGAAGGCGTACATGATTTTCCGCAAAGACGGCTATGTCGCGGTGTCGTCCGCTGACGGGTCGTTTGAGATTCCCGATCTGCCGGCGGGCGAGCCGCTCGAGTTTCAGGTCTGGCACGCGCGATCAACCGGCTCCGGCGGCGGGCTCGTGCTCGAGCAGCCGGAGCTGAAGTGGAATCCCAAAGGACGATTCACGCTCACCTTGCAAGCCGACGAAATCAAGGATCTCGGCGTGCTCGACGTGCCGGCCTCAGCCATCGGAACGTGATCGCCCACACCCCCTGCTTCCCCCGACACCAAAGACCCATGAGACAGTCGTCCCCCTCGCATCGTTTCGTGGCCGCGATCATCGCGATCGTCACGGTCGCCGCCGTTGGCTGCGGAAAGACCCCGCCGGCCTCGTTCCGGCTCAACATGGTGCAGGCCACGAAGGCCACGGTTCCCGAGTCTGGTCTGGAGAAGCCCTGGGCGTCGTGGTCGCGCGAGCGGCAGCAGCAGGTGGCGACGATTCTCGAGGCGATGTTCGGCACGCCTGACGAACCGGTCGCCCTTCCGGAGACGGGCCTCGATCTGGCGAAGCTGCAGCTGGCGGCGGGGCCCGTGCGCAGCGACATCGTGGGCCGGAAAAACGGCCTCTATCGCGAGCACTGCGCCCATTGCCACGGCATCTCGGGCGACGGTATGGGGCCGACTGCGGCGTTTCTCAATCCGTATCCCCGTGATTACCGACAGGGGAAGTTCAAGTTCAAGAGCACCTGGCGCGATGCCAAGCCGACCCACGACGATCTCGTGCGGCTGCTGCACGAGGGCGTGATCGGCACCTCGATGCCGTCCTTCGCCCTTCTGCCCCCGGCCCAGGTCGATGCGCTCGCCGAGTATGTGAAGTATCTGAGCATGCGAGGCGAGGCCGAGATCGCGCTGTTCACCTACGCCGAACAGGAACTGGGCGCGGATGAAGCGCTGCCGACCACGAAGGAGTTTCTGGTCGACGAGGTTCTCACCCCGATCGCCGAGAAGTGGCAGGGTGCGGCCGATGCCCGGATTCCCGTGGCGGCGATTCCGGCCGGTGTCGATTTCAACCTCCCCGGCAACGATCTTGCCAATCGCGACTCGGTGGCCCGCGGGAAGGCGCTGTTTCTTGGAGACGGCGGGTGTGTGAAGTGCCACGGGGTCACCGCCCTCGGCGACGGCCAGGCCAACGATTACGACGACTGGAACAAGGCGATCGTGGCCGTGAGTGCCGAAGTGGCCGTCGGGCTTCTTTCCTCGAAGGAGGCCGCCACCGGTGGCATGAGCTCCGATGCCCTGGCCGACCACCGTGCCCGGTCGGCGTGGCTCGACTCGTTTGCCCATGTGCTGGAGGGGGATGCCCTCCGGCCCCGAACCATTCCCCCTCGGAACCTGCGGATCGGTCACTACCGCGGCGGCCGTCGCCCGATCGACCTCTACCGGCGGCTCTACACCGGCATCAACGGCGCCCCGATGCCGGGTGTCGGCCCATCGGGACCGGGTGGCAAGGGCAGCGTGGCCGACGAGGAAATCTGGCACCTGGTGAACTACATCCGCTCGCTTCCCTACGAGATGGACGGTGAGCTCGGCGCCGATCGGCCCATGGTGGCGAAGGATCGATTCTGAGGCGACGCGGGATGATGGTCACGACGATCTGAAGGACGACGGAGTTTTCGACGTGTTCAAACGCATTGGCGGCATCTTCTGGGCTCTGCTCTTCCTCGCCGTTCCGGTGTTGGGCGTGGCGACGTTCGCCATCTCGCCCTTCTACGACCACTGGCTGCCGAAGGACGTGTCGACGCACGGTGCGGCGATCGACTCGCTCTTCTACTTCATCCTTGTTCTCACCGGCGTCGTGTTCGTCGTGACCGAGTTCCTGCTGTTTTGGTTCATGTGGAAGTACGACCGCAACAATCAGGAGGGCCATGCGACCTACATCCAGGGAAGCCACACGCTCGAAGTGGTGTGGACGATCATTCCCGCCGCAACGCTCGTCTTCCTCGCCATCTACCAGATGAATGCGTGGGCCGACGTGAAGATGCGACGCCCGTCGATGGCGCCGACCGTCGAGGTGATCGCCCGGCAGTTCGAATGGCGACTGCGGTATCCCGGCCGCGACGGCACGCTCGGCACCGCCGATGACCTCTTCGTCGTGAACGACCTTCACCTGCCCGTCGACGAGGATGTGCTGATTCAGCTCAAGAGCATGGACGTGCTCCACTCCTTCTTCCTGCCCAACCTGCGCATCAAGCAGGACGCCGTGCCGGGCATGAAGATCCCCGTATGGTTCAAGGCCCGCGAAGTCGGCCAGTTCGACATCGTGTGCGCCGAACTCTGCGGCTGGGGCCACTACAAGATGAAGGGGCGAGTGACGTTCGAGTCGCGGCCCGAGTTCGAGTCTTGGCTCGAGCGGAAGTATGCCGAGCAGCAGGCCACCCAGCCGCCGGCCGAAGCCGACGTGGCTGCCGAATGACCAGACACACGCCGATCAGTTCGACGCACCGGAGGATCCCACAATGACCCCGCCGACCACCGCCGTCACGCCCGCCGTCGATCACGGCCATGCGGCCCCCCATGCCCACGGGCACGCACAGGGCGGCCTGTCGCACTTCCTCTCGACCTACGTTTTCTCGAAAGACCACAAGGTCATCGGGCTGCAGTTCCTGTTTTCGACGCTGCTCTGGTTCCTGGTCGGCGGCCTTCTGGCGCTGGCCGTGCGGTGGCAGGTGGCCTGGCCGTGGTCCGATGTGCCGGTGCTCGGGAAGCTCTTCGCCCAGGAGGGCGGGCAGATGTCGCCCGAGTTCTACACCATGCTCTTCACGATGCATGCCTCGGTGATGATCTTCCTGGTGATCATCCCGATCCTCGCCGGCGCCTTCGGCAACTTCCTGATCCCGCTCATGATCGGTGCCGACGACATGGCGTTTCCGACGCTCAACATGCTGTCGTACTGGTTCATGTGGCCCGCCTTCATCTGCTTTGGGGCGAGCTTCTTCGTGGAGGGAGGCGCGGCCTCCGGCGGCTGGACGAGCTACCCGACGCTCTCGACCAATCCGGCCTCGTCCCCCGCGAGTTCGATGGGGCAGACGCTCTGGCTTCTGGGCCTCACGTTTGTCGGCGTGTCGAGCATGCTCGGCAGCGTGAACTACATGACGACCATCATTCTCATGCGGGCCCCCGGCATGACGATGTTTCGGCTCCCGATGACCATCTGGGGCATGTTCATCACGGCCATCCTCCAGGCCTTCGCGCTGCCGGTGCTCACGGCTGCCGGCTTCATGCAACTCAGCGACCGGATGCTTGGAACGGGTTTCTTCTCGCCCGAGGGCAACGTCATCAACAACGCGATCGCGGGGGCCGGTGGCGGCCAGCCGCTCCTGTGGCAGCACCTCTTCTGGTTCTACAGCCACCCGGCGGTCTACATCATGATCCTGCCGGCGATGGGCATGGTGAGCGACATCCTGACCGTCTTCGCCAGGAAGCCGCTGTTCGGTTACCGGCCGATGGTCTACTCGATCGCCGGCATCGCGGGCCTCGGCTTCATCGTTTGGGGGCACCATATGTTCATGTCGGGCATGAACCCGGCGCTCGGCATCACCTTCATGGTGTCGACGATGATGATCGCCCTTCCGAGTGCCGTGAAGACGTTCAACTGGCTCGGCACCCTGTGGGGCGGTCGGATTCAGTTCACGACGGCGATGCTCTTCGCCCTGTCGTTCGTGTCGATGTTCATCATCGGTGGCCTGTCGGGCATCTTCATGGCCGCGACGCCGGTCGACATCTTCATCCACGACACCTACTTCATCGTGGCCCACTTCCATTACGTGCTCTTCGCCGGCACGGCGATGGGCGTGTTTGCGGGAATCTACTTCTGGTTTCCCAAGATGTTCGGTCGGACGATGAACGAGTTTTGGGGGAAGGTTCACTTCTTCCTCACGTTCATCTTCCTCAACGGCACCTTCTTCACCATGCACATTCTCGGGGCCGTCGGGTTTCCTCGCCGGCTTGCCGATGCCTATCACTACGAGACGTTTCATCATCTCCAGCCGATGAACGCCTTCATGACGTGGTGCGCCATCGGGATGGTGGCGACGCAGGTGATCTTCGCGGCCAACTTCATCTACAGCATGTTCTGGGGTCCTCGGGCTGGCCGAAACCCGTGGAACGCCAACACGCTCGAGTGGATCGCGCCGAGTCCTCCGGGCCACGGCAACTTCGACTTCCAGCCGGTGGTGCATCGTGGCCCCTACGAATACTCCGTGCCCGGGGTGGAGAAGGACCATCTGATGCAGACCGATCCGCCCAACCAGGCCGCTGCGGCAGCGGCTGCCGCCGCCCACTGATGGGCGACCGACCGTCCGCTTCCCGTTTGCCGATCCCACGCCACCGATGACAGGCCGAAGTTTCAACTGGACGCACCTTGTCGCCTGCCTGCTGGTGGGCGTCACGGCCGTGCTGTTGTCGTTCGGGGCGCTGGTCACGACGTATGAAGCGGCGATGGCCGTTCCCGACTGGCCGGGCACCTACGGCCACAACCTGCTCCTCTACCCGTGGGCCGACTGGCTTCAGGGCCCGTGGGACCTCTTTCTGGAGCACGGGCATCGACTGCTCGGAGCCCTTGCCGGAATGGTCACCCTCGTGCTCGCGGCCGTAGCCTGGCGGTCATCGGCCAGGCCGATGGTGAAGTGGCTGGCGATGGCGGCCGTGGCGTTGGTGGTGGTGCAGGGGGCCCTTGGCGGGGCGCGTGTGCTGCTCGACGACAAGACCGTCGCGAAGGTTCACGCCTGCACCGGCCCCCTCTTCTTCGCCGTGGCGGTGGCGATCGCCTGTCTTTCGCGGCGGTCGTCGGAGCAGGGCACGCGGCTGTCGCGGCTGCCTGTGGCGCTCGTGGTCGCCTCCTACCTCCAGCTCGTTGCCGGCGCGCAGCTTCGCCATCTCGATGCGGCGGTCAGTCCAAGCGTTTTTCGTGGGCTGGTCGGCCTGCACATCCTCGGGGCCTTCGCCGTGACGGTGTTTGCCGTCGCGAGTGCATCGTCGGTGGGGATCGACGGCAGCCTGTCGTCGAGGCGTTGGTCGCGCGGAATCGTCGCGCTTGTGGTGCTGCAACTGCTCCTCGGCCTGGGGGCATGGGTGGTGAGCTGGGGCATGCCCGCCGGACTCGTGCCCGAGTCGTGGCTCTCCGAGCCGCTTCGCGCCCGAAGCGTGTGGAGCGCGATGGTCGTCACCGGACACGTCGTGCTCGGCATGCTCATCCTCGCGTCCTCGGTGGTGCTAGCCATCGATGCAGGTGGATGGCGTGCCGTGACGTCAGCGTCAGCGGCGGGCAGTTCCTCGCAGTCGAGGGCCTTCGCATGACACCACCCATGGCTGGCGACGTGGCCGCATCCGCAGCGATCGTCGGTGGATCACTCGAGGGCGATGGTGCGCAGCCGACCGCGGCGGCATGGGCCGCCGATGTGTCACAGCTCGTGCGTCCGCGAATCGCCCTCATGGTGCTGGCGACGGTCGTGGCCGCCTTCTGGCTCACCGCCGGGCGGCCGGAGAGCCTGCTGGCGTTCACCGGCCTGCTGGTCGGAACGGGGCTGGTGGCGGCGAGTTCGAGCATCGTCAATCAGATCCTCGAACGCGACAGCGATCGGCTCATGCCTCGCACGGCACGGCGGCCGCTCGTCGCCGGTCGGCTGGCCACCACCGATGCCTGGTTCGTGTCGGCCGTGACCTTGATCATCGGCTCGATCATGATCGTGGCGTCGTTCGGCTGGGCGGCCGCCGCGGCGGCCTTCGCCACGTGGCTCCTTTACGTGGCGCTCTACACGCCGCTCAAGCGGATCACGCCCCTCAACACGGCCGTTGGGGCGGTGGCGGGTGCCCTGCCGGTGGCGATCGGCTGGCTCGCGGGTGACGGCCCGGCGAGGCTGGCGTCGGGCGATGCCCGAGGGGCTCTGGCGGCGGCGTCGCTGGCGACCGTGCTCTACCTCTGGCAGTTTCCGCACTTCATGGCGATCGCGTGGCTCTACCGTCGCCAGTATGAGGCCGCAGGGCTCCGCATGCTCACGGTGGTCGATCCATCGGGGCTTCGTGCCGCCGGCCAGTCGCTCGCCGCGGCCCTCGCCATGGTTCCGGCAAGCCTCGTGCTGGCCGTGCCTTCGGGTAGCATCCGGCTCTTCCTCGCGGCGACGGTGGCGTCGATCGCCTACGTCGGCGCCTCGGTGCAGTTTGCGATTCGCCGCGACGACGCCTCCGCCCGCTTTCTCCTGTTTGTTTCCCTCGGAACCCTGCTCGGCCTGCTCACTGCGGCGGTCGTGTTTGGGCGACCGGTCTGACCGATGTTCCTTCTTCGAGTTCGAGATTCATGAACGCCTCCGCCGCCTCGATCACCAACGGCCACGACCACGGGCATGGCGACCACCATGGTCACGTGACGCTTCAGTACCAGCCCGGCCTCCCGCTCACCCGCGGCAAGCTGATCATGTGGCTGTTTCTCTCCACGGAGATCATGTTCTTCGCGGCGTTGCTCGGCAGTTACGTCGTGCTCCGGTTCGGGGCGCCGATCTGGCCGAAGCCTCACCACGTGCATCTCTCCGAACCGATCGGTGCCTTCAACACGTTCGTGCTGATCTGCTCCAGCGTCACGATCGTGTTGGCCCTCGAATCCGCGAGGGCCAACAAGGCGAGCCTGGCGAAGATCTGGATGCTCTTGACGCTCGTGCTCGGCGGGCTCTTCCTCGGTGTGAAGGGCTACGAGTATCGCGCGAAGTTTTCCCACGGCATCTACCCGGCCATGCCCCACAGCCGGATCTACGAGCGGCCCGATCTCTACTACGGCTCGGCGGTGCGAGCCCGGCTCGATGAACTCCGGCGTGAGCCAAAAGACGCCTGGGCGGCCATGAAGTACGCGTGGTCCGTCGCCTGGCATGGGTCGCCCCAGGGGGCGGCCCTTCACGGCGTGACGGAGCCCGAAACCTACGACCGTCTCAAGGAACTCGACGAGGTGGCAGAGTCGTCGCTCACGGCCGAGCAGGTGACCGCCCGCCGATCGCTCCAGCAGATTCAAAAGATGCTGGCGAGCCCCGATCAGCAGTCGTTTGACATGGCGGTGATCGCGGACCAGGTGATGCCGGTGCCCGCTGAGGGAGCGGATCACGGGGGTGGTCACGGGGCCCACGGCCTCAACGACGCCTTCCCGTGGCTCAAACTGCCCACGGTGATCCCCGGCGGCAACATGTGGGCGAGCACCTACTTCCTGCTCACCGGCTTCCATGCGATTCACGTCGGCGTGGGACTGCTCGTGTTCGCGATCATGTGCACCTGGACGCTCAATGCGAAGCGGGCGGGGGCCATCGAAAACATCGGCCTCTATTGGCACTTCGTCGATCTTGTGTGGATCTTCCTGTTTCCGCTCCTCTACCTCTTCTGAGCCTCACTCATGTCCGACCACGGAACCCACGGCCCCGTCACCCGTCCCGGGGAATCGGCCGACGAGACGCTGCAGCACTCGATCGAAGCAGCCCATGGCGAGCATCACGCCCACGGGGGCCTCGGCAAGTATGTGCTCGTGTTTCTCGCCCTTTGCGGGCTGACCACGATGTCGTTCTTCACCTACTCGCCCGCCTGGCCGTGGCGGGATCAGCCGCAGGTTGGGTGGGCGTTCATGATGGCCGTGTCGTGCACGAAGGCGATGCTCGTGATCCTGTTCTTCATGCACGTCTGGTGGGAGGCGAACTGGAAGTATGTGCTCACCATTCCCGCGGCGATGATGGCCCTCTTCCTGGCGATCATGCTCATCCCCGACGTCGGCATGCGAAATCGCATGGTCTCGCAGGAGCGGGCCATGCACATGGCTCGTCCCGCCGACCTGATCGAACTGGAAAAGGCGTCGTCGGAAGGACCATTTGTGGAGGCGGCGGCCCACTAGCCTGCCGGGCCAGCCATGCGTGCATCGTGCGAGGTGATTCTCCTGCTGCTGGCCTTGTCGGCGGCCGGGTGCGGCCAGAAAGCGGCCACGGAGACGACGACCCGCCCCGCGCCGGTCGTGGGCAAGGTCTCGCCCGAGCCTGAAGCAGACGACGTGGTGGTGCCGAAACTGGCCGACGTGCCATTTTCGCTCACCGACCAGACGGGCGAGGAGTTTTCCTCGACGGCGCTCGAGGGACGCGTCTGGATGGGGGCGATCTTCTTTGCGAGCTGCCCCGGTCCCTGCTTCCGGGAGAATCAGGCGATCGCGGAGATCCTTCGGGACATCGACGATCCTGACTTCATGGTGGTGAGCCTCACCTGCGACCCTGAGAACGATACGCCGAAGATGCTCGCCAGCTATGCCGAGCGGTTCGACGCCAAGCCGGCCCGTTGGAAGTTTCTGACGGGCGACCTCACGCTGATCGAAAAGGTCGGCACGACGCTGTTCCGACTGCCCGTCGAACTGGGCGTTCATTCGGAGCGCGGTGTCGTGTTCGACCGTGAGGGCAGGCTGCGCGGCGGCTACCACCTCCTCCAGCAGGACCGCGTCGATCTCCTCAAGAAGCTCATCCGCGAGGTCCTGGCGGAGAAGCCAGCCGGAGCCGTCCCATGATGCCGCTTCTCGGTGACGTCGTCGCCGGCATCCACCCGCTGGCCACCGTCAACGCCGTGCTCAACTCGCTCGCGACGCTCCTGCTCGTAGCCGGATGGTGGAGCATTCGCCGCGGCAACGTGAGAGCTCATCGGGCCGCCATGGTGGCGGCGTTCGTCGTCTCGGCGGTTTTTCTCGTCTGCTACCTCGCCTACCACTACGCCGTCGGCCATGTGTCCTTCAAGGGCACGGGGCCGGTTCGCATCGTCTACTTTGCGATCCTGATCACGCACGTGATCCTGGCCGCCGTGGTGCCGGTGCTGGCGCTCCGCATGTTTTTCCTGGCATGGAAGTCGCGGTGGGATGCCCATCGCCGACTCGGCCGAATCACGCTCCCGATCTGGCTCTACGTGTCGGTGACGGGGGTGGTCATCTACCTGATGGTCTATCACTGGTTTCCGGGGGCATGATGACGGTCTACAATGCGAGCGGAGGATCGAGTGATGCGATACCGTCGTGGAATTTCGCCCGCGTTCGGGTGCGTGATCGTGATCATGGCGGCAGTCATGGCCGCCGACGCGATGGGGTGCCCCACCTGCAAGGACGCGGTGAACACGTCCGATCCTGAGGGGCTCAATATCGCCCGGGGCTACTTCTACAGCATCCTGCTGATGCTCGCGATGCCCTTTACCCTTGTCGGGTCGTTCGGCGCCTACGTCTGGCGCGAGATGCGACGGCAGAAGGCCGCCGAGGCCGCGGCCGCCGCGGCTGATCCCGCGACGGCGCGGAACGAATCGTGACCGGTCCCCGCCCGCGCAACTACCTTGCGCCGGCGGAGCGACGAAGGCTGTTCTGGCGGGTGGTGCCCGTGGCCTGCGCCTTGCTGATCGTGATCGGGTGGCTGGAACGTGTCTGGTCGCCACCTCACAAGTCCCTCGTTCAGCAGGTCGACACCCGCCTGGAGTCGGTGGAGGGCCCGCGGCCGCTTGGCGAAACGGTCATCATCGAGGCCGAAGCACCGGCGTTGGAGGCCGGGCCGGAGGAACTCCTCGCGGCGCCCCGTGCCGCGCTCGCCCGGGTACGGGATGCGACGCTGTTTCGAGAGGCCGACAACGACGCCTGGCTGCAGACCTGGCTGACGCTTCGCGATCAAGGCCGTGCGGGTCTGATGCGGGCGGGGCCGACCGACGTCGGATTCGCGGAAGTCTTCGGCCAGCCTCGATCGTTTCGGGGCAGGCTCGTGCGCATGCGAGGCACCCTGCGCCGCGCCGAGCCGATGCAGGCGCCCGACAACGACTACGGGGTGCGCGACTATTGGCAGTGCTGGATGGAGCCGGCTGGCGGCCCGCCGTCGCCCGTGATCGTGCAATGTCTCACGCTGCCGGAAGACTGCCCGGCGGGCATGTCGATCGACGTGCCGGTGGACGTGGTGGGCTTCTTTCTCAAGAACGTGGCCTACAACGCCACCGATGCGATTCGTGTCGCCCCGGTGATCCTGGCGCTCGAGCCGATCCGGCTCGCCACGCCCTCCCCCCCGGCGGCCATCACCGGCTTCGGAGGCGTGGCGATGGCCGTGACGATCGGATTGGTTGGGGTGATGGCGGTGGCGTGGCTGGCGGCAACCCGTCCGCGAGGGGCCGCACCGCGCCGCGGTGCATCGCCGCACCTCCCGGATACCCTCGCCGTGGGCGAGGTGTCGACGGAAGAATCGCTTCGTCGCCTCGCAGCCGAGGCCTCGATGGAATCCAGCCACGAAAGGGAACCACCATGAGCCGTTTCACGATCACGACAGCCACGTGGGGCGTCGCATGGCTGGCCGCGTCGGTGGCGGCGGCCGTCGGGGCTGCCGAGCCGGTCGATCTCGCGTCGTTCCTCGCGGCCAAGCAGATCGCGGCATCGGATCGGGCCGTGCTCGCGACTGCCGGCGGGTGGGGCGAGGAGCAGGAACGCATGCTCGTGCGGGTGCTCGCGCGGCTGCCGGCGCCTCCGTCGCTCGCCGATCGCTGGGCAGCCGAGGCGGCCACCCTGCCGTCACGAGGAACGCCTGCGGTCGTCGAGGATCGCCTCGTTCGGATTCGCGGCCGCGCCACGGCGGTCGTGCCGAGGTTATTTTCTCCCGAGGCGGCGACGCTCGCAGGACATCATGGGTTTGACGTCGTGAGGGTGATCGATGAGGGGGGGGCGATCGTCGACGTGATCGTGACGACGGCCCCGAAGGGATGGCCTCGATCGGTTGCGATCGACGAGCCCACGACGGTCGTGGGGCTGCCCCTCTCGGGAACAGGGGGGCCGCGGCCAGCCGATGCCGATGGGGCGCAGCCGCCCTCCCTTCAGACGCCTCCCGATCGTGTCGTGGCCGCGACCGCGTTGGCCTGGCATCCGCCCACGCTTCTGAGTCGACTTGGCATGAACTACGCGCTCTTCGACACCGTGACCGATGGTCGCCGGCTCGAGGCCGGTGACACCGCGGCCTTCTGGGGCGTGATGGCGGCTGCCAGTCACGCCGCACCGGGCGAGATCGCCCGCGACGCGGGCGGGCCCACCGAGATCCTGCCGCTCATCGATCCGCAGCAGAAGTGGTTTGCCATGCACCGCGGCGACCCGGTCGTGATCGAGGGCGTGGCTCGATGCGCGAAGCGGATCGCGATCGACGAGGCGGGGCCGCGCTCCGCCATCGGCCACAGTCACTACTGGGAACTGGAGGTGTTTGCCGACACGCCGCTCCTGCGGGTTGATGGCCGCGACCAGGATCGCTACCCGGTTGTCTGCTGCGTGGTGACGCTGCCAGAGGGGATGCCCACAGGTGACGTCATCGACGAGCGGGTGCGGGTGGCCGGATTTGGGTTCAAACGGTATCGCTACGCGATCGGCGACGGCTCCCGCACCCCGTCTGGCCCGGGAGACACCGGCGGCTGGATGGAGTCGCCACTGGTGATCGCGCCCGGTCTCGAGTGGGTGCCGCCGCCGTCGGCCGGCGGAGCTTCCAATCTCCTCTTTGGCGTGTTTGCCGCGCTCCTTGCCGTCGTTGCCGCGGCGCTTGCCGTGAACACGTGGCGGACAGGTCGGGATGCAAGGCAGGCTGCCCGCCGTCGTCACGACGCGCTTCCCGACTGGATCGACGTGCCACCCGCGTGACGAAGGCCCCCCCTTTGCGCCGCGGCGATTCTTGCTTCAGATGTTGGCCCGGCCGGGGCCCTGACCCCGGCTCCCGCCTCTCCAAGGAGCCCCCATGCGACGCGCGAAGATCTCCGTCATCGGTGCCGGCAACGTTGGCGCCACCACGGCCCATTGGTGTGCCGCCGCTGAACTCGGCGACATTGTTCTGCTCGACATTCCGGCGACCGAAGGCATGCCCGCCGGTAAGGCGCTCGACCTCTTTCAAGCCTCCCCGATCATGGGCTTCGACTCCCGCATCGTCGGCACGACCGACTGGGCCGACACAGCCGGGAGCGACGTGGTGGTGGTGACCGCCGGCATCGCCCGCAAGCCCGGGATGAGCCGTGACGACCTTCTTTCGACCAACGCGAAGATCGTTGGCGACGTCGCGACGAAGATCCGTGAAACCAGCCCCGAAGCCGTCGTGATCGTCGTGTCGAATCCACTCGATGCGATGGTGCAGCGCACGTTCCAGGTGACCGGCTTCCCGGCGAACCGCGTGATCGGCCAGGCCGGAATTCTCGACACGGCCCGCTACCGCGCCTTCCTCGCCATGGAGCTGGGGGTGAGCGTCGAGGACATCTCGGCCATGCTGCTTGGCGGCCATGGCGACACGATGGTGCCGATCCCCAGCTGCACGAGTGTCGGCGGGATTCCCGTCACGCAGCTCGTGCCGGCCGACCGTCTCGAGAAGATCGTCGATCGGGCCCGCAATGGCGGTGCCGAGATCGTGTCCCTGCTCAAGACCGGCAGCGCCTACTACGCCCCTGCCGCGGCGACCGCCCAGATGGTGGAAGCCGTCGTGAAGGACAAGAAGCGTCTCGTGCCGTGTGCCGCCTACTGCGACAAGGAATACGGCGTCGGGGGATACTTCGTCGGTGTGCCGGTGGTGCTGGGCAGCGGCGGGGTGGAGCGGATCGTGGAACTCGACCTGCTGCCGGCCGAGCGTGCGTTGCTCGACAAGAGCATCGCGGCCGTCAAGGACCTCGTGGCGGTGATGAACCGACTGACGGCAACGGCCTGAGCCGCCCCATTTGCGTGGCTTGCCTGTTTTCGCGCCGCCAGACGGAGCTTGCCCCGTCTGGCGTTGCTCCGGACTGGACGGCTGCGATAGAACCCGCCGTCCTTCGGGAGGCTCGCGACATGCGGCCGCCTTTTCCGAAGGTCCCTGGTGCGTCGAGGAGCGATTCATGCACGGCCGAAAGTCCCAGCGTTCCGCACGTGAACACGCGGCCATGCCGGCGCCCAAGCGGTGGCCGCTCGCCGACTGGACCGACGGGGTCTCGGTGTTCGTGCCGCAGGGCTACGAGGCGGGCTACGACTATCCGTTGCTCGTGTGGCTGAGCGATCCGCTTGGTCCCGCCTTCGATCTCGGCCGCACGATGGCCCGGGTGAGCCTCCGCAACTTCGTCGCCGTGGAGGCAGCGGGCGGCGCCACGGCCGTGTGGCGTGCGATCGACCGCGTGAGCGAACGGCTCAGCGTCCATCCCCGGCGGGTGTGGCTCGTGGGGCAGGGGGCGTCGGGCACCGAGGCCTTCCGCATCGCCTGCCGCCATCCCGACTCGTTTGCCGGGATCGTCTCGCTCGGTGGAGCGTTTCCGCTCGACGAGCCCCTCTTCGCCCAGATCGATGCCGTTCGTCGGCTGCCGATGCTCTATTGCTGCACGGCCGACGCGGCCGAGGCGACCGATGGCGGAACGGCCCGCATGCTTCGACTCTTCCATGCCGCCGGGGCCACGCTGGCGATGCGGATTTATCCCGCCACCCGCGACCTCGTGAAGGCCGCTCCCGCTGATGTCAACCGCTGGCTCATGGATGAGATGTGCGGTTCGTCGAGCGGAAGTCGGGCTGCGGTCGTCGGTTGATCGGGTAGTTGTCGTCGTGATTCGTTTCACTCCGTGCTTTCGGGGAAAGGATTCCCATGAGCCACGATCCAGGTCCGTGCATCCTGTCGTTGCCCCATGCGCGGGGCACGTCGATTCACACCCTCTGTGATGCGATCGTGGCATCACGCATCGCGTGCACCGACCCGGGCTCGAGGGTTCGCGTCGAACTCGACGTCGCGGCAGGGCACGTGGCCGACGCCGATGCGGCCTCGCTTCACGAACTCTTCGATGGCGTGATCGCGTCGGCCATCGCCGCCACAGCCGTTCCGTCTGCTGGCGACGGCACACCTCGGCTTCGCGAGGTGGTGGTGACGAGCGTGGAGTCGTCCGATGCGATCGAGGTCGAGGTTGCCGATTCAGGGCCAGCGGCCGCCGCGTTTCGGCCGGTGGCGATCTGGCGGGAGCAGGCGCGTCGCTGCGGCGGAGAAGTCTCGATGGTCGAATGCCCCGAAGGGGGAGTGGCCATCACCCTTCGCTTGCCGCGGCACGGCCGCCATCGACAGGCGGCATGACCGGCCCCACACCTTCCGAATGAATGCAGGACGGAATCATGGATCATGACCTCCCCGAAAACGGTGAGCGGCGCTCGCCGCGGGTGACGCCCGTGCAGGTGATCGCCCTGGCGCTCGTGGCGGCGTCGATTGGCTGGGCCGCGTGGCTGCTTCGGGATCGGCCGACGAGCGAGGAGGTGGAGCTGTTGCCGGGCACCGTGCTGCCCTCGTCCGAACTCGCGATCGTGGCCGCCGCCTTTGATCGTGCCCAGCTGGCCGGGCATCGCACCGAGGGTGGCCGGGTGTGGGTGCCGCGATCGAGGCAGAGCGCCTACATGCGGGCCCTCGTCGATGCGGAGGCCCTGCCTCGCGAGTTTGGCAGCAGCCTCCGGCGGGCCCTGGAACGCAACAGCCCGTGGCAGAGCCGGACGACACAGGAGGAGCTGCTTCGGGTCGCGATCCAGGAGGAACTTGCCCACGTGATCTGCTCGATGCCCGGCATCGAGCGGGCCGCGGTGCTTTATGACGTCGACGAGCGGTCGTTTGATGGCACGCTCGGCGGCAGCCCGACGCGCACCGCCAGCGTCAACGTCCGGACGCAGCTCGACACGGAGCTCGAGCCGATGCGGATTCAGGCGATCCGCGTGCTCGTCGCGGCGTCGATCGCCGGGCTCACGCCGGAGCGGGTGGCGGTCACCGATCTGCGAAGCGGACGGGTGCATGCCGGACCGCTCGCGGCGGAGCCACCGGCTGATCCCGTGGCAGCCGACCCCGATCTCGCCCGTCGCATCGCCTATGAGCGTCACCTCGCCGCAAAACTGCGTCAGGGGCTTTCGTTCGTGAAGGGCATCGTCGTCGATGTCACCGTCGCCGTCGCGCGGTCGGTTCCCGTCGTGGTGGATGAGCCGTCCGTCTCAGCCGCCCAGCAGCGCGTGGCCGATGCCAACAGTCCCGCCGAGGTGACGATCGCGTCCCCGAAACGCGAGCCCGTCGCGGTGCCGAAGGCGTCGTCGGAGGCTGGCGAAACGATTCTCGTGTCGGTGGCGGTTCCCGAGAGCTGGTTCGACACGGCCCTCGCGGCATCGGCCCATCGCGACGGCGCCATGAGCGCTGCGGACGTCCACCATCGCGAGGAGGAGCGGCTGCGTCAGCACGTGCTGCAGCTGCTTCCTCCAGGCACGGCTGCCGGGGATCGGCAGGTGGTGATCACCCGCTTTCCCGTCGCGTCGTCCGTTCATGACACGGCCGATGGTGCCGGCGGCATCAGCCCGTCGGCCACGCCAGCGCCCCATGTGACGTCGGCCGCATCGAACGACAAAACGCCGGGCTGGTATGTCGACACGACGATCGCCGCTCTCGTTGCCGGCAAGCCCCAGGACGTGCCGCGAGAGGCCTGGATGGCGATGGTGGTCGTCAGTTCGGCGATGCTGACACTCGTGGCATTTCGGGGCGGCCGGGCCCGATCCGATGATCGTCCTCTGCCTCGCCGGACGTCGGCAGCGGGGGCGCGGGATCGCATCGACTGGACATCGCTCGAAGACGATCCCGACTCGAAGGCGTCCCATCGAGCCGCGGCGTGAGGGAGGACTCATCGATGCTGGTGGTCGTTCGCCTCTCCTGCCGTGTCGCGGTCATGGCGACGGCATGCATCGTCGCCATGCCGGCGTGGTCGGCCCCTCCTGTGGCTCCGGAGCCCGTGGTCGTTGATCACGAGGTGAGTCCGACGGCCCTTTCACAACCCCTGCCGCTCGAACGCGACCCGTCTTCGCCGAAGGCCGTTCCGATCCGGCCGCTGCCGGATTGGCGTCTGCTCGTGGCGTTGGGAGGAGCCTTCGCGGCGGTCGCTGCCTATCGGCTCGTGTCGGCCCGCCGGAGCGTCGGGCTGCCGACGGACGTGTTCGAGGTGCTCGGGGAGGCCACACTCGGCGGCCAGCAGTCGGTGCGGGTTCTCCGATTCGGACCGCGCACGCTGCTCGTGGGGGTGTCGTCGGCCGGGCTGCAAACGCTCGCTGAAGTGACCGACGCCGAAGCGACCGACGCCATCGCGGCAGCCTGCCGGAGCGACCGTCGTGGCACCGCGTCGCCGCGGCCTCGGCCTGCCGCGTCGGCCCCGCGCCGTCCGGAGGTGGTGGCGTGAACGGCCTTGCCCTTCGATCCCTTCTCCTCGTGTTCATCGTGGCGATGGCCTCACCCGCATGGGGCGAGGATCTCGCGAAGCCGCTCGAGGCCGCCAACGAGGCCATGACGCCCATCCATGCGCCGCCGGCCGCTCCTGCAACGGCACCTGCCGTGGTTGCCGGCCTGACGCAGGGCCTGTCGATCGAAACGATCCTGCCATCGGCGCTGATGTTTGGCGTGGTGAGCCTCGCGCCGGCGATCCTGCTCATGACGACCTGCTTCGTGCGGATGAGCGTGGTGCTGTCGCTCGTGAGGCAGGGGCTGGGAGCAGCCCAGATTCCGTCGAATCAGATCGTGGCGGCGCTGGCCATCTTCCTGTCGGCGATGGTGATGTGGCCGGTCTGGTCGAGGGCATGGCACGACGGCGTCGAGCCCTATCGGCGTGGCGAGGTGACGGCGAGCGAGGCGTTCGAGCGGGGAGGGCTTCCGGTCCGCCGGTGGATGGCGGCGCAGATCGAACAGGCCGGCAATCGCGACACCATGCTGATGTTTCTCGAACGGCACCCGGAGGGACCGCGGCAGGTGTCGACCTACGACGACGTGCCGCTGGAGACCCTCCTGCCGGCCTTTCTTGTCAGCGAGCTCGAAGTGGCGTTTACGATCGGCTTTCGGATGCTGCTGCCGTTCCTGGTGCTCGACATCCTCGTCGCCACGCTGACCGTCGCCACCGGCCTCGTGATGCTTCCCCCGTCGCTTGTGTCGCTGCCGCTGAAGCTGCTCGTGTTCGTGGCGGCCGATGGGTGGACCCTGGTGGTGCGATCGTTGCTCGAGAGCGTGCACCCGCTCTCCGGCTGACCCTCCAGGAATCCACTCCATGACCGAGCAACACCTCGTCGAACTCGTCCGCCAGATGCTCATGGGAGGCCTGGCCGTCCTCGTGCCGGTGCTCCTGGTCGGGCTCGGTGTGGGGCTGATTGCCGGTCTGGTGCAGGCCGCCAGCGGCGTGCACGAGCCGATCGTCGGATTCGTGCCGAAGTTCGTGGCGATGGCCGCCATGCTCGTCGTGTCGCTGCCGTGGATGGTCGAGCGGTTGGTCGAGCTGTTTCGGGAGGCCGTGGCCGGGCTCTGATCCAGCCCGTCACTGTGACTGAGGTGACGCCATGCCCCTGGTGGACATTCCCGCGCTTCCGGCCGGCGCCCTCGCCGTGGCCGCGGGCGTGCTCGCGCGGATGCTCGCCGTGGTCGCGGTGGGCGGCATGCCGGTGACGGTGGGGGCGGGGCCGCGGGTGATCCTCGCCGCCGCGCTGGCGGTTTCGGTGGCGGCGTTTCCGGCCGCGATGGCGGCCTCACCCACCCGGGCCTTCGACGGCGGGTCGCTCGCCGCCCTGATCGTGATCGAAGCGGTGGTGGGAGCATCCATCGGCGCCGCGGTGGCGATGGTGGTGTCGGCGGCTGGGTGGGCCGGCTCCATGCTCGGAAGCGTGACCGGCCTGAACTGGGCCGACGAGTTCGGGGGAGAAGGCGGGGGCGAGTCGGCGGGCCTTGGGCGGCTGGCTTGGTGGCTCGGCGTGGCCGGATTTGTCGCTGCCGGTGGGCACGAAGCCGTGGTGGGAGGCCTGGTCGACAGCGTGCGGGCGATTCCCGTCGGGGCGGCGCTTGCCGATCCCCGCCTGTGGGCTGATCGCATGATGGAGGCGGTGACGACGATGCCGGCGGTGGCCCTCTCGATCGCCGTGTCGCTCGCCCTGCCGGCCCTGGTGGCGGTGCTCGTCTGCCACCTGGCGGTCGCGTTCTGCGCGCGGACGGTGGCCTTCGATCCAGGCCAGGGAATCGTGCAGGCGGTGGCGTCGCTCGTGGTGGTGGCGGTGATCGGCATGAGCGCCGACTCGTGGATCGGCGGGTTTGGCACGCTCGTGCAGTCGCCGATCGAGCACTGTCTTCGCATCCTCCATCCCTGATCGCGGTCTCGGGAGCGCACCATGTCGAGCGAATCCGATCGCGTGATTCCGGCCACACCGCGGCGGCGTGAAGAGGCGCGACGTCGCGGGATGATGCCCACCGCGGCGCTGCCGGCATGGGTGGCTTCGGCGGCCACCGCGGTGCTGCTGCTGCCAGCCTGGGGGGCGGCCACGATGCCGGCTGCCACCGATCTCGTGCGTTCGGCCGTTGCCGGCGCGGGGCAGCCTCGGCCACCCTCGCTCTGGCCGCAGGTGGTGGCCGTGGCGATCCCAACCGGTGGCGTGGTGCTCGCCGCGGCGGCGGCGGGCATCGCCATCCGCCTGATGTTCGATGGGGTTTCGTGGATTCCTGCCCGGGCGATGCCCGCGTGGTCGAGGATCGACCCTTTGGCGGGGGTGTCCCGCATCGTTTCGCTGCGCACGCTCCGATCCATGATCGGCGGCGCGGCGGGCCTTGCCGTGATGCTCACCGCCGCCTGGTGGAGCCTCCGTCCTCTCATGGCGATCTCGTCGGCGACGGGCGAGGCTGATGCGGCGTCGCTCGTTGGGGCGGCGTGGTGGGCGGCCGCCTGGCTCTCCGTCGCCGCGGCAGCCGTGGCCGTCGTTCGCTGGCTCACCCTGCGACGACGGTTCGAACGGCAGATACGCATGACGCCGCAGGAGTTTGCCGACGAGACCCGAAGCGCGGAATCCAATCCGAAGGTTCGGCTGCTTCGCCAGCGCCAGCCGCGTCAGACCACGGCAGGAGGGGCATAGCCGTAGCGTTCGAGAAAGGGGCGGCAGCGGCGTTCGATCTCGGCGACGAGTCGCGGATCGTGACGGTAGGTGTTGGTGCGGTAGCGGCGCATCGACTCGGCCTGGTGCTCGAGCACTGGCCTGACCCGCTCGAAGTCGCCGAGTCCAAGGCGGTCGTACGACGCCGCCATGGTGCCGACCGGATCGGCGACGAGTTCCTCGTAGCGCACCTCGTGCAGACGCTCCGGTGCAAGCCGGGCGCGGTCGCGTTCCAGGGCGGCGTGCATCTCCTCGAAGGCCGCGAAGACATACTCCTCGAGCGACGCACCGGAATCGACCTGCAGCGACTGCACATCGTGGAGCGACCGCCACAGCCGGAGCGTCGAGGGGATCACCACGAACGGGTCGCGAACGACGTGAAGGAAGCCCGAGTCGGGAAACATCTCCGCCAGCACGCCGACGCGGGCCGTGTGGGGAGGACTTTTGAGGACGGGACGCCGCTGGTCGCGCACGGCGAGCATGTCGAGAAACCGTCGCAGGCACGTCTTCCACCGCTCCTGCTCGTCGGGCGGGAGGAGCGTCAGGTCGAGGGCTTCGGGACGCGCCGGACTCGACACGGGAAACGCGATCCGTCGGTAACACGACGGTGCGCCCATGTTCATGAGGGCAAACTCATCCTCCTGAGGACGGTCCCATCCGGCGGCCACGTCGTCCATCGGACGCTTCGATGGAATCATCCAGGAGAGGGCTCTCGTGAGCACATCCTCGGTGAGGAGGAAGTGGGTGGGGGCGAAGCATTCGAAGGTGTTGGGACAGCAGAACCGATCGTCGAGCATCGCCATCTCGTGCATCAGCGTGGTGCCGCTGCGCCAGTGGCCGATGATGAAGAGCGGCGGCGGTGTCGTGGGACGGTTGTCGAGCAGCCGACGAAAACGAGCGTCGGAGAGGGGCCCGAGGATCGAGTTGAATCCCGACATCATCGTCACGGTGGCCATCAGGCCGAGACGGCTCAGCGAGGCGCGGCCGCCGTGTTCGCGGACGAGGTCGAACCACACGCCGGCCGGCATGCCATGCCAGAATCGAGGACTCCACCACGGGTAGGCGTGAAACTCTCCCTTTTTGGATGCGGGTGGTGGGGTGGGCGTGTTTGGCACGTCGATTCCTTCACTCGGGGTGGAAAGCCATCAGTCAGACCCGCGTCTGCCGCGATCGAGATGGTATCGGAATCGGCCTAACGCGAGGGGGATTTTGGTGCCCCGGCGATCCGACGCTGCCTCGGGCCCGCATCGAGAACACTCCCCATCGCCTGCGAGAGATCGACGATCGCCGATGAACCGGTGGCTCGGTAGCGTTCCTCCCGCGCGGCATCGAGCAGCACGACGGTGGGAAACGCCGAGACATCAAACTGGCGGCACGTGGCGGGATGCCGGTCGGCGTCGATCGTCACGCACACATAGCGGCGTGACAGCGACACAATGGCCTGGTCTGACACGACGGCCTGGGCAAACTCGGTGCTCCATCGACACCAGGCGGCCCGAAAGAGCAGGAGCATCGGCAGATCGGCTTCCGTCGCGCGTCGGACTCCCGCCTCAAAGCCGTCCACATACTCGATGGCCGAACCCGTGCCGGTGGGCGGCGGGGTGGAGGCCATGAGGCCCGTGTTGCCCGAGGCGGCGGTGGCATGCCACCACCGAGGATCGTCGTGGCCCTGCCCGACGGTCTCATCGCGCACGCTGCAGCCGGCGGTCGTCAGGGCGGCGACTAGCAAGCAGGCACGGAGCATGGGGGGGTGTTGGCGCATGGACGCTCGTGACGGGAGGGGTGGTAGGAGCCTGTCGGGTCGACGGCAAGCCCGCTTGGCCGTCCGGTGGCAGGCCCGGTCGTTCCGGGGAGATGGGGAAGTCTGATTCGCCTGTCACCGCCGGGGCCGAGCCGCTACCGTCTCGCGGCCCCGGCCTCGCCATCCAGTGAACCTGCGTTCGCCCTTCGCCGTGCCAGTCGTGTGCGCCGCGATCTTCATCGTGGCGGGAGGGTCGGGGTGCAGCCTCGTCAACCGCAGCGGGCCGGTGGCGCCCGAGGTGGCTGAGGCGCGAAGGCTCTGCAACGAAGGCCTGTCGGCGGCCGATCGCAGCGATCTCGTTCGGGCCGAGGGTCTGCTCGAACGCGCTGTGGAGCAATGCCCGCTCGATATCGACGCGCGGCGGCACTACGCGGAGGTGCTCTGGAAACGCGGCGAGCGCATGGAAGCGGTCACCCAGGTCAACGAGGCGATGAAGCTGTCCCCGGAAGATGCGACGCTCTGCGTGCAGGGGGGCGGGATGTATCTCGAAATGGGGCTCTTCGACGATGCCGAACGGCTGGCGCGGGAGGCGGTGCGGGTGTCGCCGGGATCGGCCGAGGCCTGGCGGCTGCGGGGGCAGGTGTCACTCAGCCGTGGGCAGCCCGAGCCGGCACTCGCCGACTTCCACCGTGCGCTGGCCATCGACCCCGACAACCGCAGCGTGCTGCTCGACACGGCCGAGGCCTACCATCGCCTCAACAAGCCGCAGCGGGCACTCGCCACGCTGGCGATTCTCGGCGAGACGTATGGTCCCAACCAGACACCGACCGACGTGCTGGTGATGGAGGGCCAGGCGCAGGAGGCGCTTGGCCGCCTCGCCGACGCGGCCGAGAGCTACAAGGTGGCGATCGCGCGAGGCGACGCCACCACCGACGTCGCCGCACGTTTGGCCACCCTCGAGCGGCAGCAGGCGACGATGGCTTCCGGGGCGACGTCACTCCTCCGGTGAGCCGTCACTCTCCGGTCGTCGTGCGGCCCGTGAGCAGGTCGAACGCCGCGATGGCCGGCACGAGGAGGGCCAGCGTGGCGAAGCCGTAGGCGACGGCGACGACCAGCAGCACCTGAAGGCTGCTCCCCTGGAAGAAGCTCGTGATCGCGATGAAGGTGAGGGCCGGGAGCAGAGCAGACGTCCAGCCGACGGCAGGGGATGGGTTGCGGGCGGAGAGGGCCGCGTAGAGTCCCACCGCGCCGCCGACGATCGCTGCGAGGAACGGGGCGAGCTGGAGTTCGAAACTCCCGCCAAAGGCCACCATCACCCGCATCGCGGTGGCCACGCCGACGAAGAGAAAGGCGACGACGCCGAGGGCGACGGCGATGGCGGTGCGCGACATCACGTGCGAGAGCCCCGCGTAGACCCCGAGCACGGCCACGAAGAAGGTCAGGATCCCGAGCCCGATCGCCAGGTAGAGGCCGTGTTCGAGCGTGGCGAGCCCGAGGGGCACCAAGGCCAGGCAGAGCACGATGGGCAGGATCACCATGTCGGCCGCCGCGCCAAGCACGCCCAGCAGCTTGCCCCAGACAAACTCGCGTGGCTCCAGGTCGCTCACCAGGAGCAGGTCGAACGTGCCGCGGTCGCGTTCGGTCGTCACGCTCGTCACGGCAAGGGCCGTGATGGCCAGGAGGCTCGCGATGACCAGGGGCACCACCGCCGTGGCGATGGCGATGCGATCGGGCCGCGGCATCCGAGCCTGCGCGATCACGCCGGCCACCGCCGCCGCAAACAGCACGAGCCACGCGATGCGCACCACGATCACGGCTCGTCCATGGGCCCGCGTGCGGAGTTCCCGCCAGAGCACCGGGTTGGGCCAGACCTCGCGCGACACTGGCCGTCCGCCACGTGCCACGATCTCGTCATCGAGCCTCGGGCGCAGGTGCACGATGGTGTTCCAGGCACGAACCCGAACGACGGCCCAGGTGGTGGCGATCACCACCAGCGCTCCGCAGCACGCCAGGAATCCAGGCAGGGCTGCGCCGCCGGAGGGGGCGATGGCGCTGAGCAGGGCGCGTGCCGGCGACACGGCCGCTGCCACGAGAGGGCCGTGGGTGACGGAGGCGGCTTCTCCGACGGCGAGCCAGCCGGCAAGGAGGAACGCCGTGATGGCGAGCGACTGAAAGGTGGAGTCGCGCCAGAAGGCCACGGTGTTGGCGACGCTTGCCGCGACGGCCGCCGCGGCCACCGTCACCGCAAACCCGCGGGCGATCTGCGAGGCCGACACGCCTCCAAACACCGAGGCCAGCGCGAAGACCGGGATCGCCGCCACCAGCAGCAGGGCGGTGCGGAGGAGGCTGCCCGTCAGCTTGCCGAGCACGAGTTCGGCGTCGCGGAGCCGACTGAGCAGCAGCAGTTCGAGCGTCTTGCGATCCTTTTCCACCCCGACCGCCACAATCGACGTCAGGGCCGCCGACATCATCGCCAGCACGAGCTGCAGCGGCGCGAGGATCCGCATCAAGGTGCCCCCAAACCGCGCCGTGTCGCCGATCGTGGTGACCGGCTGCGATCCGGTCACGAGCAGCCAGCAGGTGGCCACGATCCCGAGGAGCGTGCCGGCATAGATGGCCCTGGCCGCAAAAAGACCGCGGGAACGGGGGGCCACGAGCAGTTCGCGTTCACCAACGGCACCGAGAATCATGCGGCTCCGGCTTTTTGGCCGGCCCATGGAAAACCGGGAAATCGAATGTTAGGGTAACCCATCGCGGGGATTTCTGAATCTCGGGGTACGAGAGCGGGCTCCCGGCAAGCACCTTTTCGAGGAGTGTTCGAGCATGGCAAATGGCTTCAAGGTCGATGTCCGTCGCCTGCTGGTGGCTGGCGTGGTCGCGGTGGTGGCGTGCGGCGCCGCCTCGGTGCATGCCCAGGTAACGGCCCAGGCGCTCATCGGGAACGCGGTTTCCGACGACAGCATGAACAAGGAGATCACCAATGCCATCGCGCGGTTCAGCGACCGTGACATCGACGGGTGCATGGCGATCCTCGAGCGAGCCAAGAGCAACAACGCGAAGCTCCCGCCTCCGGGCGTGATGATGGCCACCCTCTGGCTGTCGGCCAATCAGCTGGCGCCGGCCCGTGAATCGCTGGAAGGTGCCGTGGTGAAGTTTCCGGCCGACCCGGAGGCCTACCTGAAGCTCGCCGACCTCGCCTTTGGCGAAGGCCGAATCACCGACTCGGCGGTGCTTTTCGCCAAGGCCACCGACCTCACGAAGGCCTATAACGACAATCCGAAGCGTCGTCGTGATTTCGACATCCGCTGTGCGGCCGGCACTGCCGCCGTGGCCGAACGCCGCCGCCAGTGGGACGATGCCCAGAAGTTCCTTGCCGAATGGATCAAGCTCGATCCCGACAACGCCGGCGCCCGTCTCCGCATGGGCAACGTGATGTTCCAACTCGGCAAGGAGAAGGAGGCCCTCGAAAACTTCCGTGAGGCCAAGAAGATCGACGCCAAGGCGCCGCTGCCCGAGCTCGCCATGGCCCAGCGCAACGACGAGGCCAAGAAGCGCGAGGCCGCCGAGAAGTGGATTCAAGACGCCATCAAGGCGGCTCCCAACGATCCGGCCGTGCAGCTCTTCGCCGCCCGCTGGTATCTCCAGAAGAACGAGATCGAAAAGGCCAAGGCAGCCTGCGAAACGGCCCTCAAGCTCGACGCCAAGAGCCTCGAAGGGAAGTTCGTGCGAGGCCTCGTGGCCCGTGTCGCCCGCGACTACACCTCGGCCGAGAAGTACCTCAACGAGGCCCACTTCCAGTCGCCTGGCAACTTCGACGTCAGCAACTCGCTGGCGCTGGTGCTGATCGAGAGCGACGACGACGAGGCTCGTCGGCGTGCCCTTGAGCTCGCCGACACCAACGTCGCCAAGTACCGCGAGAACACTCCCCAGCAGATTCCGGCGGTCACCACGCTGGCCTGGGTGTTCTACAAGCTCGGCCGCCGCGAGGATGCCGAACGGATCCTCGAGCAGGTGCGTCGCAGCAACGCGCTGTCGCAAGACGGTGCCTACTACGTCGCCCGGATCCTTTCGGACCGTGGCGAGAAGGACCTTGCCCGTCGGATCCTCGACGAGATGCTCGCCAACGACGGCATGTTCGCCACGCGTCCCGACGCGGTCGACCTGCTGGCGAAGCTCAAGAAGGAAGCCGCAACGCCCGCCGCCAAGTAAGGCGGTCGCGGCCTGAACCCCAACGGGACAGCCGGTGGGCGCCTAGCGTGCTGCCGGCTGTCCCGGCGTGGGTGGCTCGATCGGCTCCGGCGCCGTATCAGCCTCTTCGATGACCCTGCTCTGGGCGTGCATCGTGGGCATAGGGCGAATGGTGACGTTGCCGATGGGCGTGCCGGGCCCGACCCTCACCGTCGACCCTGGCGGCAGCCGCGAGGCCCTTCGCTTCGCCCGAAGGCGATCGCTCCGGAGGGGAATCCCCGGGTAAGCCTCGATCGGCACCTCGAGGCTCGGCAGGCCGATGCGGCTGCCATCGCCGAAGTAGGTGAACATCTCGATGCCGCTGGCGTCGAAGGCGGCCAGGAGCATCGCGAGGGAGCACCCACCAGCGAACAATCGGCGCAGCATGAGATCAGGTTCCGGGGCGCGGGACGGCGACCCTCCGCACGGCCCGCCTGGTTCTTGGATCGGCGGAACGTGGTTGGTGGGGCAATGGCTTTGGTTCGAGCCTTCCTAATCGTTACAACCCAACCTCGGTCATGCGTCACGCGAGGCTCTGTCTGAAAACCCAATACCTGGCTCCATCGCCATATGTGCGACTATGGCTGCTTCGCCGTCCTTGCCAGAGACCAAAGCAGCTCGCTCTCGGGCCAAC
>JAFMIU010000183.1 GCA_017853835.1 Pirellulales bacterium | reverse complement strand
GAGGCCGCTCGCGGCGCGCATCCGGCAATAGACGGTGTGGCCGTGGTTGTTGCCGGGCGTGTAATGCCGTTCCAGCGCCCACGTCTTGCCCACGTGCGAAGGCCCGACCAGGAACACGATGCTCTGGCTCTCGCGGCCAAGGTCGCAGGCGGTGACGATTTTCTTGGCGGTGGGCGTGAGGACGAATTCCGTTTCGCCGCCCTCGTGCCGTTCTTTTTCGAGCGTGAGGAACTCGCGGATTTTGCGGATGAGTTCGGTGTTCGGCTGGAGCTGCTCGCCCGTCTCCGGGTGGCGATACTTGCCGGTGTAGATCTTGTAGATGGTGTTGTCGCTGCTGCCCACCCGGCGGGCAAACTCCGGTTTGGCGATGGGATGGGCCGGGTCAATGCACCAGTGAAACGCCTTGAAGAGCGCTTCCTTGGCCTCGGGGTTGTAGTTGGCGATGTTGGCGCGGATGTCGTCGGCGCTCATGTTCCACGAGGCGCGGACGGTGTTGCCGGTGTTGGCCTGGGGAATCTCCGCGACTTCGGAATGCGGAGTGCGGAGTGCGGAATCGGATTCTGTTTTAGTGCTCATACTGGTCCTTATGAGTGGGGGCGTTTTGTTGTTGTTGGTTGTCTGGTTACAAGAGCGCTTCGGCGCTCAAATCGGTGGCCGGCTCTAGCTGGTGGCGCGGCTGGAAATCTTCCGCCATCGCGCTGAGGTCGGCGGCGTCCGCAGATTCTTCATTCTGCATTCTTCCTTCTACCTTCGCCTCATCGAGCAGTTCGGCGGCGTCGCCCTGGAAGCGGCGGGCCTTTTGCGCGGTGCGCGTCTTGGCGGCCTGGTCGCGCCGGACCTGGGCAATGGCCGCGCCGACGTCCACCGGCACGGGCCGGGCCGTGGTGAGGCCGCGTTGCAGGAAGGGCTGCAGCGCCTTGCTCTCGGTGCGGGCGAGTTGTTGCGAAAGTTTTTTGCGTGACGCCTCGGCGGCCATCTGGTCACCGGTGGCCCCGAACCGGGGAACGGAAGCCAACCGCGACGCCACGCAAATCAGTTTGTCCGGCCGCCCGTTGCGCAGTGAATAGATCACGGCATCGGTGTCCGGGTCATAATCGTTCCAGTAGCACACCACGCGGCGGCCCCGGTGCGCTTCCAGCTTCTCCGGGTTCTCGTAGGTGTAGGCGGTCAGGTATTTGCCGCTGCCCACGGTCACGCGCACGCCGTTGCGGGTGACTTCGCAGATGCGATACGCGGCGCGATACATCCACTTGTGCGAGTCGGGGAAGGTCAGCATCTGCGGCGCGTCCTCGGCCCACTTGTCCACCGGCGCGCGGCCCCGGAGAATCTTGCCGTCGTTGCGCTCGTGGTTCAGGGCGTGCATCACGCCGCTGAGGTGCGCGGAATATTCGCTCACGTGCAGGAAGAACTGGCGCGGGTGCGCCTTGCCGGCGGCGACCAGGGCGAGTTCCTGCTTCACGTTCTCGGGGCAATCCTTCATCTCCATGCGCCCGCAGAACCCTTTGCAGTTGTCCGCCGCGTGTTGCAGGTTGTTGAACGCGGTCTCGATGATCTTGCCGCGGGGCGTGCGGGTGTGGATCACCTGCACGCCGAGCGAACGCAGCCCGCCGAATCGGTCCTCATCACTCACGCCGGTCTTCGTGCCGACCACCACGCCGCTCTGCCACGTGCCGCCTTCCAGCACGGCGATGCTGTCCACCTTGCCCTCGGCGTTCAGGTGCAGGCCGTGCGCATCCATCACGTCGCCCATCAAACCCCACACGTCGTCCTTGTTGTATTGCCCTTTTGGGCGCATCACGGCGCGGACGTTCAGCCAGGCCATGCTGCCGATGTCCATCGCGGCGAGGATCTGCGGGCGGATGAGCAGATAACCCTGCTCGTTCGGCCACTCGCACCAGACGTAGACGTTGGCCGTCATATCGTCGGCGGTGAAGGCACGGCCGGCGCTCACGTTCTCGTAGCTGCACTCGGTGAACGGGCCATCGAGCTTCGCGGCCTTGGGCCCTTGCTGGATGAGCTTCACGGCGAGCGGCGCGGTGCGGAGCGCATCGCGGACTGACGGCGGCACGTAACTCTTGCTGGCGTTCGCGCCGTGCAACCATTGCCGGGCCGGGCCGTGGATGGTGGGGTCGGCCACCAGGTTGCGGTAGGCGCGGGCCACGTTCGTGCGGCCCTTGATGCCGTGCTCGATCGCCATCGCGCGCCCGCGCAGGATGGCTTCCTCATCGAGGTCCACGGCGAAACCTTTGCGACCGACGCGGCCGCGCTTCTGTTCCACGAGGCCGTCAATGCCGCGGGCGGTGTAGGCGGCGAGCCAGTTGCGCAGCGAGCTGACGCTGCACGGGAACATCGGATGCGCGCCGGCGAAGTGCTGGCAGACCAGTTGCAACGCGACCTCTTTGCCCAGGGAAAGATTCTGCTGCAGCAGGCGCACGGCCTGTTCGCGCAGCAACACCTTGTCGCGCTGGGCATCGCTGTGCGCGAGGTCGGCAAACGTCACCAGCGCGGTGCTGGCTTCAATGGTGGCCACCGGCGCAGCCACCACGCAGCGGGCGATGTGGGCGGGCGGGAGATACTCGTAGCGGTTGCCCACCTTGCGGGCCGGCCAGCCTTCGCGCTGCGCCAGGCGCGTGATGTATTTCTTGTTCGAGTTCAGCGCCCGCGCGATGGCGGCGGCGGTGTGATACTCGCCGAGTTCGGGGCGCGGGGTGTTCGGCTCGATGCCGCTGGCGCGATGGCCGTATTCGGCATCAATCTGGTCCATGAGTTCAGCAGGGGCGTGCGTTGTCATGTTAGTTAGTGGTCGGGGCGTTAAAAACTTCCTGGGCGGGTTCGCGCTTGAGGGCGACGATGCGCGGGCGGTCGGTGATGAGGATGGCGTCCATATCAGTGGCGGGTGGCGAGCGTGATGATGGCGAGCGTGATGATGGCGAGCGCAAAGCCGAAGGCCGCGCCGGCGATGAAGTAATCCGCCGGGCCTTGGCGCACGCAGAGGGCGGCGTGCTCGGCGCGCATTTCTTCGGTGAGGTTGAAATCCAGTTCGTTCATGATTTTTTGTTGGTTAAAACTTTCCGGGGAGATTGGAGTTGGCGAGGCGTTCCACGTCCTTGCCGGTGCTGCGCTCGAAGGTGGTGTTCATTTTCCTTTCAGTTTCTGCACGGTGTTGGCGTAGCGTTGGGCGCGTTCCAGTTCCACGCGCTTGGGGTTCGTGACGCGGGCCGGGCGATGCCACAGGAGATAGAATTCCACGTCGTTGCAGGGGCGCTGGAAGCGGGCGGTGAAGGCGGTGCAGCGGGCTTGCAACACGCGCTCGGCGCTGCCGTATTCGCGGCGCACCGCCGGTATCATTTGATACCGCGTGGTCTCGCCGGCCTTGCCGACGGCGGCGGGGTTGTTGCCGGATTCCACCAGCGCGAGCGCCTGCAGGCGCACGGAAGATACTGGATTCTGGATGCTGGATTCTGGATTCGCGTTGAGAGAGACCGCGCCGATGAGCAGCAGCAAGGCGGCGACCGGCGCGGGTGTTTTGTGAAGCTGCCCCGCGAACGCAGGACGGTGAGATTCCTCCGGCTGGTTCTTCGCGGCCTTGCGCGCAGCCCGCACGGCATGGGCATGCCAGCGGTCGGCGGTGTTCTGCGCGCGCAGCTTGCGGGAACGGTTGATGGTGCGGGACCAGCTCATAAACAGTTGATGGTTGAGAGTTGAGAGTTGATGGTTCAGGTTTCGATGACGCGGCCGTGTTGCTTGATCTGGCGCACGCGGGCGAGCGCGGCTTCCAGCTTGGTTTCGACTTCGGTCATGAATTGCACCGCGTCCACGCCCTCGGGATAATTGAAGTTGTAGTTCTCATCCCCGAAGTGGCAGAGCACATCGAGCGGGCCGATCACCTTGGCAAAGTCGAACTCGATCTGGCCGGAGTGGCCGAGCTTGCGTTGAGCATACTTGACCTCATCGTATTCGCCGAACTTGCGCATGTGGCCGAGTTCGCGGCAGAGCGCCACGAGCCCCTTGGGCGATTGCATGACCATCTCACGCGCGGCGAGATGCAGTTCGGATACTTTCTTGATGGCCGGCTTTTCGCGCTGAACCCATTGAATGGCTTCCTCGGCGAGCTGGATGTAGAACCGCACTTGGCGCGGAGAGATTTTCTCGGCCTGCAATTCCAGGAACTGCGACCAGTCGCCGTGCTCGATGCAGGCCCGCGCTTGCAGGAAGAAAAACGCGGCATCAATGCCGGCCTGCCGCGTGAGTTTGAATTGACGGTTGAACTCGACGTGCTTTGCGACGCCTTTGCTGAACCACTGGTGCGATTGTTGTTCCGGTTTCATCGGTTAGAATTTGAGTTTGGCCTGGGCGCGTTCGTGCTCGGTCAGATGAGTGAGCAGCACCACCGATTGCGTGCCCAGCTCGCCGGGCGGCAGCGCCGCGATGACATCGGTGAGGATGCGCTTGCGGGCGCTGATGGAATCGGGAAGGGTGGCCAAGGCGTGCTTGGCGAGATTTTCAATGTGTTTTTGTTTCATGTTTGGCGAAATGTTCCGCGATCTTCAGGGCGGCGAGCGGGCACAGTGAGGGATTGCGCCAGGCGTCGTAAGCAGTCTGCCGGGCGATGCCGAGTTCACGGCAGAGCGCCGAGACATTCGTGCCGAACTGCCAGCACGTTTGTTTCAGACTTTTTTTGTTGCTATTCGAGCGAGCTGACATACTGTTGCCTTTGTAAGGTGACAATACGTCAGGTGATATTACACCGTCAAGCGTTTTGTAAGATTATTTTACATTTATTTTGTGGACCCGTTTAAGCAGGAATTTATCGCGCTGTTCGAGTTGAGCGGCTGGTCGCAGGCCGAGGCCGCGCGCCAGTTGCATCTCACGCGCGGCGGCGTGAACGGCATCATCACCGGCAAGGCCAGCGTGAGCGCCAGCACCGTGGAGCTGCTGCGCCTCAAGGTGGCCTTGCTGGGCAAGCCGCTGGATACGGCAATGCAGATGCGCGACAGCGTTCCACGTTGCCCTGATCCCGCCAGCACCGATCTGGACTGGTTGAAACGCAATGACCCCAAAAGCTACGAGTCGGCCAAGGTCGTGATCCACTCGCTCCGGGAAAGTTCCGTGAAGGGAGTCAGTTCAACCGTAGCTTCCGCGGCGGTAGCCAGCCAAGGCGCGGCTTCGCTCGCGGCGCGGCTGCCGCATCCAAAATCGCCGCGGAAACCAGCAGTTGCCGCGCCCAGCGATAATAGACTGAAGCCAAAGCGCGGCGCTGGCCGGCAGTCAAATTTCCAGCCTGCAACTCCAAAGCAGGCTCCATCCTGACCCTCGATGACCTTTTCATGTGGCCAGGTTTACGCCGGGGGGTCAGACAAAAGCTGTCCTTGTGAACAAGTTTCCAAATTGGCGGCGCCGCCAATTTGACAATCAGATTTAGAGATTATGAAATTCAAATCCTTCTTCGCTTTGGCGGCCTTGGCCTTGATGCTGGGCTGCGGCACTCCGAGCCTGAACACTCCCAGCGGCACCAATGAAGTGACGATTGCCGCACCCGTAAAGCTCGTGCGACAAGAGCTGGCGGCAGAGATCGCGAACCGAGGCTACTCCATTGTGAGAGCGGATGATTTCACCATTGAGGCCAGCCAGGATGCCGGCATGGCCGCAGCCGTGTTCTTGGCCACGCCCGCGAACCCGACCGCACAAAAGCTGGCGCGATTCAACATCATGGAAACCCCGCAAGGCGTCCGTGTAATCCTGCGGAACTACATCATCGCGGGCGGTGTTGACCGGGGCGAAGTGACCGGCGGACGCGACCGGGCGCAGGCGTTTTTGGAATCCATCAAGGCCCGGTTGGAGCATTGAAGCCCTAGTTCAAATTGGCGGCGCCGCCAATTTGACAATCAGATTTAGACACGTTATGCCCGATTGGATTATCATTCTCGGCCTGATTCCCGGCACGGTCATCGGCTGGTGCATCCTCATTTGCATCTTTAGAACCAGATGAATCGCGCACTTTGAAGCCTGCCACCCCGCTCCAGCGGGGTTTTTTGTTGTCGCAATCCGTCTCTAACTTTAATGCGGCAAACGCGACAGCAGCGGCGCGCGGGCGCGACGAGTTTCTTTGATTCTGCAAAAGTGGGCGCGTGTTGAGGACCAAACCGAACCACCTGTCAACCAGCCAGTCCGCCGCCAATGTCGCCGCCGAGTCCTCGCGGCGGGAAGGCGGTCGCTTCATCTTCACCGGCCTCGGTGGGCTGCTGGGGCTGACCCTCTTGACTGGCTGCCTCGACACCAAGGTCACACTGGCCAACGGCGCCACGCTGGAACGCCGCGCATTCCTGAACAAAACCGCCTTTGGCCGCGTGGAGTTCCACAGCGGCACCAACTCCGCGGTGCTCGAAAACTACGCCAGCGACCAGATGACCGGTGCGGCGCAGATCGCCCGCGAGGCGTTGCGCGGCGCGGTGGAAGGGATGAAAGGAACGCCATGAATCCCGCCACCGACACCAAACTGTTCTTCGCGGAAGGCTACCGCTATCAGGTCTACAAGGATTTCACCATCCAGACCAAGATGACCGGCTACAGCGTGGAGCACCCGTTCTTTTCGCTGCGGCCGGACGGGCTGCTCATCATCCGCCGCGGTTATGCGTGGGACGGCGCCAGCGGCCTGCTCACCATCCAGACGCAGAGCAACAAGCGCAGCAGCCTCGTGCATGATGTCTTCTACCAGATGCTGCGCGGCGGGCTGTTGCCGCACGATCCTTGCTTCCACCTGGCGAACGAGGAACTGCGCCGCATCAGCATCGAGGACGGCATGTTCAAGTTCCGCGCCAATTACTTTTTCGCCGCCGTCGAAAAGTTCGGCGACGCCTACGCCGCCGTGCAGCCGGACAAAGTTTTCACCGCGCCAAAATGAAGAAATACCTCATTCAAATGATCCGCTGGTGGTTCGGATGGCGCATCCGCCGCGTGACGCTCCGGGCGGCGGCGCAGCGGGCGCAGTTAGCCGCCGTCCTCGCGCCGACCTGGGCGCACCGCAAGAACATTTACCAGCTCGGCAAGCTGGCGCGGCGCGGGCAGGCCGCCGCCGCGCGCGAACACCAGCGCCGCCTCATCCTCGGGAGATTCCGCAACGCATGAAGCCTTTTTTTGCCCAAGTTCCCGAAGTTCCGTGGAGCGCCACCGGTTCGTGGATGGTCGGCCTCATCGGCGTGCTCGGCGTGGTATATCTCGGCCTCGGCGTGTGGTCGCAGATCAAGAAGCTGTTTGGCCAGACGCCGCCCATGCACGAGGCGCTGGAACAGCGCGACAAGGCGCTGCGCAAAATGATTTTTGCCAGCGAGGCCGGCCTCAAGGAACGCATCCAGACCGAACGGGTGCGCATCGACCAGCTCGAACAGCGCTATCTGGAAATGCAGATCGACCGCGAGCGGAAGTGGGCGACGCTCCAAAAATCCATCAGCGAACTGGCCGAGATGGTGGCCTTCATCCGCGGCACGCTCAAAGACAAATGAAACGCACCGACGCCATCCGCAAAGAGATCCTGATGCAGCTCTACGCGCTGCGGCCCATCGCCGTGAGCGCGAGCCGCATCCAGCGCGACGCCCGCAAGGCGGACTACGATTACACCCTCGCCGAGGTCGAACGCGAGGCGCAGTTCCTCGCCGACAACGGCCTCATCGTGCCGGCCACCAGCCCGGCCACCACGGAGAAACTTTACCGCATCCACGCGCTCGGCGTCACGCACTACGAGCAGAACCTAGCGAGCTAACATGGCCGCAGCCACTAAATCACTTGCCGGCGGCAGCGCCATCAGCGCAGCCCCCGAGGGGCGCAACCTGATCGGCATGATCATCTTCGCCTACGTGCTCAACGGCGCGGCGGCGGCCGTCACGCGGCCCGCAATCATCACGGCCTGGGACGAAGCCACGCCGGGCACGGTGAACGCGCAAATCTTCATGAACGGCACGGATGTGGACGGAGACGCCTTGGATAACGTCGTCTGGGCCAAAGGGCTGACTTATGACGAAACCGCCAGCGCCACCGGCACGTGGCGCTGGCCCGGTCAGATTCCCCCGGTCGCACCCGCCGCCAACGCGGCTTCATAACATGGCCAACCGAAGAACAGGTAAAATCGCGCGACTGCCCAAAGAAATGCGGGACGTGGTGAACCTCATGCTGCGCGACGGCGCGACCAGCGCGGCCATCATCAACGCGCTGGAAAAGGCCAAGCTCAACGGCGCGACGGCGGCGGACGGCCTGCCCATCGAGATTCCGAACGAGCAGAACATCACCAACTGGAAGGACGGCGGCTACCAGGACTGGCTGGAAGAACAGCAGCGGCTCGACGACATGAAGTTCAAGCGCGAGATGGCGCTGGAAATTGTCCGGCAGAACGAGGGCAGCAAGATCCATGAAGCCGCGTTGCAACTCGCCAGCAGCCAGCTTTACGAAGTCATCAGCGAGTTCGATCTCGCGAGCCTGAAAGACCTGTTGCAGGAAAAACCCGAGAACTTCGCCGACCTGGTGAACAGCCTGGCGAAACTTTCCAAGGGCGCGCTGGACATCGAGAAGTTCAAGGAACACGTGGCCGAATCCAAGCGCCGCATCGAGGCCGTGATCAAGGAAGGCCGCACGGACGGCGGGTTCTCCGACGCCACCATCGAGAAAATCGAACGCGAATTGAAATTGCTGTGAGCGAAAAATACTTCATGCGCTATCAGGCCGACGTCATCCAAGACGCCAGCCCGCTGGTCATCGTGGAGAAAGGCCGGCAGATCGGCCTTTCCTACGCCGTCAGCTACAAGGCCGTGAAGCTCGCCGGGAACAAGACCGCGAAGCTCGACGTGTGGGTGATGAGCCGCGACGAGATTCAGGCCAAGCAATTCCTGCTCTACTGCAAGCGCTGGGCGCGCGTGGTGAACTTCGCGTGCGAAGACCTGGGCGAACAGGTGATTGACGCGGGCAAGGCCATCAGCGCGCAAGTCCTCAAATTCGCCAACGGCATCTGCATCTACTGCCTCAGCTCCAATCCCGACGCCATCGTGGGCAAGAGCGGCCATGTGATCCTGGATGAGTTCGCGCTGCACAAGGACCAGCGCCTGCTCTACACGCTCGCCAAGCCGGTGACGACCTGGGGCGGAACGCTCACCATCATCAGCACGCATCGCGGCGTGGGCACGGTGTTCAACGACATCCTCCGCGACATCAAGGAACGCGGCAACCCGATGGGCTGGTCGCGGCACACCATCCCGGTGCAGACGGCCGTGGCGCAGGGCATCGTGGAAAAAATCAACGCCGCCACCGGCAAGAACGAATCCCGCGCCGACTGGCTCGCCCGCGTGCGGCGCGAGTGCATTGATGAGGAAAGCTGGTTGCAGGAGTATTGCTGCATCCCGGCCGACGAGGGCAGCGCGTTCATCAGCTACGAGCTGATCAACAAGTGCGAAGACGACCACGCCTGGCAGCCGCTCGACTATTTGCAGGACGCCAAGAACCCGCTCTACCTCGGCTTCGACGTGGCGCGCAAAGGCGACCTCTCGGTGATCGACATCGAGGAGAAGGTCGGCGACGTGCTCTGGGAACGGCATCGCATCGAGATGCGCGGCATCACCTACGCCGAGCAGCGCACGCGCCTGTATCAGTTGCTGCGCCTGCCCCAGGTGCGGCGCTGCTGCATTGACGCCACCGGCCTGGGCAACCAGCTCGCCGAGGAAGCCAAGAAGGAGTTTTCGTGGAAGGTGGAAGCCATCCTGTTCACGCAGCAGAGCAAGAGCGACCTCGCCTATCCGCTCCGCGCCATGCACGAGGATTCCAAGCTGCGGTATCGGCGCGATGAGAAACTCCGCAGCGATCTGCGCGGGATCAAAAAAGAAATCACCGTGGGCGGCAACGAACGCTTCCAGGGCGAGAGCGTGGATTCCCACTGCGACCGGTTCTGGGCCAAGGCGCTCGCCGTGTGCGCCGCCGCCGTCAAACAAGAGATCGGAGCACTGGTCGGATGAAGCCATTCTATGAAAAATATTCAATCAAGATTTTTCACGGCGACGCGCGCAAGATTGCGCCGGCTGTGGGCTTGGTGGATTTCATCTTCACTGATCCGCCGTTCGGCCACAACAACAACAACGGCGATCTTATCGCAAGGCGGGAAGCCGCTTTGGGCAAAGGCAAGCCCGGCAAGGCCCGGCCCATCAAAAACGATGGTGGCAAACAAGCAAACAATCTGGCGCTTTGGCTGTTTGAATTTGCGGCACAAAACCTGCGCTGCTGCTGCTGCTGCTGCTGCTGCTGCGGCGGCGGCGGCCCCGATCCCCAATTTGCCCGCTGGTCGCTGTGGATGGATCAACATCTCGACTTCAAGCAGATGGTCGTCTGGGACAAAGGCAAGATCGGCATGGGCTGGCATTATCGCCGCAGCTACGAAACCATCCTCGTCGGTCAAAAGGGCAAAGGGAAAACTGCGTGGTTTGATGAATCGCACAAGATTGAGAACATCATCCGCCCCGGCGACTACGGCATCCGCAAAATCATTCCGCAGAAAAACGACCACCCCACGCCCAAGCCCGTGGAGCTGGCCGAGCATTTCATCAAGCTGCACACCAAGCCCGGCGACACCGTGCTCGATCCTTTCATGGGCGGCGGAAGCACCGCTCTGGCCTGCGCCCGAACCGGCCGCAAGTTCATCGGGATCGAACTGGAAGCCCGCTGGTGCAAGCTGGCAGTCAAACGTCTCCAAGACTTGAAATGAAACTTTCCCTCAACATCGGCAGTCGTGAGTTCAGCTTCGGCATCGGCAAGAGCGCCAGCACGCTCGCGTGGCAGCGCGGCGATGACGCGAGCGAAGGCGGCGCGGCGCTGATGAACGCCTACCAGCAGAGCGTGTGGGTTTATGCGTGCGTCTCGGCGCTCGCGGAACAGGTCGCGCAGATTCCGTTCCGGTTCTCCCGCGTGGACGCCGCGCCGGCCAAGGCCCGCACCGGCAAGTGGCGCAAGCGGGCGCTCGGCGAGGACATGGTGGAAAGCGGGCCCGTGGTGGACCTCTTTGCGCGGCCGCATCCGCAGCTCACGCGGTTT
>JAFMIU010000102.1 GCA_017853835.1 Pirellulales bacterium | reverse complement strand
GTTTGGAGGGTAAGCGAATGGCTAGCGGCCACACTGGAAATGTGGTGCCGGGAAACCGGTTGTGGGTTCGAATCCCATGCCCTCCGCTCGAGATCGTGTGAGACGGCCGATCGTCGATCCTCAACCGGATCCCGTCGTGCACCTGACTGGGTGCGGCCAGCCGTGAATGCAGCGGCCTCCCTGGACGCAGCTTGTTTTCAGCATGAAACTCACTTTCAGCACGAAAAAAGGGCGACCCGATTGGGTCGCCCTTTTTCATTGCTGTGCGAATCTGCGGGGCCGTAGCCCGCTGGAGCCGGTCAGGCGTCGCGGCGACGCGACGCAACCAGGCCAATCATGACCGACGCACCGGCCAGAAGGCCGTAGGTCGAAGGCTCCGGCATGTACGAGCCGAACAGGGAGGCCACCTTCACGACTTCGGTCGTCGCGGTGTCTTGGCCGAAGGCGATCGCCGCCATCGCACACACCACACCCATCGCCGCCACCACGATGTTGCCCGAACGACGCATTGGCCCACCTCTTCGTTTCTCGCCTGCCGGAAGGCCGAAAATGACCTTGCCGACGGGAAAGTAACATGCACGTGGCGTGCCACGCACAAGACTACAAGGCCCGGCAGTCGCCGCAAGTCCAATGCTTGAAAAGACTTGCGAGTTTTTGGATGAATCAAAGCCGTGGTTTCTGGCCATTTCTTTCGCCAAACCAAGGAAAAACATTCGCAACTCTGGCGAAACGATTCGCATTGTTGGTGAATGCGAATCGCCAGAATGGCGAGATTCCCGCTCACGTCCTGGGGCTTTGGGGGCGAGGGGCAACTCGGCAAATCACCGCCAGATCCGCCGTCACGTTGCCGATCGTGGCAAAAACATCGGGGATCAGATCCACCGCCAGCAGCAGCCCAAGCGGTTCCACGGGCAGGCCAGCCGCCTGAACGACTGGCAGATTGGTGCCCATGAAGCTCGCCTGGCCTGGGAGCCCAACCGACCCGAGGCTGATGACGATGGCCAGGAGGGTGGCCACTCCAAAGGCCCACGGGTCGGGCGACACGCCCTGGGACCAGGCAATGAAGCTCGCCACGGTCACGTATTGTGCCGGGCTCGTGAGGCGAAAGAGCGAGACCGTCAGCGGTAAAACCAGGCCGCTGACGTGCGGGGGCACGTCGAGTCGGTTCGAGGCCGCCAGCATCGCGGGCATGCTCGCAAGGGAGCTCTGGGTGCCGGCGGCCACCGCCTGGGCCGGCAGGATGGCCGAGGCGAAGCGGGCCAGATGTTCGCCGCCGCCACAGCAGGCCACGGCATAGACCGCGGCCGTGACCACCAAATACACCGCGATCACCACACCCACATACACCCCAAGAGCCCCCAGAATCCCGGCCCCTGCCCGCATCGCCACCGGAAGGATGAGCGCAAAAACGCCGATCGGAGCCGCCGCCAGCACCCACTCGACGAGCACCGTCATCGCATCGGCCACGCCATGGGCCAGCGCTACCACGGGCGCCCGACGGGACGGTGCGATCCGCGTGAGTGCGAAGGCAAAACAAAGCGTGAACACCACCAGCGGCGCGATCGCCCCCTGGGCCGCCGCCGCGACGGCGTTGGTGGGGATGAGTGCGGTGAAGTGATCCACGGGCGATGCCAGGCTTGGCATTGGCGGCGGCACCGATCCGTCGGCGATTAGCGTGAGGTTGGCGGCACGCGGGCAGAAGGAGAGCAGCCACGGGGCCAGGAACGCCGTCACGATGGCCGACAGCGCGGTGAGCAGGAGGATCCAGCCCAGCGCAACCCGGGCGATCCGGCCTCCCGCGGCGAGGTCGGCGGCCTGCGCCACCCCCACGATCAGGAGCGATGTCACCAGGGGTACCACCGTCATCTGCAACGCATGGAGCCAGAGCGACCCCACCGGGGCGGCGACGGCCGCCACCCACTCGACCTGATCGGGGGCCATCCGCGGAAGCACGAGGCCCGCCAGCACGCCGGCCACCAATCCGAGAAACACGCGCTGTGAACGGCTCACCCGGAGGCCCCCTGCGGATCGCGCCGGGGGAAGGGCCCGACCACGAAAGCGTTTTGTAAACCACGACGATCCCCCGCGTCGAGTCGCGCCGCGACGACGTTGACGCCGCAGGATGCGGTGCCGGATATTTCCAGCACCGTTGTTCGATCCGCGGCACTGTGGCCGGCGGGGATGAATGTCGGTTGTCCGGAGCAACGCCACCGTGCAGCATCGTGAACCAGTCTCGGTGGCCCGTCGGATCGTGGTGCTCACGGAGGGCCACGGCGAACCGGTCGCCGGAAAAACGGCCTCGTGCCTGCTGCGCTACCGCACGGGCGACATCGTGGCCATCCTCGATTCGACCCGCGCGGGAGCCACCGCAGCCGATCTGTTCGGCGTGGGTGGCGCGATTCCCGTGGTGTCCTCGCTCGATGACGCCGGGGCCGCGGATGAACTCGTGATCGGCATCGCGCCGCCGGGCGGCCGGGTTCCGGCCTCGTGGCGACCGGTGCTGCTGGAGGCCATCCGTCGGGGGATGCGGATCGTCTCGGGGCTTCACGACTTTCTCGGCGACGACCCCGAACTCGCCGCAGCCGCGCTCGAGCGGGGCGTCGAGATTCGCGACGTGCGAAAGAACACCGAGCGGGATCTCGCCTCGTGTCAGCCGCTCCGCGAAGAGTGCCTGCGGGTGCTCACCATCGGTCAGGACATCTCCGTGGGGAAGATGGTGACGTCGGTGGAACTCGCCGCCGGCCTGGTCGCCCGCGGGGTCGATGCCGCCTTTGTGGCCACCGGGCAGACCGGGATCATGATCGCCGGCAGCGGCTGCCCGATCGATCGCGTCATCTCGGATTTCGTCAACGGCGCGGTCGAGAAGCTCGTGCTCGCCAATCAGCATCACGACGTGATGATCGTCGAGGGGCAGGCCACCATCTCGCACCCGCAGTATTCGGGCGTGTCGCTCGGACTGCTTCATGGATGCGATCCCCACGGGATGATCCTTGTCTACGAGGCGGGGCGACCCCATCATCTCGGCCTCCCCCACCTGCCGCTTCCGGCACTCGAGCGGGTGGTGGAGGCCTATGAGCGCATGGCCGACTTCCGGGGTGGTGGACGGGTGATCGGCGTGGCGATCAACAGCCGCCGGCTTCACGCCGATGAGGCCGATGCCGAACGCGACCGTGTGCGGCGATCGCTCGGCCTGCCCGCAGCCGACCCCATCCGGCACGGTCCGGGCGACCTGCTCGACGCGGTGCAGGCTCTGGCTGCCCGGAGGCGACGCACGTGATCGACCTCGCCGCCAAGGCTTTCCATCTTCCGCTTCGGCACCCCTTCACGATCTCGCGGGGAACCGTCACGGTGCAGGACACGGTGATCGTGCAGCTGCACCAGGACGGCTGCTTCGGTTACGGCGAGGCGACGACGAATCCCTACTACGGCACCACCATCGCAAGCCTCCTTGCGTCGGCGGCGTCGGTCACCCCCCTGCTCCGCCGTGCGACGGCCCGTGATCCGGAGCCGCTCCTCGCTTCCCTCGCCGACGCCCTCTCCGGGGATTCCTTCGCCCGATGCGCCCTCGACTTGGCGGTTCACGATCTCTGGGCGAGGCTGCAGGGCGTGCCGCTCGTGCGGGCGTGGGGGCTCGATCCCGCGGCGGGCCCGCTCTCGAACTACACGATCGGCATCGACACGCCGAAGCGCATGGCGGAGAAACTGGCCGAAGTGCCCGACTGGCCCTTCTACAAGATCAAGCTCGGCACCGATCACGATCTCGAGATCGTGAAGGAACTTCGCCGGCACACCGACAAGCCCTTTCGCATCGACGCCAACTGCGGCTGGACGGCCCGGCAGGCGATCGATCTCTCGGGGCCGCTCGCGGAGCTCGGGGTCGAGTTTCTGGAGCAGCCGTTGCCGGCCGGGGATCCAGGGATGGCCGATGTTCGTCGGCATTCCCGCCTCCGGGTGTTTGCCGACGAGAGCTGCGCCGTGGAGGCCGATGTCGACCGCTGCGCCGACCTGTTCCACGGCATCAACATCAAGCTCGTGAAGTGCGGCGGCCTGGCGCCCGCCCGGCGCATGATCGCCAGGGCCCGTGAACTCGGGCTGGAGGTGATGTGTGGCTGCATGACCGAATCGACGGTCGGCATTTCGGCCTTGGCTCAGATTGTGCCGCAGCTCGACCACGTCGACATGGACGGGGCCGCGCTCCTGGCTTCCGACATCGCCACGGGCGTGATGGTGGTGAATGGGCGGCGGGTTTATCCTGGAGCCCCGGGAGCGGGCGTGGAACTCATCAAGGGCCCGTTGCCCGTGACGTGAACCGCGTGGGAGGTTGCCATGTGCGGAGGAGTGTCATTCCGCCATCCGTGGCTGTGCGGCGCCATCATGGCGACGGTCGTGTGGCTTCGTTCGTCGACTGGATTGGCCGACGAGCCGATCAACACCATCCGTGCCGACGTCAGGCCACTGCTCCAGGCCTACGACGGCACCGCCTCCGTGATGATGCGGCATCTTCCGAGCGGCGCCGAGTTTGTGTCTGAGGCAGATCGCCCGATGCCACTGGCAAGCCTCGTGAAACTGCCGGTGATGGTGGCGGCCTATGCGGCCGACCACGCCGGTCGCGTATCTCTTGCCGATCGTCTCACGCTCACCGCCGAGGATCTCGTGCAGGGCTCGACGGTGGTGTCGATGCTCTCTCCGGGGGCCACGTTCACGCTCCGCGACGCCGTGCGGATGATGATGGCCCACTCCGACAACACGGCCACCAACCTCGTGATCGGTCGCATCGGCCTGCCCGCCACCAACGAACTGCTCGACACGCTCGGGCTGGGATCGATCCGGCTCAACTCGTTCGTGGGCCGACGAGACACCTCGCTGAACGCGGAGCGAAGCCGTGAATATGGCCTCGGCAACGGCACGGCGGCAGGGTTCGTCGCGTTGCTCGGCATGCTGCACGACCGCAGCCTCGAGCAGAAAGGGCTGGTGGCAAAGGGGGCCTGCGAGGCGATGCTCGAGCATCTGCGGGCCTGCGCCGACAAGGGGCCTCTGCCCGCCGACCTTCCTGCCGGGACGAGAGTGGGCCACAAGACGGGATGGGTGGCGGCGGTGCGAACCGATGCCGGGCTCATCGACGGCCCCGGCGGTGCGATCGCCTACTGCGTGCTCACCCGCGACAACCCCGATGGCAAGGGGAGCGGCGGTGCCGCCGACCAGTTGATCGGCAAGGTGCTGGCCATCGCGGTCGGGGCGTTTGCTCCGCGTGAGGACGAAGCGGGGGAGGTGGCGCCGCGATCGCTGGGCGACGGCGCGTCGGGCAGGATCGTGGAAGACCTCCAGCGCACGCTCAACACGCATCTCCCTCCCGACGAACGGATCGGCGTCGATGGCGCGTTTGGGCCGGCCACCGCCCGGGCTGTAATGCATTTTCAGCGGAGTGTGGGCCTGCCGGAAAGCGGACGCGTGGATGCCGCCACCTGGCGGGCCCTCGGTCGAATCGTCGATGTCGAGTCCACTCCGCCCCCCTTGCCACCGCTGGTGGCCGAAGTGGCTCCCGATGGTCCGCCGCTGGTCACCGCCCAGGCCTGGGCCGTGGTCGATGCCACCACGGGTGAACTCCTGGGTGGCCACGCTGTGGATGCGGTGCGTCACCCAGCGAGCCTCACGAAGCTCATGACGGCGCTGCTCGTGATGGAGCGACATCGCGACGCCCCTGCGGCGCTCTCCGAGGTGGTTCATGTGTCGCGGCGGGCGGGCACGGAGACGGGCTCCACGGCCGACCTTCGGCCAGGTGACCGTGTTCCGCTTGGCGAGCTCCTCTACGGCCTCATGCTTCCATCCGGCAACGACGCCGCCATGGCCATCGCGGAGCACCTTGGGAGTGGCCTCGGCGGCGAGGGGGACCCGCTCGGTCGGTTTGTGGCCTTGATGAACGAGAGGGCTGCCGCGCTCGGCCTTCAAGAAACCCGCTACGGTAACCCGCACGGCCTGACCGTGGACGGGTGTGGATCATCGGCCCGCAACGTGGCCGCGCTGGCGCGGGAGTCGATGACGCATCCGATGTTGCGAGAGATCGTGGCCACTCGTCGCCGCGAGGCCACGATCGACAACATCGATGGCTACACGCGAACCGTGCTCTGGAAAAACACCAACCGACTCCTCGGCATTGAGGGCTACTCCGGCATCAAAACCGGCACGACCTCGGCCGCCGGGGCGTGTCTGGCGGCGATCGGGGAGCGTGATGGTCGACGGCTGATCGTCGTCGTCCTCGGGAGCACCTCCTCGGATGCCCGGTATGTCGACGCCCGCAACCTCCTGCGACACCCCTGGCCAGCCCCCACGGTGCCGTGAAGCGAGAGGTGATCCGGCCACGCTGAAAGGCGGGGTCAGGCGCGGTCGCCAAACGCCCGCTGACGATTGGCGGCGAATGCCTCGGTGGCATCGGGATGGCCGGCGAGCATCCGCAGGAAGAGGTCGTCGAGAACCTGCCGCATGACGGCCTCGTACACGAGGTCTTCAATGTGGGGTTGGGGTGCGTGGGCTGACACCACGAGCATGGCGTCGGCCACCGCGGAGAGCCCCCCCTGCCGACTCCGTACGATGGCCACCACCTTGCCACCGTGCCCCCGCATGCTGCGGCAGGCCCGCATCCATTCACTGCCAGCCCCAAGGCCGCTGATCACGAGCAGCACGTCGCGGGACGTGGCAGCCGAAAGGAGGCCAACCAGTTCGTCGGGCTGTCGGCAGGCGATGCAGCGTCGGCCGATGAGAGACACGCGGCTGGCGAGCGTGTGGGCTGCGTCGCCATCGATGCCGTTTCCCGCCAGGAAGAGCGTGTCGGTTCCGGTGAGCCAGCCCGCGATTCGGGCCACGGTGTCGATGTCGTTGACCGCGCGGGTCTGGCGATCGGCGGCCGTCTTGGCCACCCAGAGATCATCTGCTCGCGTCGCGGGTGCGTCGGCCACCTCGGTGCGCCCGGTGGTCTCCTCGACCGTCGAGGCGAGGGCCACCGCCTCGGTGACGGAGAGCTTCAGGTCGGGGTAGCCCTTGTAGCCCATCCGCTGCGCAAACTTCACGATGCTCGACTGACTCACCTTCAGCGCATCGGCCAACTGCTGCGACGAATAGTCACGCAGCAACGGGGCATTCGCAAGGATGTAGTCGGCGATCCGGCGGTCCATGGCGGACATCCGGTCGCGCTCTTCACGGAGCGTGGCGAGGGCAGAAATCGACAAGGTGGAGAAAGAAGGTCGGAGGAACGGGCGGCCCAGCCCGATGGCTGGGTGATCCGTGGGCTACCGTGCCTCGTCGAGAAGGTCAAGCGTGACCGGGCCGGTGAGGTAGCCGGCGGCCGCCCCGCTCAGGGCCCGCTGCTCGTCTTCCGAACGGTAGGTCTCCGCCACGATGAAGATGCCCGGGCGGAGCCCTTCGCCGAGGTGGTCGAGCGAGACGACCGCACCACCCAGCAACGGATCGACCGTGCCGTGTTCGACACAGGGCACGAGGATCGCGAGAAGGTCAAACGCCGACATGTCGGGCAGCTCGGCAGCGACGAGCCACACGTCGGCATGGAAGCGACGCGCGAGCCGCATCGCCGAACGGCCGTCGATGCAGATGTGGAGACCCACGTCCCCACGTTCAGCCGCCGCAACGAACTCACCAAACCCGTCGCATGCCGGCGACACGATGACGACCTCCCGAATCCGTCGGGGAAGTCGGACACGTGAGGCGAGCAGGCGCGAGGCGTGGACGTCAGCCATGGGAGTGTGACTCCTGGTGAAGGACTCGGATGGGGGGGCCGCTCCGCTGGGCGAGGCTTGGCCTCACGCTTCGCGGATCGTTCCGCCCCGACGAAAGAACTCATCTGCAATCGCCGGGCCAAACGCACGGCACGTCAGGAGATTGTTCGGAAGTCGTTTGGTGGTATTGGGTTACGAGTTTTTCGGCAGGGTGATCCTGGTCGTGGGCCGGCAGGGGATGTGGGGCAATTCGCCCCACATGCTGGTCGCCAGCGACCACCCGCCTGGGGCAAAACGCCCCAGGCAACCCCTCGCTTTGGCATGAGCCATCGGCGGCGGGAGGGCCCGCTCACCGTCCCTGACGCCGACTCCGTGGGGCGTCGTCGATCGCTGCCTTGGCCGAAACACCGTAGAATCAGAGCGTGGATCATGCACCCCCATCACGGGCGTTCGACGGTGGATCGCCGCCCACGCTCACTCTGCTCGACCGGGTTCGGGACGGCGATGCCGATGCCGTCAACAGCCTGCTTGCCCGGCATCGGGATGCGCTGCGGCGCATCGTCGATCGGCGAATGGATCCCGTGCTCGGACGACGGGTGGATGCCAGCGACATCGTGCAGGACGTGATGGTCGAAGCCAGCCGGCGTCTTACCGACTACCTGGCGAATCCCACGATGCCGTTCGGGCTCTGGCTGCGGCATATGGCCCGCGATCGGATCATCGATGCCCATCGTCGACACCGGGTCGCCGCCGCCCGAAGCCTCGACCGCGAGGTTTCAGTCGACGCTGGGGCGGACGACAGCGTCGAGCAGGGAGTTGGTGCGGTGGCAGACCGCGAACTCACCCCAGCCGCCGCCGCCACCTGGTTTGAGCTGGAACGGCGCTTCGCCGCCGCGGTCGACCTGCTCGAGGAGGGGGACCGCCAGATCGTCCTGCTCCGCCATTTCGAGCATCTCTCCACGGCCGACGCGGCGCTGGCCCTCGGGCTGTCGAAGCCGGCGGCCGGCATGCGGTATCTCCGGGCGATGCGGCGGCTCCGGGTGCTTTTGGGCGACGGGTTCTCCGATGGCACCGACGTGGGGTGACGCGACTTGCCCTCGCCGGGGGACGTCTATCATTTCGCTCGGAAGCGGCACACTGCCCCTGTGAGTTCATCGCCACGCCCCATGACCCCACACCTCTCGTCCACCCCCCTGTCGCCCGACCGTGAGGAGTTCCTGGCCGAACTCGTGGACGAGTTGTCGGAGCGTCGCGGGGCCGATGCGCTTCGCCGCCTCGATGAGCTCACGGCGTCCCACCCCGATCTTGCGAGCCACCTGCGGGAGCTCTTCGCCACGATGTCGATGGCAGATGCCGTGGCCGACCGGTCCGCGGTGACCATGTGCCACGACGAAGGTGACGCGGAGCCCTCCTCGCGTGGCGGCGGGAGAAGCAGTTCCAGTGGGTTTGTGCCCGGAATGCAGCCGTTGCCGGCCGCGTTTGGCAACTACGACCTTCAGGAGGAAATCGGTCGGGGTGGCATGGGGGTGGTGTACCGGGCGTTCCAACGCAGCCTCGGGCGGACCGTGGCCGTCAAAATGCTCCTGAGGAGCGACCTGGCAACCCGCGCCGATCTCGCGAGGTTTCGCAGCGAGGCTGAGGCGTCGGCCCGTCTCGACCATCCCGGCATCGTTCCGATCTTCGAGGTCGGCGAACTCGAAGGCGTTCCCTACTACAGCATGCGGCTCATCGAGGGCACGACACTCGCCCGGAGGCTCGCCGACGGCCCCCTTCCGGCGCGAGAGGCTGCGGCCCTCTTGGCGAAAGTGGCGGATGCGGTGCAGGCAGCCCACGATCGGGGTGTGCTGCATCGCGACCTCAAACCATCCAACATCCTCATCGACCCCGATGGCGGCCCGCACGTCTCCGACTTCGGGCTGGCGAAGCGGTTGGAAGACGCCGACTCCGTGACCCACACCGGAGCCATTCTCGGCACCCCATGCTACATGTCGCCAGAACAAGCCGCCGGAGGCCGCGGGGTGATGGGGCCGGCGACCGACGTGTGGAGCCTCGGGGCCATCCTGTACCAGGCGCTGTGCGGACGCCCGCCATTTCAGTCGGGCACCCCGATGCAGACGCTCCTGGCGGTGCTCGAAACCGATCCCCCGATGCCTCGCACGATCGATCCGACGGCGGATCGTGATCTCGAGTTGATCGCGCTCAAGAGCCTGCAGAAACCTCAGGACCTGCGGTACCCATCGGCGGCGGCCCTGGCGGCCGATCTCCGAGCCGCCCTGGCGGGCGAGCCCGTGGCGGCCCGGCGGGGCGGTCTGTGGGATGTGGCCTCACGGCTCTTCCGCGAAACGCACCACGCGGTCGTGCTTGAAAACTGGGGCCTGCTCTGGATGTGGCACGCGATGGTGGTGCTGGCACTCTGCTGCATCACCGACGTCATGGCCTGGCAGGGCGTCGAAACACGCTGGCCGTATCTCGTGTTTTGGGGCGGTGGTCTCACGCTCTGGGCCCCGATCTTCTGGGCCCTTCGGCATCGCAACGGTCCCGTGACAGCCGTGGAACGACAAGTGGCCCACATCTGGGGCGGCAGCATGATCGCCAGTTCGTTCCTCTTCGCGGTGGAGTATCTCCTCGACCTGCCCGTGCTGACGCTGTCGCCGGTGCTTTCGCTCTTTGCCGGTCTCGTGTTTTTCGTGAAGGCGGGAATCCTCTCGGGCGCCTTCTACGGGCAGGCCATGGCCTTGTTTGCCACCGCCCTCCTGATGTGCCTCGTCCCCGACTACCAGCACGTGATCTTCGGATGCGTGAGCTGGGCCTGCTTCTTCGTGCCGGGCCTGAAGTACTACCGTCAGCGCAGCCGCCCCTGATCGCGGCACCGGAAGCCGTGGCCCTCGCATGGCACGTGCGTGGTGGCACGCTTTGGGTGCCCGTGGAAGCCCAACGCTGTGAGCCGTGGGACCGGCGGGGCGGCACGCGTGGCGAGGTTGGCCGTCCCGGCGTCGGCTCCGGCTAGGGGGCGCTTGCGTGGTGGCACGCTTCGGGGTTGCCCACACGCGGATGGTCGCGCCGTCGCCGCCGTCCCGGCGTCGGCTCCGGCTTGGGGGCGCTTGGGTGGTGGCACGCTTCGGGGTTGCCCACACCCCGTCGCCGGACGCTCGCGTCGGGCATCCATGCCCTTTGGCTCGCTCGGCAGTGGCTTCGCTCCGCCATCCTGGCTCCGCTTGCCACTGACGCCGTCTCTCGGGGTATGGGCAACCCCTTGCTCGTCACACGGCGGTTCCGTTCGATTCGGCGCGTCTTGCGCCCGTGGAAGCCCAACGGCGTGAGCCGTGGGACCGGCGGGGTGAAACGCGTG
>JAFMIU010000101.1 GCA_017853835.1 Pirellulales bacterium | reverse complement strand
TGGCACGCTTCGGGGTTGCCCACACCCCGTCGCCGGACGCTCGCGTCGGGCATCCCTGCCCTTTGGCTCGCTCGGCATTGGCTTCGCTCCGCCATCCTGGCTCCGCTCGCCACTGACGCCGTCTCCCGGGGCATGGGCAACCCCTCGCTCGTCACACGGCGGGGCGATTCAATGCGATGCGATGCGTCTGCTGCCCCGTGGAAGCCCAACGGCGTGAGCCGTGGGACCGGCGCGGCGAACCGCGCGGTGTGGAGATTTCGAAACCGTTTCGGTGTCGGTCTACGACTTCGCCGCTCCCGATCGGGTGAACGCCAGACCGGCCGCGATCAAGGCGATCTGGCTGGCCACGTAGCCGGCCAGCAGCAGGAGCACGCCCGTGGTGAAGCCGTAACTGTGCAGGCCGATGCCGAGCTGATTCGTGCCAAACCAACTCCACGCCGTGACGATGTTGCCGCCGATCGTGAAGAGCGCAAAGCCACGTGGGCCGAGCCAACGATCCCAGCGGGCGTGGAGCGCCGCCGCATTCCACAGCACGATCATGAGCGCGCCGTTTTCCTTCGGATCCCATCCCCAGAATCGGCCCCATGAGTCGTCCGCCCAGAGACCACCGAGCACCGTGCCGATGAAACTGAAAAACAACGCGAAGCAGACCACGCCATAGGTCATCTGGAAGAGCCGGCTCTGGATGTCGCGGTCGCCGGGGTCGTGCGGCGCGTGGCCCGCCAGACGGGCCCAGATCGCCTGCACGATGGAGCAGGTGCCGAGCAGACCTGCGAGAAAGGTGGCGCCGTAGCCGAGCGTCACGGTGACCACGTGGGTCGAGAGCCAGAACTGCGTGTCGAGCACCGCCTGAAGGACGTGCATCGTGTCGCCCGTGTCGAGCCCGTAGGCGACCATCAGCGTGAGCGCCCCGCTGATCGCCGCCGCGAGGTTGCCGATGCCGAGGCGATGGACGAGCTCCAGACCAAGGCCGGCGATCACACACGCCCAGCCGATGAACACGGCCGACGAATAGAGATTCACCACAGGCGGTCGACCGGTGAGATGGATGCGGGCCGCGATGGCGAAGGTATGCACCACGAGGATGCCCACGAGCATCCACCAGATGAAACGGTCGAGTGCCGGCCGACGCACCAGGAAGCCGACGAAGCAGAGCACCGCGGTCGCCACATAGAGCCAGCGGGCCAGGTCGGTGGGGTTGAAGGCGTTGAGCCACGCCTCAAAGGCCGCCTTGTCGGCCGAAGCGTCGACCTCCGGCAGGCCGGCGATGGCGGCCTCGTAGCCGGCGAGGGCGGTGTTGAACTCTTCCGGACTGGCGTCGACCTTCGCCAGCAGATCGGTGAACGGAAGAATGGCCGGATTGAGACGATAGGCCGGCTGCCCATCGCGGCCGTCGACCACGCGACTGACCAGGGCCGTGACCACCGCCGGATACAGCGCCTGCCATCGCGATGCCGGGCCGCCGGAGGCACCCTCCTCGGCGGGGCCGAGCGGAGGAATCACCGCGGGTGGATGGTTGTCGTCGATCAGGCGAGCCCCCTGCACCAGCCGGCGCACCTGGTCGAAGAGTTCCTGTCGGGCGGCATCGCCTTCCCCGCTCGGACGTGGCAGGTCGGGCATGTCGTAGGCGAAGCGAATCAGGTCGTAGGCCGAAATCTTTTGGTCGATTTCAAGGAACTTCTTCTGCACGAACGTGCGCGATTCGGGAGGCGTAGCGCGGATCGTGTCGAGCTGCCGGCGAAGCCCCTCCCTCCCCTGCTCCAGGTCGGCCGCCGCGTAGCGATGCCCCGGTCGGCGTTCGATGCCAAAGAGATCGAGCACCTCCTGCGCATCGATGCGGAAGACGGGCGCGTGCGCGGCCCAGTCGCTGCCGGCCATCACGGCGAGGAACCACTGCGTGGCAGGAACCGTGCCACGTGGTCCCGTCGCTGCGTCGGCCGGCATCCGCACGCTCGTGCGGTTGCCGAGCAGTTGAACCGTGTTGCGGGCGACGGTGTCGAGCGGCTTGATGCGTCCTTCGTGCAGCACCGGGATGGTGCCGGCCTCCTGCCATCGGGCGGTGCCCTCGGCGGCCTTCCTGGGCGAGGCCTGGGGGAGCACGACGGCCGCCACGACCGCGAGCGCTGCCAGCGCCGCCCCGACGCCGCCGCGCGGCGCACGATCGCGCGACGGGCTGTCGTCGGTTTTCGAGACGCGCCGGCCGGCCGGAGGCGTCATCGCCGCAACGGCACGGCTGCGTTCGTGACGGCCGGCAAACCGCACGAACGTCAGGCCAAAGTGGAAGAGCATGCCCCAGAAGGCCAGCACGCACGCGACATACGGAATCAGCCAGCCCGCGTTTTCCACCACCTGCAGGCCCGTCATTTCGGCGATCTGGCCGCCTCCGAGATCGACCTGCGAATACTGGCTCTGATAGAAGGTTTCGCCCTGGTACCGCACCGGATTGTTCATCCAGATTCGGCCCTTCTGCTCGGCGCCGGTCACGAGGTCGGTGAAGGTGACGTATGAGGAATAGTCGCGAGGCGTGTCGCTGGCGGCATAGTCGACCTTCTGCACGTCATCGAGCCGCACCGTGTAGGGCTTGAGCTCGCGGCGGAAGCGGAGCGCCAGCCGCCACGGCGTGCCGCCGGCCTCGACCGTGTCGGATTCGTCGGGGCCGCCGCCCATGAAGATGCGGTTTTGGTCGTTGAGAAACTGCGACACGAGGTAGGTGCCGAGGTCGCGGCCACTGCCGCGTTCGGTCAGCCGCACATAGGCCGACGCGATGTTCGATCGGGAGGACGCGCCCCCTTCGGGAGGACGCCGATCGGCGAGCCACTTCAGCCCGATCCCCGCCGTCGCCCGATTGGCCGCCACCGGACCGACGCGCATCACGCCGGAGTTGGCGAAGAACTCGACCACCTGGATGTCGAACGGCAGGGAATCGACCACGATCGGCTCGCCGCCGGCGCGTGCCGCGAGGAGCCTGCCCGACACGGCCGTCACCCGGTCGACGGCAGCATCGCTCGGATCGATGATGGCAAGTTCGGTTTCGTCGGTGCGGTAGGCGACGCTCGTGGCTTCGCCTTCGATGAGCGAGATGCGTTCCTCGATCTGGCGATCACCAAACGCAAACTGTCCCACCATCAAGAGCCCCACCGCCACGTGGATCAGCACGTTTCCGCCGCGCGTGCCGAAGACCATGACGAGGCCGACCAGCAGCACCGCCGAGGCGACGCTTGATTGGATGAGCTGCCACATGATCCTGAGGCCGGGTTCGTTGAGCCGCCAGGCATCGCCCCCCACGAACGTCGCAATGACCACGCCGCCGATCACCACCGCGGCCGTCCACAGGCTCACGGCGACCAGCCTCTTGCTGCCCCACGCGGCCGTTGCGAGGGCGGCGGCCATGGCAGCGCCGCCGATCTGCACGATTCGCCATACGGTGTCGTAGTCGACCGGCGGGCGTCCCTGCAGGCCGTCGGTGCGGTGGCCGGTGAGGATGACGCCGGCAGTGAGCAGGCCGCCGACCAGGGTGACGAGCGATCCTACCGCCAGCCGTTGACCGGTGGCGGCGACGTGAAACCGCGTGATCTTGGCGGCGAAGAGATTCACCAGCAGGACGAGCCCGATCGTTGCGCCGCCGGGAAAGGGAAACCATCCTGGAATCGATCGGGGGCCGAAGATCGTCACGGGCACGAAGTCGGCCAGCGGCACGATCGCCACCCAGCTGTTGAAGTACTCCGCCTTCACCTCGGGGAGGTTTTTCTCATCCTGGGCGAGTGTTCCCACGAGCAGCAGAAACGTCGCGCAGAGAAACATCACGACGGTGATCTTGAGCGACCCGGCGGCCCGAAGCAGCATCCAGGCCGGAGCGTGGGTGGCCGTCGAGCCGGCGCGAACGGGATCGCCGTCCCGGTCGATCGAAGCGATGCCTGCTGCCACGCGTCCCTACTCCTTCCAGCGGATCGACCGCACAAACTGCACGAAGCGGTCGCGTTCTTGTTCGGCGGTCGTCGCATCGCCCATGAACTTCACGAACAGCGCTGATCCGTCGTCGAGGGGAATCATCGCGGCAAGGATCGCCTTGCCGTCGGCGTTGTCATTGCCGCGGAGTGCAACGACCGTGGCCCGTGCCTCGTCGACGTCGATCGTTTCGGCCGCGGCGATGGCATCGGCCGCCCGCTCGGCAAGGGATTCGGGAGAGGCTGTCGCGTCGAGCTGGCCTGCCCAGCGCTGAACATTGCTCTCGAGCGAACCCGAGGCGGCGATCACCGTCACTTCATGCCCGCCTTCGGCATCACCGATCGCGAGCGTGGCGAGCCGCATGCCGCTGCCGCCGCGGTCGGTCCAGCCGCTCGGGGTTTCGTAGTGGAGCGGCCGCTGCGACGGTGTGGAGGGCTGCGGGACGGAGGGGGCCGATGCGATCGCCGGTTCGGCGTTCTTGGGAACGCTGTAGGTCCGGACGTCACCGGGCCGCATCCGATCGGCAGGCTCGCACCCGGCGGCCATGAAGCCGAGAGCCACGAGCAGCAGCCAGCGCCCGGCGAAGGGCGCGGCACGGTCAGCGGATGGCGGGCAGGGCGAGGGCACGGGGTGGGCTCCGGCGGCAGGAACCCGGAATTCTAGCCGACCGCGACGTTACCGCCACTGGAACAGGTCGGTAAACGCCGTCAGCAGCGGAGTCGACACGGGCTCCCCTGCCGGCGCACGGATGGAAGCCACCAAATCGATCATCACGAGGGAGCACAGGAGCAGAAACAGCGTGCAGCAGACGAGCCCGACGATCTGGAGCACGCTGAAGACGGCCCCGTCGGCTCCCGGCACAAAGTCTTCGTCGCCGCCGATCCCCATGGGCGCGATCGTGGCCGACTCTTCGAACGACATCGAGCCAGAGCCTTCCTCGAAGTTTCCGAAGAAGCTCGAGTCGCCGCTGCTCTCTTCCGATGACACGACAACCGAGCCACTGTCATCGTCAGCATCAGCACCACCCAGATCGAAGGCATCACCGCCTCCTCCGACCCCCACCTCGTCGATGCCCGAGCCGAGGCCGCCGCCACCGAAGGCCACTCCGGATCCGCCGAGCCCAGCGCCAGAGCCGATGTTGATGCCAAGGTCGGATCCGATCCCGCCCGACGCTTCCGGGCCTCCTCCGCCAATGTCGGAGCCACCGAGCACGATCCCCGATCCCAGATTGAGATCGGAGTCGCCTTCCAGCGAGAGCCCGCTCTCCTGCGGGCCCGAGAGGCCGGGCGCAGGCGTTGCCGACCCGCCGGTCGCGAGCGGGCCCGAACCCAGATCGATGGCGAGCGTGCCTGAATCATCGGCAGTCGGCGAGCCTGCTCCACCGCCCAACTGGGGAGACGACTGGCTCAGCAGCGAGTCGAGTTCGAGGTCGGAACTCTCCAGGGCGCTCCCACCCAGTGCACTGGCGCCAAGAGCACTCCCTCCAAGGGCACTGCCGCCATCGGGGATCACGATCTTGTCGGAGCCACCGATCGCCGGCGCGGAATCCTCCGGGCCGCCCAGCACGAGCCCGTCATCGCCGTCGTCGATGATCAGGGGCGCCGAGCCGCCCAGATTTGCGTCCGAGAGATCGAGGTCGAGCGCGAGATCGCTGCCCCCTGACGCGGCGTCGTCGTCACGATCGGCGGCGACCCGCTCGACCTCGTCGAGCTTGAACTTCAGCGTGGCGCCATCGCGAAGCGGAAACAACTTCTTGCGATCGACGAGGTGGTTGATCTCGTCGATCGACACCCCAAGGTGCCTCGCCGTTTCCTCGATTGACAGGAACTTGCCAGCCATGGAGTGCCACCCGGAGAAAACACCGCGCCCCAAACCACCGTCGTCTTCGTGTTTCGACGGTTTTCCATCCGCATTCTATCCCCAATCGACCTGCGCGGTGCATCCGGCACGGGCGTCAGGGTCGAACAGCCTCAAAAGCCCGCGAGAGGCCTCACCGGCCACTTCCGGCCGATCCTCCGGCCTGAATGAGACGCTTGAGGGCTTCCGGCTTCGGGTCCTGGGTGTTGAAGTCGTCGACCAGGAGGTCCCATGAGATGTCACGGGCACTTTTGAGGGTCATCGTGCCGCCGGAATCGACGTGGTAGATCGCCGCATGGCGGTTGGAAGGGTCGACCACCATGAGGAGTCGTCGGCTCTCATCGATCGCGGTGTCGGAGATCCAGAGGCCTCCCGAGGCTGCGGGATTCGGCGCGGTCCGCTGGGCGACGAGGTCGCGGCCGCCAGCCATCCACGCGATCGTTGCGGCAATGATCATGAGCGCGACGGCGGTGCGCGGAGCCACGCCACAGGTTTCGGATCGGGGCCAGGACGCGTGCATCATGCGAAAACTCCCGTGAGAGGCGGCGGAAGGTAGGCGGCGGGGGCAGGTGCGGCAAGGCGTGATTCAGGAGGGGCCGGAGAAGCCGAGCCTGCCGGGGCTGGGCCCATCCGGGCTTGCCTGAACTGCCTGCGCTGCCTCGCCGTGCGGCGGCATTGCCGTTCCGCCATTCCGCGTGTTTCGGTTCAATCGCCTGGGCAAGGCATGACGATGGAGAGGATCGTGCGGAGGACGTCGTCCTTTCGCACAAACCCTCCATCACGCCCTCGCCGTTACGGGAGCTCACGCGGTGTCGAAACTGAACGTCCTCTCCGGCCTGCTCATGCGATCGCCCCTGTTGTGGGGCGGCGCGCTCTCCTTTGCGTTCTTCGCCCTGATCCACGGAGGCGTCATCGCCGACGCGAACGTGGTCCGGTATCTCGCCGGCCACTGGGTTGAGTATGTCGAGACGGCCCTTTTCTGCGTGGGGCTCGCCTTCCTCGGGCTTCACTGCGGCGAACTTGTGCGACAGCGTCGGTCGCTGGGCGCGCCGTTGCTCGAACCCGCCGCCGAAGGGGGCGTCGATCCGGCGGAGGCTTCGTCGCTCGTGGCGACCATTCCCTCCGAGGCGAGTGGCTACCTTCCGCGACGGCTTCGCGAGGCGCTCGATCTCGTGGTGCGCACCGGCACGGCCGACGAGCTGGAAGATCACCTCAAATACCTCTCCGACCTCGACGCGGCCCGGGCGTCGCAGGGCTACGGGCTCGTGCGGTTCGTGATCTGGGCCATCCCGATCATGGGCTTTCTCGGCACCGTCATCGGCATCACGCAGGCGATCGCCTGCCTCTCGCCGACCCAGCTCGACAACATCTCGGGCGTCGTGGCCGGTCTGGGCACGGCGTTCGACACCACCGCCACGGCCCTGGCGCTGTCGATGGTGCTGATGTTTCTGCAGTTCCTCGTCGACCGCTACGAGCAGGCGATCCTCGCCCAGGTGGATGAGGCCACGTGGGAGTCTCTCGCGGGGCGATTTCAGGCCACGGGCGGAAGCGACGGCGCGACGCTGGCGGTTGCCCGTCTCGGCGACACGCTCTCGAAGGGCACGGCGCGTCTGCTCGAGGCCCAGGAACTTGCCTGGTCGTCGCTTGAGCGCACGGCGGCGATCGGCGTGCGGCAGCTGCTCGACGAGAGCGGCGGCGCGCTCCGCGAGTCGCTCACCGCCGCGATCGACGCGAGCCTGTCGAACTGGGCCGAGTCTTTTGCTCGCACCCAAGACGCACTTGCATCCAAGCGCGAGGATCGGTGGACCGAAGCCGCTGCGTCGCTCGCGGAGGCCGTCCGCAGCCTCGAATCGCGGCACGACGCGATCGCCCGTCAGACCGCGGCCATCGAGGGGATCGTCGAGGCCACCCGCGACATCGCATCGCTGGAGCGATCACTCGACGCCAATCTCGCCACGCTCACGTCGACCGGCCGCTTCGAGGAAACACTCACCACGCTGGCGGCCGCCGTTCAGCTGCTGGCGGCCCGCGCGGCCGACCATCGCCGAAGTGAACTCGAGGTCACTCGTCGCACCGGAAAGGCCGCATGAGCCGAGCCCGCACCCAGTCAGGGCCGACGATCTCGCTGTTTCCGTTCCTGGCCGTGCTCCTCTGCACGATGGGGGCGCTGCTGGTCGTGCTGGTCATCTTCAGCCAGTCGGCGAAGCAGGCGGGAGTCGCCGCGGCCGAGCAGGCAAAGCTGGCCGCCGAGGCGGCTGGTCGCGCCCATCGTGAAGAGCTGGAACTCGTTCGCGACGAAATCCACTGGCGGATCGATCACACGACGGTGATGCGGGATCAGTCGGCCGACGAGCTGGCCAAGGCCCGGCTTCAGTTGGCGGGCACGGAGGAAACGGCGAGGAAGCTTGCCGACGAACTCGAGGCCATCGTGCGACAGGCTGAGGCGATCGACTCGCCGGGAGACGATGCCGAGGCCGATGCGATCCGCGACCTCGAGCAACGGCTTGCCGACGCGACGAAGGTTCGCGACGCGGTGAAAGACGGGCTTGCCGACAAGCCACCGGCCTATGCGGTGGTGCCCTATGAAGGGGCCAACGGCACGCACCGTCGTCCGCTCTACATCGAGTGCTGCCTCGACGGCGTCTACCTCCAGCCGGAGGGCATCCGTCTTGGCCCCGGCGACTTCGAAGGGCCGCCCGGTCCCGGCAATCCGCTGGCCAGCGCCCTGCGGGCCGCCCGCGAGCATATCGCCCGCACGCCCGGTGAGTCGGGTGACACGGCGGTGCAGCCGTATCCGCTGCTGCTTGTGCGACCCTCGGGGGTGATGGCGTATTACGCCGCGCGGGAGTCGATCCAGTCGTGGGGCAACGAGTTTGGATATCAGTTCATCGATGAAGACTGGACGCTCACCTACCCGCCACCGGATGCAGTCCTGGCGGAGGCCGAGACAAGGGCCGTGGAAGAGGCGAGGCGACGGCTCGAGTGGCTCGCGCAAACGCGGCCCGCTCGTCCATCGAAGCCGGCGGTGCAATACCGGGCTGCGACCACCCGTGGCGGCGTGGTGGCCAACGGCGGCCCGAGCGTCCTCGGCGACCAGTCGCGTTTCGACTGGACCGAAGATCAGGCGGGGGCCGCCGGGGGTGCGGGACGCGGCTTTCATCCAGGAACGGGCAACGGCGACGGTGGCACGGGCAGCCAGTCAGGGGGCGGTGATGCGATTCTCGGCAACCGCTACGCCGGGCCATCGAAGTTTTACGCCGGTGCGAATGCGGCCGGTGGTGGAAACTCGCCCGGGGGGCAGGCGTCCACCGGCGATGGTGCTCTCGGAGGTGCCGCGGCAGGAACGGCGGGCGGCGCGTTTGGAGCCGTGGCGGGCGGCGAGGGTGCGGCCGGTTCTGGAAGTGGTGCCACCTCCGGTGATGGCGGCTCGGCGAACGGATCGTGGGATCAACTTGCCGGCGTTGGCGGGGCGGGCTCGGCGTCGTCAACGGATGGCAGTGGCCTCTTGGCCTCGGGATCTCAGGGAGGCGGCGAGGCTGGTGAGGGTGGGCCGACCGGTTCCTCAGGCAGTGGCACCACGGGGTCGACGAGCGCCGGATCGGGAAGTGGTGGAAAGGCGGGTGAGTCGGCCGGCGGCGGCTCCGGCGGCATGGCTGCATCGACGGGTGCGGGCGGCGGCGGTGGCGGCAGCGGTCCGTCGATGCCAGGCCTCGCCCAGGGTGGCGGCAGTGCCGGGGGTGCCTCCGGCATGTCGGCCAGCATGACCGCATCGCTCTCGGGCCGACGCGGCAGCAACTGGGCAAGCCTTGCCACGCACGACAATCCCGTGCCCCTCACGCGGCCGATCAGGCTCGAATGTGCCGCTGACGAGTTTCGCATCCTCGGCGCCGGCGGCCGCGTCGAGAGTCGCATCCCGATCGGCACCCGCACGGTCGATTCGATCGATCCATTGGTGCACGAGGTTCATGCCACCGTGGGCCGCTGGGGGCTCGCGGGCGACCGGATGTATTGGAAGCCGGAACTCGTCCTCACGGCCACGCCCGACGGCGTTGGTCGTCGCGACGATCTGGAGCGTCTTCTTGCCGACAGCGGCATCGACACGCGGCGAAGCGAGGCGAAGGAGAAGGTCCGGAACCTGCCGCCGGTGCAGCGCACGGGCAGCCTCTTTCCCCGGCGGTGAACGGAGCACAGCATGGCTCGACCAAAACGCGACGACGATCTGAATGCGGGCCAAGACTCGTTTCTCGACGTCGTCACCAACATCGTCGGCATTCTCATCATCCTCGTGATGGTGATCGGCGCACGTGTGCATCACATCTCGCTCACGGCCCATCAGGAGCCGGCGAAGCCGGTCGATGCGGTGCTGGAGTCAGAGGTCGCCCAGCTCGACGAATCACTCGCATCGGTTGAAAGCGAGATCGACGAACTCCAGATGCAGAAGCGGCTCGTAGAGGCGGCGATCGAAGGCGCCTCGAGCGCCAAGCTCCAGCTCGCCACCGCCGTGTCGGCGGCGAAGGTGGAACTCGCACGGCGCCGTGCGGAGGCCGACGAGGCCCAACTCGCGAGGGCGGAGCGGTCGTCGCGGCGGCGGGAACTCGAGGCATCGATCCAGGCCTGTTCGCTCGAAACCGAATCGCTGAAGCACCAGCAGGCAACCACGGCCGAGGTGCTCGCCTATCCCACGCCGATCGGCCGCACCGTCAACGGCGAGGAGATCCACTTCCGCTTGGCGGGCGACCGCATCGCCTACATCCCGCTCGAAGAACTCTTCGAGATGGCGAAGCGCAACACGCACCGCAACGTCCGGTCGATCAACGACATGGCCTCGCGGATCGAGACGGTGGGCCCCACGCAGGATTTCGCGCTCGACTATGTCATCGAGGCGAAGGTCGACCAGGCCCGCGGGCAGGTGCTGATCCGGTCGCGGGAGTGGGTCGTGCGGCCGACCGATCCACTCGCCGGTGAGGCGGTCGCCGATGCCCTGAAGCCCGGGTCGCGATTTCGGCGGACGCTCGGCGGTGTGAAGCCCGACACCACGGTCACGCTCTGGTGCTACCCCGACAGCTTTGCCGGCTACCGCCAGGTGCGCGAAGAACTCCATCGTCTCGGCGTGCCGACGGCTGGTCGGCCGCTTCCCGAGGGCGCGCCCATCGGTGGATCGACCGAGGGCAGCAAGTCGGTCGTGCAGTAGGCCGCGCGGATCGGTGTGAGGTCGACCGTCGCACCGGACCATTGATGGGCCGCTCGGGCTTGCTCGTGCCTCGCCGCCGGACGCTCGCTTCGG
>JAFMIU010000005.1 GCA_017853835.1 Pirellulales bacterium | reverse complement strand
TCACGCCTGCGGTGCCATCCATGGCCACCGCAGGCTGATGCCCGGCGATGGAAACGCCAAGGGTTCCCATGCCGGGCAAGGCACGGCTTCCTGCCGTGGCACCTCACGCCTGCGGTGCCATCCATGGCCACCGCAGGCTGATGCCCGGCGATGGAAACGCCTCCTCAATACAACCACAGGCGAAGGTCGCCACCCGACACCACGGGCTGCGGCGTGTACCGCATCACGCGAGCCACGGAACGAACCTCGGCCGACTTCGTCCCAAGCCGAACCCACTCCCTCCACGAGGCGTTCGCAGAAGCGGCGGATGGCATCGCCCAGGCATCACTCGCCCGGTGCCATAGCTCGTCGAGCCGGCGCCGACGCACGTGAATCGCATCGAGGCCATACCATGCACCAGGCTGATCGAGCACCGTCGCCCCGTGCCGCTCGGCGATCGACGCCACGCGGGCATCGAGGTCGATGACGGCCGCCTTGAGATCGGGGAGCGAGAGACGGCAGCCGGGCACGTAGCAGGTGCGGAGGGCTCGATAGCGAACTGAACCAACCCTCTGCACGCTCGCCACCGGCAGCCGCGTCACCGCGATCCGTGCCCCTCGTTCCGCCAGTCGGCGAACACCTTCCCCCACCCACGCCGCCACCTGCTCGACCGAGAATCCGTAGAGCAGATCATTGCCGATGTCGGTCACGAGCGCGAGCGACGGGCGGGTCGTTCCAATCCCCTCACGATCAAGGGCCCGCCACAGCCCGCTGCCGAGAATCGACGGCAGGCGTCGCATCGCCACGCGGCTGTTGGCGCCATACGACCGTCCGTGCCCTGCGGCGACGAAGAGGTCCACCGTTCCACACCGAGACCGCGCGACCGTCGCCATCCTGGCCAGGCCCCTCGAGACGTTGCTCGCCCCGAGCACCACCACCGCCGAACGAGGCGTCAGTTCCACCGACGCCACGGTGGATTCCCTGCCGACAGTTCCTGAAAACACGACGCCGCGAGCATCGCGAACATGATCCCGAGAAAAGGCTCGTGACGCGTGTATCCCCACCACGCCACCGCACCGCCAACCACCACCCCGATCATCCCGGCGATCCTCGCTGCGTCGGCGATTCCGAGCGAGAGCATTCCCTCCCTGGCAATCTGGCCGCCATCGAGCGGTGGCACGGGGATCAGGTTCAGCAGCGGCCAGAAGACATTCACATACAACAAAAAGTCGAAGAGGGCGTAGATCTGCGGCGATGAAATCTCTCGTCCGATATAGAGCCCGAGTTTCGAACTGATGACGTTGATCGGAAATGGCACCGCGTGACCGGTGAGCTTGAGCCCCACCACGACCAGCGCCGCCAGGGCAAGCTGGGCCAGGGGGCCGGCGGCCGAAACCAGGAGCCGCTGCGTCGGCCCGAGATGCCGACGATTCCAGGTGTCGGGGATGGCCAGACCCCCGAAATGATAGAGCACGACGTGGGAGGATTGGCCGAACGACCGATAGGCCAGCGCATGCCCCATCTCGTGCACGAGGATCGAGACGAACACGACCCCGATCCAGATGACGAGCATCTGGAGCAGCATCCGCTGGTCCCCCGAGGCGTAGGCATGGCAGATATTCCACCCCAGCAGCGCGGCCGCGGCCCAGAACCAGGCGGACACGCGCACGCGGATGCCTGCCAGGTCAAACTCGATGTCGGCGGATGTCTGCTGGGGCTCGGAAAGCATCGCGGGCCTATCCTACCACGGTCACCGACGCCATCAGGCTGCTCGTCGATCGGCGGCCACCACGGGGCGGCCCCCCTCGGCAATGGCCAGCACCGCTTCCGCCGCGAGATTGGCCGAACCTGGGTGCGCAACCGCCTCGGCGACCGCCTCGATGCGTGCGAGCACGTCACGTCGCGCCGCCTCGTCGGTCAACCATTCGATCACATGCCCCGCCGCCTGCTCCGCGGGGTCGTGGACCACGAGATACTCGGGGTAGATCGCTTCGGGATCGGCGTCGGGCACTCCGGCGGGCGGAGCCAACACGGGCCGCACGGGGCCGATCGGTTCCCGGCATGCCAGCAGGTTCACCAGCGTGATGAACCGGGCACGCCGAAACCAGCTCTGCACGACATAGGCGAATCCACTGATGCGGTAGACGATCACGGTCGGCACCCGCGACGCGAGAAGTTCGAGCGACACCGAACCCGAACAGGCGATGGCCGCCGTCGCCTCGGCGATGAGGCTCCGCGTCCGCCCTGCATGCACCTCGATGCCAAGGCCTGCCGCCTCGGCGGTCGATGCCACCACCTCCTCGATGCGGCGGGCATGCCGGCCGTGCAGGGCGCCGATCGCCAGTCGGGCCTCTGGCACCCGCCGACGAATCCGCGCTGCCGCGCGAAGGGCCGTGCCAAGGACTCCTTCGATTTCCTGTCCTCGCGAACCCGGCAGCAAAAGGACGAGCGGCCGGGGATCCGCAGATCGAGCCGTGGCCGGCTTGAGTTCATCGAAAAAGGGATGACCGACGAGCGTGCTTCGCACGCCGTGCGCCATGAACCAGTCGTGTTCGAAGGGCAGGGCGGAGAGCACGTGATCCACGAGTCGCCGCATCTTCCTCACCCGCCAGCTCGCCCATGCCCAGATCTGGGGCGGACAGAAAAACACGACCGGGATCCCGTGCCGTTTGGCCCGCCAGGCAAGCCACCAGTGAAAACCGGGGAAATCGACGAGCACGCAGACGTCGGGCCGTGCATCGAGAAAGCTCCGTTCCGCCCGTCGTGCGAGATCGACGAAACGGTGGAGGTTGATGATCACCCGCAGGAGCCACATCACCGCCAACGACGTCAGGTCGGCGACGAGGGCGACACCTTCGGAGGCCATCTGCGGCCCCCCCAGCCCGACAAACTCCACGTCGGTACGGTGCGACCGAATGGCGCGCACCAGGAGCGCGGCATGGTGGTCGCCCGAGGGCTCGCCGGCCGAGAGAAAGATCCGCATGACCAAATTGGCTCCGACCGGCTTCTGCCGGGGCCTCGGAGTATCCCGCGCTCGCGTCCCCCGCCCTAGAGCATTTCCGGGCCGCGGAGCGGCTGTCTGACCGCGTTTTGAGGCCGCTGGAAGGCCCCGTTCGCCGACGGGCCGCTCCACGCCAAGCGGCCTCCGCCCCGCCCGCGAGGCTCAGTGCTTTCGATGCCGCGGCTCCGGGAGTCCGAGGGCCACGACCGCGCCGGCTGCGATCACCGTCGCTCCCAGCAGAAACATCAGCCGAAATCCGACACGATCCACCGACCAGCCCACGAGCGGCGAGAGCACGAACGGCGCCGCCAAGGCCACACCGACGATGCTCACGTATCTCGGCTGCTCTCCAGCCGACGGCGCCAGTTCGAGTGCATAGTTGGTCAGCATCTTGAGCGTGATCGGCGTGAGCCCGAGGGGAACGTAGACCATCCAGAACAGGGCCACGGCCGTCTCATGCCCCAGGAGGGAGAGCCCGGTCACCACCAGCGGGGTCATCGCGGACAACGCCACGAGCCACACGAGCACAACCCGCGTACCGCGCCGATCGGACACGGGCCCCGCCACCAGGCTGGCCAGACCGGTCGCGGCGTTCTGTGTGCAGACCCACATCAGGAGGCTGCCGGCGTTGCTGCCAAGCCTGTCGCGTGCGAAGGCCTGGTAGTGCGGAAAGAGCATCAGCACCGCCGCGAAGCACGCGGCCACCACGCCGAGGCGGGCCAACTCCGCAGGAATCGCCACGCGGCGCCCCCTTCGACGCATCGCCAACCGACGTCGGCGCCGCCACCGAGCCGAGCGACCGGTGAGGGCCGTTTCCTGGCCTGAAGGACGAGCCGTTTCACCCGCTGGCTCACCATCGGCCAACGACCACATCATCATCGACGACGTCGCCGGCGGGGCGACGTCGGGCGGCTCGTCGAGCATGATCGGCATGACCGCGGCCAGGGTGAAAAAAGCGGCTGTGGCGGCGAATATCTTTGGGAAGCCGTCGGCCTGCAGCAGCCATGGCCCAAGAAGGATCAGGGCGGCCGCGATCGCCAGCACGCTTCCGATCGTCACGCTCACCACGAGCGCCCGTCCCCGGTGGCCGGGTGCGATGAGTTTGCCCTGGAGCGCCGCCAGCACGAGCTGAGAAAGCCCCGTTGCCGAGGAGAAGGCCGCATAGATGACGAGAAACAGCACCGCCAGGAGGTCGGGACGGCGTGCCTGAAGCGGCCCCCACGCCGCGGCCAGGATCGCAAAGCAGATCGCCATCGCGAGGCTCGTTCCCACAAGCCACCACTTCTTGAGCGGCCTGCGACCAAGAACTCCCGCCATGACCAGCGGCGGCACACTCTGCCCGATGCGGTTGAGCACCGGAAGCAATCCCCGGAGAAACCCGGAGTCAACGACGGCGTCGAGCACCGCCGGCATGATGATCGTCTCGGTCTTGAAGATCCAGCCGACACGCAGGGCGATCTGATAACACTCGATCCACAACGTGTTGCGAACTTCGCGGTGCGCTTCGCTGTCACGCGTCATCGAGCACCATCTCCAGATAACTCCGCCGCTCCGGAGCCCCGCATCCCATCGCCATCGCGAGCGACGCGATGCGGCTCTGGGCCGCCGCCACACCCTCCTCGTCTGCCAGCACCTCGAGTTCGAGAAACTCGCCGAGCCCATCGACGTGATCGATCACCACCTCGATGGTCATCTCCTCCCATCGAATGACGGCAGGCTGACGATGCTTGGCGACGTCACGCACCCGGCGAAACCCGAGACTCTCGAGCAGCTCGGTCCACTGGTCGAGGGTGGGCTCCACACTCGGCCGCCCACCCGGGCAGGCGAGCGCCAGTTCGATTTCACGTCGGGTTTTCGAAGCCGTTGAGAGCCGCGGGCCCTTCCACGTGATGGCGATCTCGTCGCCGGCACGCCGCAGCCGAAGGGCCTCGTCGGTGACGGCAAAGTCTCGGCATGGATGGGCGAAGTACCGGTCCATGTGGTTGCACGCCACATGAAACGTCGCCCCGTGCCGCAGGAGCCAGTCCTCCACCGGTGCCCGGTCGGCAAGGTGATACTTCTGTTCGACTTCGTACACTGATCGTTGGTCCCGTGTGGCCTCCTCGGACACGTTCTCGATGATAGCCCGCCTCCCCCGATTGGTCGCCGTGCTCCTGCCGCTCCTGGGCGTGGCGTTGCTGGGTTGCACCGCATCCGGCCCGTCGCACCCGGCCGTGGGCCGCATCATGACGGCGCTTCCCATCGTGTCGCTGTCGGATCCAACGGCAGCGCCGCCGTCCCTGGTCGGTCGCATCACGCTCCTCAACTTCTGGGGAACCTGGTGCCCGCCGTGCCGAAAGGAGCTGCCCGGCCTCGTGCGACTGGCCACTCGGCTCTCCGACGAACCGGCCTTTCAGTTCATCGCCGTCTCGTGCGGATCGGGCTGGAGCGACGACGGTGCCGATCTCGCGAGAGAGACGCGGGAGTATCTCGCCAGCCGACAGATGCCCCTCGAGGCCTGGGGGTTCGGGGATGCCGTTGGCACGGTGATCTTCACCGAGGCCTATGCGCTCGAGGCATTTCCCACCACCTACCTCATCGGGCCCGATGCACGAGTGCGACGCGTCTGGACCGGGTACCGATCGAGCGACGAAGCCGACATGGCCGCGGCGATCCTCGCCCTGCTCAAAGAGTCGGCAGGCCGGGTCACGGATGGGACGCCGTCGCCCGAGACACCATGAGACGGTCGATCGTGTCGATGAGCTGACGCGCGGCGCGGCCTGGATCGGCGGCGCGGGTCACGGCCGACGCCACCGCCACCCGTCGCACCCCCAACGCCGCCAGTTCGCCGATTCGATCCACGGTGATCCCGCCGATCGCAAAGGTCGGCAGTGTCGTTTCGCCGCAGACGGTTTGGATGAACTCCGGCGGCGCATGCGTTGCAAACGCCTTCGTTGACGAGGGAAAGCACGGGCCGACACCGAGGTAGTCGGCGCCGTCAAGCACCGCCGCCCGCGCCTCGGCGAGGCGGTGTGCCGTTCGACCCACCAGCACACCCGGTCCCACGACACGCCGTGCCAGCGGCACCGGCATGTCATCGGCACCGACATGGACTCCATCGGCCGACAGGGCCGCGGCCACGTCCACCCGATCGTTGACGAGCACGATGGGCCGAGCCTCGCCCTCGTGCCGCCGGGCGATCGTCAAGGCCGTTCGAACTCGTTCCACGAGCACCGGCACGGGCAGCGACTTGTCCCGCAGCTGCACCATCCGCACTCCCGCGTCGACGAGCGATTCCATGAGCGTCGTGAAAGATGGCCCATCGGCACCGCCATCCACGAGCACGCACAGGGAGATGTGTTCGAGCCGTGCGGCACTCGCCCCAGCCGTCGCAGCGGATCGCTCGAGCGCGTAGAGCCGGTAGCGAATCGATTCAAACACCGTCGACGCGGCGGGGGCAACGACGGCCGACGACTCCTCGAGACTCCGGAGGGCCTGTGCCGCCCTCGCCGCATTGGCAGCAAGGACATCGCCCACACCATGGCGGGAGAGTCCTGCCGAAGCGGCCACGCCCGCCCCCACATCCCCGGGCACATCCCGGGCGGCAATCCGCTGCGCGAGCCCATGGCGCGCCAGCGCGGTGGCGAGGTCGTGCCTGAGATTCTTGGCAATCCAGGAGAGATGGGCGTCGTCGAGCCCGAAGCGAAGCATGTCCTCCAGCACCCGGAGAGCCTCCGCCGCCCGGTTCGCGGACGCATCGAGGGCCCTCCAGATGCCCGCGATCTCCCGCCGTCCTCCCGCTTCGCCCGAATCATCTCGTGTCATAGGACCAACCGTTGTACCGCGCCGGCGTTCGCCTTGGAGAACCGCCGCCCCGTCCGTACACTCCCGCCCCCCCAGCCGCCCGGATCGCCCCATGGGTGTTTTTCGCTACCTGACGCTCGCCTGGCCCGGCCTTCCTTGGCTCTGGCTCCGGGGAAGTCTGTCGGGCCTCGTGCTGGCCCTGGCCTTCGCCGTGTCGGTGGACGTGGCGATCGTCACCACCTGGATCTGGCCTCGGCTCGTCGAACTCCCGCTCGTGATTGGTCTGTGGACAGCCGTCATGGCGATCTGGTTGATCGCCGTCGTGTCGGCGACGGCGGCTTTTCCACCGCCGGTGCCGGTTGGTCGTGTCCGTGAAGCCGACACGCTCTTTACCAAGGCCCGAGCGGCCTATCTCGCCCGTGATTGGCTGCAGGCGGAATCGATCCTCACAACGCTTCTCGATCTCGCTCCGACCGATGGCGAGGCCCAGCTGCTCTACGGCACCCTGCTGCGACGCACCGGACGTGACGAGGACGCCCGACGCGCCTTCGACAAACTGGCCCGCAGCGACTCAGGGGCGATCTGGCGACGGGCGATCGCCCAGGAACTGGACCGGATGTCCCATGATGAGGATCCCGTCATCGTTCAGGCCCACGGGGGTTCTCCCGACGCCGCGTCCCGCCGATCCGCGGCCTGAATCGGTTAAAAAAAGCCGTTTCCCCGCGGCCGGACGTCACCGGACAGATTTTCCTGATCGATCGTCCTAGAATCCTGTGATGGGTTTGGCGTAAGGTTTGCATCGCCATGCTCTACAGGGGCGGCGACTGCCGATTTGGCACGCTTCGCGATCGGCACCGTCCCTCGGACCGCAGCACCATAGGATTTTCCCATGTACGAGCGTTTCACGGATCGTGCCCGCAAGGTGATGCAGCTGGCCAATCAAGAGGCCCAGCGGTTCAACCACGAGTACATCGGCACGGAACACGTTCTCCTCGGCCTGATCAAGGAAGGGAGCGGCGTCGCAGCCAACGTCCTGAAAAACCTCGACATCGACCTGCGAAAAATTCGCATGGAAGTCGAGAAGCTCGTCCAGAGCGGCCCCGACATGGTCACCATGGGGAAGCTGCCGCAGACCCCGAGGGCCAAGAAGGTCATCGAGTATTCGATGGAGGAGGCCCGCAACCTCAACCACAACTACGTCGGCACCGAACACATCCTCCTGGGACTCCTGCGAGAGCAGGAAGGGGTCGCCGCCCAGGTGCTCATGAACCTTGGCCTCAAGCTCGAGGATGTCCGCGAAGAGGTGCTCAACCTCCTCGGGCATGGCATGGAGGAAGGGGGCGAACGAGCCGGGATGGGAGGCCGCCAGCCGGCTGGTGGTGGCGGCGGTGGCGAGCCGACTCCGAAGGGGGGCAAGAGCAAGACCCCAGCCCTCGACAGCTTCGGACGCGATCTCACCGAGCTCGCCCGCCAGGGCAAACTCGACCCGGTCATCGGCCGCGAGAAGGAAATCGAACGGGCGATTCAGATTCTCTGCCGCCGCACCAAGAACAACCCGGTGCTGCTCGGTGAAGCGGGTGTCGGGAAGACGGCGATCGTGGAAGGGTTTGCCCAGCGGGTCGTTGACGGCAATGTTCCCGAGCTGCTGGCGGACCGCCGGATCGTGGTGCTCGACCTCGCGATGATGGTTGCCGGCACGAAATACCGCGGGCAGTTCGAGGAACGCATCAAGGCCGTGATGAACGAGGTGCGTCGCGCCAAAAACACGATCCTGTTCATCGACGAACTTCACACCCTCGTGGGAGCCGGTGGCGCCGAAGGGGCGATCGATGCCTCCAATGTGCTCAAGCCGGCACTCGCCCGCGGAGAAATTCAGTGCATCGGCGCCACCACGCTCGATGAGTATCGAAAGTACATCGAGAAAGACTCGGCCCTCGACCGTCGCTTCCAGATCATCATGATCGAGCCGGCGACGAAGGATGAGGCCGTGGAGATTCTCAAGGGCCTCCGTGACCGCTACGAGAGCCACCATCGCGTGAGCATCTCCGATGCCGCCCTCGAGGCCGCCGTCGACCTCTCCAGCCGCTACATCACGGGCCGCTGCCTCCCCGACAAGGCGATCGATGTGATCGACGAAGCGGGGGCCCGCGTACGGCTCAAGGCCATGACCAAGCCGCCAGACCTCAAGGAGATCGACGAGGAAGTCGATCGGCTCAACAAGGAAAAGGAAGAAGCGGTCGCCAACCAGGATTTCGAGAAGGCGGCCGCCCTCCGCGACCAGGCCGACAAGCTCAAGAAGAAGAAGCAGTCGATGACCCGCGACTGGCGCGACAAGAGCCGCGAGGCCGATGGCGTGGTCGACGATGAGGTGGTGGCGGAAGTCGTCTCGAAGATGACAGGCATTCCACTCACCCGCATGTCGTCCGAAGACCAGCAGCGGCTCATGGGCATGGAGAACGAACTCCATCGCAAGGTGATCGGCCAGGATGCCGCCATCAAGAGCGTCTCGAAGGCGGTGCGTCGCAGCCGTTCTGGCCTCAAGGACCCCAAGCGGCCGATCGGCTCGTTTGTGTTCGCCGGGCCGACCGGCGTCGGCAAGACGCTGCTCGCGAAGGCGTTGGCCGAGTTCATGTTCGGCGACGCCGATGCGCTCATTCAGATCGACATGAGCGAATACATGGAGAAGCACAACGTCAGCCGCCTCATCGGCGCGCCGCCGGGCTATGTCGGCTTCGAGGAGGGGGGGCAGCTCACGGAGAAAATCCGTCGTCGCCCCTACGCCGTCGTCCTGCTCGACGAGATCGAAAAGGCGCATCCCGACGTGTTCAACATGCTTCTCCAGGTGATGGAGGAAGGACGCCTCACCGACTCGTTCGGCCGCAACGTCGACTTCCGCAACACCATCATCATCATGACCACCAACGCGGGAGCCGAGGCGATCAAGAATGAGTCGGCATTTGGCTTCCAGAAGCCCGACGACGATGCCAGCTACGAGGGCATGAAGGGCCGCGTCAACGAGCGGATCGAGAAGGTCTTCCGGCCTGAGTTCCTCAATCGTCTCGACGATGTCATCGTGTTCCATCACCTCACCGTCGATGACCTCAAGAAGGTCATCGACATCGAACTCTCGAAGGTTCGTGAACGGCTGAGTGAGCGTGGGCTCAAGCTGGAACTCACCGACGAGGCCAAGAAGTTCCTCATCCGCAAGGGCTCCGACACCGACTTCGGCGCCCGACCGCTGCGCCGCGCCCTCGAGAACTTCATCGAGGACCCCGTCAGCGAGGAGCTTCTCAAGGGTGAGTTCGAGGGCAAGGACACGATCCAGGTCGACTGCATCGAGGTTGCCGGGAAGAAGCAGCTCTCGTTCAAGGGCATCGTGACGGCCGAGCCCGTGGCTGCGACGCCTGCCGAGGGCGATGCACCGACGGCCTGAGTCGACGGGTGTCGGAATACGAGCGCGGGGTGAGCAGGTGGTTCACACGCTCCACTCCCGTTTGCGGGAGCAGGGGTGGTTCCTGCACCGGGGTGCCTCGCCCGGCCGCCCCGTCAGGCGGGCGCGAACCACGGCGACTCGGCCACTCCGCAGCCGCTGCGAGCGATGGTCTCGATCCTTGCGAGGGTCGCCACGCTGTCGAGTGACATGACGTCGGGGATGGCGTCGGCATCCGGAAAGTCGGCGTCGATCGCCTCGAAGAGCCGCACCTGCGGACAATCGGTCCAATCCGCCAGATCGGGGCGATCCCAGTGATGGTGGTGAAGGTCACTGGTGATGAAATCGGTGATCTCCCTTTCGCTCGGCATATGGAGCCCGGAAACGCCGAATGATCGAAGTGCTGTCACCGTATCGGCCAAGGTCGTCACAGGATCGACGAGTAGATCCCGGTGCCGCACGCCCACCCAGTTGAGATCGAAGGCGGCGCGGCGAGCCCGCACGACGTGGAGCTCCCAGAGCGCGAGCCCGACGCCGATGGGGATGCCGTTTCGGACGGCAAGACTCGCCGCCACTTCCAGCGGGTGGCGAATGATGTGAACGCACACGGGCTCTCGCAGCAGCGGTCGCCAGAGGGGCAAAAGCACGCACAGCCTGGGGTCTTTGACGAACCATGGCCGACCGGTCGGAAAGGAGTCGATGATCGCCTCGGCTCGAGCGACGAACTCGTCGTGGACCGCCGGCGACAGACCATCGGCCTCGAACGCCAGCGGCCGATCCCAGGCGGCGCCTCCTTCCGCGAGCACCCACTCGTGGAGGTCGCAGACATCCTGCCGTTCCCAGAACCCGAGCGGATTGTCCGCGTGGGCGGCCATCGCCGACGACGAGGGACCAAAGCCGCATCCCGCAAGGTTCAAGAGCCTTGCGATGGCCGAGGTGCCGGAGCGATGCATCCCAAGAACGGCGATCTGCATGACACACCCTGCCGCCCTGCGAAAAGCGGCAATCCTGGCAACCAGGGAACTTTCGGAGACCAAGCAACGATACCCTCGAATACGCCGCACCGATGCCGGTGGTTCAGCGATCTCCCCTCCATCCACTCATGCATCCCATTCCGCACGGCCGATACAACCCGCAGGGTCTTCCGCGCCCTTTCCCGGGAATACGCCATGAGCACCGCCTCCACCGCCCCCGACTCCACCCATCCTGGGGGGATCGCCGGCTGGATGGCCAGCCAGGTGGCCAACCTCGGGGCCGCGGCCATGGCATGGGTGGCGGGAGTGGGTGACGTCGCCATCTTCACGCTCCAGACCTTCGGCTGGCTGCTGACCCGCCGGCAGCGCCGTGACGTGATCATTCCCAACTTTTACCGGATCGGCGTGATGTCGTTGCCGGTGGTCGCGCTCACCGGCCTCTTCATCGGGATGGTGCTTGCGGTTCAAAGCTACGCCCAGTTCAAGGCACTCGGCCTTCAAACCAGGCTCGGTTCCGTCATCAATCTCTCGCTCGTGCGTGAGCTCGGCCCCGTGCTCGCAGCCACGATGCTCGCCGGACGCGTCGGCAGCGCGATGGCAGCGGAACTCGGGACGATGCGTGTGACCGAGCAGATCGACGCGCTCGAGAGCATGGGAGCCAATCCGATCTACTACCTCGTCGTGCCACGGTTTCTCGGGTGCCTCGTGCTGATTCCATCGCTCACGGTGATGGCCGACTTCATGGGCGTCCTCGGGGGCTACTTTTATTCGCATGTGCTGCTCGGCATCGACTACCACCACTACTGGGCCAACTCCCGCGAGTATGTCGACGCGTTCGACTTCCTCCTGGGGATCTTCAAGAGCCTGTTCTTCGGGGCTGCGATCGCGTTGGTGAGTTGCCATCATGGCTTCCACTGCCAACCCGGCGCCGAAGGCGTCGGCCGGGCAGCGACCAATGCCTTCGTCCACTCGTTCGTGCTGATCCTGATCCTCGACCTGTTCCTCGGGATCTGGCTCAACAACGTCCATGACTTCTTCCGTCCGGAGGGGCCGCGCCGCCTTCTCTAGCACCATGCCCGCCGTTGCCACCGCATCCTCCCGACACCACGACGACGCAGCGGGGCCGCTGCTCCAGGTGGACCGTCTTGGCGTGCAGTTCGGCAGCCAGCACGTGCTCCGAGACATCTCCATCGACCTCGATCCCGGGCAAACCCTCGTCGTGCTCGGCGAGAGCGGATGCGGGAAGACCGTGCTGCTGAAGACCATGATCGGGCTCATCCGTCCGACCTCGGGGTTCGTGCGGTTCGAGGGGCAATCGCTCGCGACCCTCTCCGACCGGGCTCTGGCCCACACCCGCACACGCTACGGCTTCGTCTTCCAGGGTGCCGCCCTCTTCGACAGCCTCTCGATCCGTGACAACATCGCGTTTCCGCTCCGGGAACACACGCGGCTCGCGGAGCCCGACATCAACGGCATCGTTGAATCCCTCGTGGATGAGGTGGGACTGCCACGGAGCGTGCTCGAGAAAAAACCGGTGCAGATCTCGGGCGGCATGCGAAAGCGGGCAGGACTCGCACGGGCCCTCGCCCTCGATCCGCACCTGGTGCTCTATGACGAACCGACCACCGGCCTCGATCCCATCATGAGCGATGTGATCAACGAGCTCATTCTGACGGTAAGCCGGAGGCCCCATACCACGAGTGTCGTGGTGACCCACGACATGAACACCGCGCGGAAGGTGGCCGATCGGGTGATCATGCTCTACCCGCTGTTTCGCCTGCAGTCCGGTGAGCCCCAGGTGGTGTTCGACGGCACGCCCGATGAACTCGACCGCTCGAACGATCCGAGGATTCGTCAGTTTGTCGAAGGCCGGGCCGGAGCCCGGCTGATGGAACTCCGTGAAGAACAGGCCCGTGAAGCCGGCCAGCGTGATGAGGCAAGCCGCGCCTCCGAGGCCGAGCCATCGACGGAGGAGGACGAATGAACGATCGGGTGATGCAGTTTCGCGTTGGGGTCGTGGTGCTGGCGACAGCCATCATCACCGGCATCCTGATCGTGCTGTTTGGGGACCTGCCGTCGTTGGTGCAGGCGACCTATCCCTTGAAGATGAGCTTTTCCGATGCCAGGGGTGTCGCCGACGGAACCCCGGTTCGCAAGAACGGCATCCTCGTGGGCCGTGTCTCCAGCGTCGAACTCGACGAGAAGGGGGGCGTGAGCGTCGAGGCCGAAATCGACTCCTACGTGCCGATCTACCACGATGAGCAGCCGAGGATCGCCACCACGCTCCTGGGTGATGCCGAGATCCAGCTCGTGCCGGGCACGATTCGGCCTCCGCGACAACGCGTGGCCAAGGACGAGGTGCTCGTAGGGGCCGTCTCACGAGATCCCTTCGAGGTGTTCGCGACCCTCGAGCCAAAACTCGGCGGCGCGATGCAGTCGCTCGCGGAAGCCAGTGAGTCGGTCAAGAAACTTTCCGACAACCTCGACCGGATGCTCCTCGGCGACGACGATCGGTTTGGGAAGATGGTCAACAAGACGGAAGCCGCCCTCGACGCGTTCAGCCTGGCCATGGCCAACATCAACGATGTGATGGGTGATCCACGGGCGCGCGAGAGCCTGAAATCAACGCTCAACTCACTGCCCGACGTCATCGCCGACCTCCGCACGACGGTGCAAGGCATCGGTGAAACCGTCGACACCGCCGACCGCAACCTCCGCAACCTCGAGGGCCTCACCCGCCCGCTCGGGGAGCGTGGCGAGGGGATGGTGGCATCGATCGATCGCACGATCGGCCGGCTCGACGAGACGCTTCAGCAGGCGGCCGCCTTCACGAAGGCCCTGAACGAATCCCAGGGCACGCTCGGCAAGCTGGTCCGTGACCCCCAGGTGTACAACGACCTCGCCCAGGCCGCGGCCAACGTCAACAAACTCACGAAGGAACTCCGCCCGATCGTCGATGACGTGCGGGTGTTTACCGACAAGATCGCGAGGCATCCCGAGCAGCTCGGGGTTCGCGGAGCGCTCGACCGCCGCGCCGGCCTCAAATAGAGGGCGTCACACGCCCGCAGGGAGGCTGATCTCCGAGTCGAGAATCCGCAGGTATTCGGCGATGTATTCGCCATACCTCGCCTTCACGTCATTGGGAAGATGCCGGTAGCCGACGATCCGGCCGCGGCATGAGGCCGCGCCGCAGCGACATGGGCCTCCAAAGTGTGCCACGTCCTCCTCGAAGGTCTCGTAATCGACGGTGATCTCCTCACCGGCGGCGATCGGACGGAGGGCCCTGACTTCGATCTGGGTCACGCCTGATCGGATCACGACGCCGCACGTCGGACTGCAGGAATGGCTCAGGAGCACGGCCATGCCATCGGGCACGAGGTGCGTCTGGCGGTCGACCTGGATGGTGTGCCGCGATCGCTGGGTCGTCTTCTGTCCCCAGGTCTTCAAGACCGTCTCTCCGGCGGCGATGGCACGGGTGGCCACCACCTCCGGCCCGCGACGACCGGCCCTCACCTCCACAGGCTCATCCGACGTCGGCATCGCGTCGGACGCACGGGCCGCGATCACGTCGGCAAACTGTTCATACACCGCGTCCTTGAGGCGACTGCCATACCGTTCCGCGAGCCACGGCATGGTCTGCTCGATCGAGTCGGCCTGAAGAAGCACAAGGTCACCCTTGCCAACGCCGTCGAGCACCGCAGCCGCCGACGCCGCCCAGTCGCCGCCCGCCTCGATGATCACGGGCTTGTCGACCGACATCCCCTCGCGAATCCCCTGGGTGATGAGCCTGGTGATGTCGCCCGGCTGCCGGCCGCGAATGTAGGCGTCTTCGTAGAGCACCACACGGTCGAAGGCAGCGGCAAGCAGGCGACCCTGGGCGATCAGGTCTTCGTCGCGCCGATCACCGGCCGCCGAGTAGACGGCCGTGCGACGCGGGTGCGGAAACTTTGCGAGCGATCCGCAGATCCGTTCCAGCGACGGCACGTTGTGGCCGTAGTCGACCACGATCGATGCTCCGTCGAGATCGAGCAGATTGAAGCGGCCTGGCGAACCGCCCGTGCCGCTCGAAAAACTCTCGAGCCCGAGCCGCACGAGCTCCAGCGGCACGCCAAGTCGCCAGGCGGCCGCCGCCCCTGCGAGCACGTTTTCCACCTGGAAGTCGACCAGGCCGCGATGGACCAGCGGCACCCGATCGAGGTGGGCGAGTCGCGTCTCGCGAGGCCCGTCGCACAGCACGATCCATCCGTCGCGCACCGTGGCGGCGAGTCCGCCCTGGGCGAGGTGCTCAACGAGCACCGGGTTTGCCGGATCGAGGGCGAAGTACACCACCTGCCCCTTGCACCATTTCTTCATGCCGACAACGAGCGGATCGGATGCATTGAGCACCGCAGATCCGCTGGGCCGGACGGCTGCCACGATCGCCCCCTTCACCCAGGCGATCTGCTCCGGGGTGTCGATTTCCGCGATGCCGAGATGATCGCCCGAGGCAATGTTGGTCACCACGGCCACATCGCAACAGTCGAACCCGCACCCTTCCCGCAGAATGCCTCCCCGGGCCGCCTCGAACACCGCGGTCGTCACCGCCGGATTGGCAAGCACCCGACGGGCGCTCTTCGGGCCGCTGCAGTCACCGGAGTCGATGAGCCGACCCCCGATCCACACCCCTTCGGTGCAGGTCATGCCGACGGTCGCACCACCCGAATGGGCAAGATGCGACAAAAGCCGCACCACCGTGGTTTTGCCATTGGTGCCCGACACTGCTGCCGTGGGGATTCGGCCATCTTCACCAGGGCCAAAGAGTGAATCGACGATCGCGGCGCCGACGTTGCGCGGCGTTCCCTCGGTCGGCTCCAGGTGCATTCGCAGGCCGGGAGCGGCGTTCACCTCGATCACGACCCCGCGTTGCACTTCGAGCGACTTCGTGATGTCTTCCATCACCATGTCGATGCCGGCCACGTCGAGCCCGACGATTTTTGCCGCGTCGATCGCCCGCGCGGCCACGTCGGGATGGACGATGTCGGTGACGTCCTCGGCCGACCCGCCGGTGCTGAGGTTGGCATTCCGCCGCAGCATGCACGTCCGACCGGCTTCCGGCACACTCTGCTCGGTCAGCCCCTGCTCGCGGAGGACCGCCACGGCCACCTCGTCGATGACCATGGGGCTCAACGACGTGGCATGATCACCGCACCGCCGCGGATCCTCATTGATCCGATCGACGAGCTGGCGGATCGTCGCGTGTCCATCGCCGACCACCGTGGGTGGATGACGGCGGGCGGCAGCCACCATCCGGCCACCGACGACGAGGAGGCGATAGTCGCCACCCGTGACAAATCGCTCGACGACAACGGATGAGTCCTGCTCGTTGGCAAGAATCCACGCCCGCTCCACTTCCTCTCGCGTCACCAGATTCACGGAAACGCCGCGTCCCTGATTGCCGTATCGCGGCTTGACCACCACAGGACCGGCGATCTCCTCCGCCACCGCCCAGGCATCGGCGGCATCGGTCACGGGCCGGCCCTCGGGAACAGGCACACCCGACTCCGCCAAAAGCGTCCGTGTGAGCTCCTTGTCCTGCGCGATGGTCTCGGCGACGGCTCCGGTACGATCGGTTTCCGCGGCCAGGATTCGTCGCTGCTTGGCACCCTGGCCAAGCCGCACGAGCGATCCCGAGGTCAGCCGCTGCGAGGGTATGCCCCGCGCCGTCGCCGCCTCCACGATCGATCGCGTGCTGGGGCCGAGCTGCACGTCCAGCAGCACCTGCCGCAAACGCTTCACTTCGGCGGGGACGTTGAAGGGCGTGTCGTTGATCGCCGCCATCACCAGCCGATGGGCCGCATGCAGGCACTCGATCGCGAACTTCTCCTCCTTGTATTCGATCACCACCTTGTAGACGCCGCGTGTCTTGGCTTCCCGGGCGCGGCCGTAGCCAACCGGCGTGCCGGCAAGGGTCTGGAGTTCGAGCGTGACGTGCTCCAGAACGTGTCCCATCCAGGTGCCCGACCGAAGCCGCTCGAAGAAGCCGCCGCGCTCGCCGGTCGAGCAGCGATGCTCGATCATCGTCGGAAGCCACGTCATCACCCGGTCGTTGAAGCCGGGCAGCGTGTTCGAGGGAAAGTCTTCGAGCCGCCCGAGGTCGACCCACGCCTCGAGACAGGGAAACGACGCCCACTGGTTGGGCCCGCGAAGCACCTTGACCGAAAGAATCTCCATGGAAAGGCTGATGTCCCTAAGCCGTGCGCAGACGCGTGCGCGGGCCTGATGGTGTGCATCCCGTCCAGCCACCGGACACTCCGGCGGATGTCGCTGGAACGGGGATCGCACGATTCACAACGCAACGGCTCGGGCGCGTCGCCCGGGCCATGCCGTCCGCAGAAGGAGCGGACATCCGCACGAACCCGTCGAGTCGGCAGATCAGGGCGGCGGCTCGCCCTTCGGGGCCGCGGGAGAGGCGCCCTCGACGAAGGCTGTCTTCGCGAACGGGCTCGACGACGGAAGATACGAACCAACGACCAACCAAGCGGCCGAAGTGGCCATGGGACGATGTAGTTCCCTCACCGCGAGGCCGGATGGTAACGCCGCACGCCACATAGTCGTGCGATCGCTTGCGATACCCGTTCCTTGCGGCACCATGTTGAAGGCCGTGCGACCGTTCGGCGACTGCCGCACCGATCGCACCTCTCTGAAAAGAAAGGTTGTCACCGTGGGCAACCAACTTCGCAGATCGTACGTCACAGTTTACGCTTCCGACCCCTGGATGAAAAACGTCGACCAACCGAAAAGAAAGACAGCACGTGCCGTGCCAATCCAGGCATTGCTCGCCCCGAAGGGCCAGAGCATGCTGAAATACCGAGTCAGATCGCATTCCCGAGGCGTGAATCACGAATGAAGGTGCCGAGGGGCTTGGCAAAAATGGCCAATCACGGCAGGCAGGTGGGAAAAAACTACAGTCTTGAGGCTGGCTCGCAGACACGTTGAGAGCGTGTGGTCTCTCAGGGATTTCGCGGGCAGGCCGAGTTTTTCAAAAAAGGTTTTGCACGGAAGCAAGCCAACAATTTAGGTAGGTCAGGAAGGCCACGCAAGTTTCTGTCGGCGGGTTTTGTCTCTCTGGTTCACGCCATCGTCGATCCACCAAATAAGCGTTTTTCCCGGCTTTTCCTTCCAACCCTCTGCCGACGAGCCCATTCGCCACCATGCCCACCCGTCGGCCACTCACGAGTCCCATCCCGCCCGCAACCTCGCTGGGCCTGCCCTGGACGCATGGCATCGCCTTGGGCCCGAGCGAGACGGTCTTGGCCGTGGCTCGATGTGATCTCGATGGCCGTCTCCAGTTTCGGGATGGCTGGATCGTCCTCACCACCAAACGCGTGATCGCCGACGAGCCGGCCCATGCGGCCTCCCCAGGCACCTCGTCGACCACGTCCGGCCCGCACTCATGGCCGATCGGCGCGACGACACGCCTGGATGTGCAGCTGCGTTCGGCCGTGGGACGGGTCGAACTCTTTGATGGTGAACGCATCGTGGCGCGATGGCTGTTCACCCCGGCGCGAGCCGCCGCCATCCATGCGCTTGAAGACGCATTCGACGCCAGGGTCGCCGGACCTGATGGCCTTTCGGAATCGACCTCGACGACGACGAACATGGCCTCCCGCGGCAGCGCCGAGGCCACTGAATCCGAAACGCCACCAGCGGTGGCAGCCCGCGGGCTCGACGACGACCCTGGTGGTGGAACGGCATCCTGGCGGGCCCTGGCACGGCTCATCACCTTTGCTCGCCCGCATGCCGCCATGGCGATCTTCGGGTGCATGCTGTCACTCGCGAGCACGACGGCGGCGCTGGTTCCCCCCTACCTCACCATGCCACTGGTCGATCGGGTCTTGATCCCGAGACAGAACGGCACCGACATCCCGTTTGCGACGGTGTGGTGGTATCTCGGCGGCCTGCTGGCCGCGGCGGTCGCCGCCTGGCTGTTGTCGTGGGCACAAACCTGGACGCTGGCCTGGGTGAGCGAACGAATCGCCGCCGGGCTACGGACGAAAACCTACGCCCACATGCAGACCCTCTCGCTCGACTTTTTCCAGGGGAAACGCACCGGCGACCTGATGGCCCGCGTCGGCAGCGATACCGACAAGATCAACATCTTCCTGTCGGTGAACCTCATCGAGTTTTCGTCGAACGTGATGCTCCTGGCCTTGACGGCGACAGTGCTCGTCTGGCTCAACCCCCTTCTCGCGATCCTCACGCTCGTGCCATTTCCGTTCGTGGTCTGGCTCATCTACGCCGTTCGCGAGCGGCTTCGCCGCGGATTCGCCCGTGCCGCGGTGGCCTGGAGCGACATGACGAGCGTGCTGGCCGACACCATTCCGGGCATTCGCGTGGTGAAGGCCTTCGCGCAGGAACGCCGTGAAGTCGAGCGATTCGCATCGGCCAACGATCGCGTCCTCGACGCCAACGATCGCGTCAATGTGGTGTGGTCGTTTACCGGGCCGCTCGTGAGCCTGTTCAGTGAGGTCGGGCTGCTCGTCGTCTGGGCGTGCGGGGCGTGGCTCGTTTTTTCCGGGAGCGTGACGGTTGGTGGACTGACAGCCTTTCTGGCGTACATCGCCCGGTTCTACGGCCGCGTGGAGTCGATGATCCGCATGGTGCCTGCCACGCAGCGGGCCGCCGCCAGCGCGCAGCGCATCTTCGAGATTCTCGACTGCAAGCCGACGGTCGCTGAATCACCTCGCCCCGTTCAACTCGGTAGGGTCGAGGGCCGAATCGAGATCTCCGGCGTCCATTTCCGATACGGTGCACGGGAAGTGCTTCACGGTATCGATCTCGTGATCGAACCGGGCGAGATGATCGGCCTGGTGGGCACGAGCGGGTCGGGGAAGTCGACGCTGGCAAACCTCGTCTGCCGGTTCTACGACCCGTCCAGCGGCTCCATCCGGGTCGATGGTGTCGATCTCCGCGACATCGACATCGCCGACTATCGCCGGCATCTTGGCTGCGTGCTGCAGGAGCCGTTTCTGTTCTTCGGCACGATCGCCGACAACATCGCCTATGGACGGCCCGATGCCCCGCAGGCGTCGGTCGTCCAGGCCGCTCGGGCGGCCGGAGCCCACGACTTCATCCTCTCCCAGCCGCTGGCCTACGACTCCCGAGTCGGCGAACGAGGCGGTGGCCTCTCCGGTGGCGAACGCCAACGACTCTCCATCGCCAGAGCCCTGCTCGTCGATCCGAGAATCCTGATCCTCGACGAGGCCACGTCGAGCGTGGACGCCGAGACGGAAGCCGTCATCCAGGCTGCCATCGACCGGCTCGTTGCCGGCCGCACGACGATCGCGATCGCGCACCGCCTCTCGACCCTTCGGCGAGCCAATCGCCTCGTGGTCCTCGACGCCGGACGGATTGTCGAAATCGGCACGCACGACGAACTCCTCGCCGCCGACGGGATGTACGCACGCCTCTACCATGCACAGATGAAGGCGGACGAGGAAGCCGCCAGCGGCGTCTGATCACCACGTTTCCGGAATCAACCACCCATGCCAAATGACACGACGACGAGCGGCGACTCGCCCGAGGGCTGGAGGTTGATTCGGGATGGACACGGCCGTCTCGACTTTGTCGATGCCCATGGTCGCGAACACATCGATGTCGACGTGTTGCGGGCGTTCCCGGTAACCGCGCCCTCCGGTCCTGTGGCGATTATCGCCGCCGATGGGGGCGAACTGGCCTGGGTGCAATCGCTCGCCACGCAGCCCTCGTCGCTTCGCACGCTCCTCGAACGGGAGCTCTCGGTTCGGGAGTTTCTTCCCGTCATCGAACGCATCGAGTCTGTCTCGGTCGCTGAACCGACGGAATGGAGCGTGATCACCGACCGCGGTCCGCATCGATTTCGAGTCGCCCACACCGACGACATCGCCCGGCAGCCGGACGGCAGCGTGTTCATCACGGACACCTTCGGGATGCGGTATCGAATCCTGAGCATTGCCGGCCTCGATCTCCACAGCCGAAGGCTTGTCGAGAAGCTGGTCTGACCGGGAAAGCTCCCGTTTTCCGCGGCTTCCCCAGGGCCCCCGGTCAGGGCCGTCCCGGCCGGAAAATAGGACGATTGCGCCGGCCATGCCGCCATTCCCCGTTTTTTTCGGAAAAAAACCTCATGTTTCGTGGGCCGAGCGGCTTGTGAGCCGCGTACTCCTGATTAGTCTCGAAGGGTCTTCTTCAGGAGTGAACCCATGACAACGTCTGGCGGCCGTGACCCCCGTTCGACTTTTGTTCAACGTCTCCATGCGTTCTTCGCGGCCGTGCTGGTGATGGCACCGCAGTCGCCGGCGATCCAGACCGCCTCCGCCGAATGTGGCTGTGGTGGTGGGGCCGTCGTCGCGCCGGCCGCCCCGGCGATGCCCACCCAGACCTACCGCCTCGACTACCAAACGGTCTACGACGAACGCGTCGTGACGGCGGAACGGGTCTCCTACGAAACGGTCTACGACACGAAGACCTACACCGTGCAGAAGCCGGTCTGGGAAACGCAGACGCAGGAGCGCCGCTACACCGTGCAGAAGCCGGTGTGGGAAACCCAGACCCGTGAAGAGCGGACCACCGTGATGAAGCCGGTCTACGAGACCGTGATCGAAGACCGCAGCTACGACGTGACCCGCGACGTGGTCGAAACGGCGACTCGTGAAGAGCAATACACAGTGATGAAGCCCGTGTACGAAACCGTGATGCAGCAGCAGGTGCAAACGGTCCGGAAGCCCGTCTACGAAACGAGTGAGCGGGAGCAGGCTTACACCGTCAGCGAACCGGTCACCCAGATGCGCACCGCATATTCGATCGGGAGCCAGGCCGTCGACACCGTCACGCCGGTCGTGACGCCCGGGGCGACGGCTCTCGGCTGGGCTCCCGGAGGATGGGTGATCGATCCGGCCACCGGCCTCGCGGTCTGGCAGCGAGGCGGCTACCAGTGGGTGATGACGCCGGGCACCGTGGTGAACCAGGTGAATCGCGTCTACCAGCCAACCGCCACGCCCGTGCAGGTGCCGGAAACGACCTATGTCAACCGCGTGGTCACCCAGAAGGTGCCCGTGCAGACTGTCCGCTACGTCGACGAGCAGGTCGTGACGCAGGTGCCGGTGCAGTCGATGAAGATGGTCGCGGAAACGGCCGTTCGACAGGTGCCCGTGCAGACCGTGCGCAAGGTCGTCGAACGTGTTGACAACAAGGTTCCGGTGCAGGTCTGCAAGATGGTGCCGGAGGAACAGGTGCAGCAGGTTGCCGTGCAGGTCTGCAAAATGGTCACCGAGGAGAAGGTTGAGCCGGTGCAGGTTCAGGTGATGAAGTACGTCACCGAAGAACGCACCATGCAGGTTCCACGGGTCGTCGAAAAGAAGACCCCCTATTCCTACACGGTGCGAATGCCTCGCACGGTTGTCACCAAGGTGGCCCTCGACCCCTGTGGCAACCCTGTGTCGACCGCTCCTGCCACGACATCGGCAGCCCCGACCCTGTCGACGGCACCCTCCATCGAACAGGTTCCCGCGCCGGCGGCATCGGCAGCCCGCCCGGAATCACCCGCCTCGTCAGGCCCGATCAAAACCTATAGCGACAAGCCCGCCGACGCAGCCGCCGTCGCCACCGAAGGCTGGACCGCCTCGAGCCTCGGTCATGTCGCACCGTCAACCGCCGAGCCTCGGCAGGCGGACAAGCCGGTGATCGAGAGCCCTGCCGGAGCGTCGCTGAAGGCGATCCCCGAACCCGCCGACACGCCCTCCGCCATCGTGCCGAAGGAAGACACCCCGACCCTGGCTCCCGCCGCCGGCCCCGTGGTGGAACCGGCCCCTCCCGCGCACGACGTGCGAGACATGCCGTCTGCGAAAACTTCGTCGACCGGCCTTCTGATGCGTCCGATCCTGTCGGACGACCACACGACCTGACCCTGTCGGCAACGGCCGGTTTTCCCGCCCGCCAGCCGCCCCCCTTTTCGAAACTGAACGCCTGAACACAATAGGCGTTCATGCCCCCGTCACGGAAGACCACCGCTGCGGCCTCTGCTGCGCCGATCGCCTGGCACGCGATCGAGGTTCGTGTGCCCGACCGCTCCCGTCTGGCTCCCTGCGCCCAGGGGATACCGGGCCGCACGCCCCCGACGCCCAACACGCTCATCGCCTCCATCGCGGCGGCGCTCGACGAGCTGCACCGCGAGCCTGGTGCCCCCGTCGCCGGCCAGGCTTCCCCAGGCATCTGGCTCGTGGCACCCTCGCGCCGTGTGGGCAACGCGTGGCTTGAAACGCTCGCGCGGCTCGGCCACCGTCCTGTCAACGTGCGGGTCACGACTCTCTCGGCTCTCGCGTTCGACCTCGTCGCCGATGACCTCGCGCGTCACAACACCCGGCTCGCTCCTCCTCGAGCCAAACTGGTCGCAGTGGAACGGGCGCTCGCGGAGAGCCAGAACGAACTCCGGTCGTTCATCGACACCTCGGTACCACTCCATCGTCTGGCAGATCGCATCCTCGCGAGCCTCGAATCGCTCCGCCTCGCCGACATCACGGCCGAGGATGTCACCCGGGGCCTTCGTCGATCCGACAAGGCCCACGACCTCGGACTTCTCCTCGACCGCTACGACGCGACGCTGCAGTCGATGCGGCTGGTCGATCAGGCCAGCCAGCTGAAGCTGGCGATCAAGCGGGTCATGGAAGGAACCGTGCCGCCCGATATCCGGCGGCTTCTCGTGCCCGACGACCTCGACCTGCCCAAGCTCCAGCGACGCCTTCTCGATGCGCTCTCGTCGGCACCGGGAGTGCTCGTCCGTCGCCTGCCCACCGATCCGCCAGCCCACGATGAGGCCCCTCCCTCCCCGTGCACCATCTTTCGCGCCTCGGGCGAAGCGAATGAAGTGCGGCATGTGCTTCGTACCTGCCTCGCGCGTGGCCTTCGGCTCGATGAGATCGAGGTCGTTCACACCGACGACTCGACCTATCCATCACTCATCCGCGAGATCGTCGCAGCCCTTCCGTCGCCCCCGTCGTCGGTCGACGGCCCCGGACACCTTCCGGTGACGTTTGCCGAAGGTTTGCCCCTGGCCGATTCCAAGCCTGGTCGAGCCCTCGCCGACTGGCTGGCATGGCGTCGCGAAGGCCATCCCCAGCTGGGCCTCGAACGCATGCTTCGAGACGGCGTGCTCGACCTCAGCGAACTCGTGAGCGATCCTCCCCAGGCGTCGTCGCTCATCCGCGAGCTTCGCGGGGTGATAATCGGCCGCGGCCTCGAACGCACCACCGCGATGCTCGGCGCCGCCGCAGCGCGAACCGCGGGCCTGCCTCCGGAGGCGTTCGCCCGTCGCCGTGATGACGACGATGGCGCCATGCCGGCAGACCTCCTTACGGATGAGCAGCTCGCTGATCGCAAGGCTCGAATCTCCCAGCGGCTCTCCTGCCTCGCCACCCTCGCCACGACGCTCAGTGAGTGCGAGGGAGGACCGCACCCAACGGCCGAGGATGTGCTCACGGGCGCCAGGCGATTCATCGACCTCCTGGCGGCTCGCGACAGCGAGTTTGATGGCAACGCCCGACGCAAACTCCTCGACGAACTCGATGCCATGCTGCACTGGGGCGGAACGTCGACCACCGCCACGGCCGACGACATGCTCGACTGGTTGGAGCAGCTTCCCGCCGAACTCGTCGTCCTCGGTGCCGGCCCACGCCCAGGGTGCCTGCATGTCTGCGGTCTTCCGGCAGGAGGCCACTCCGGACGTCCATACACCTTCGTGCTTGGCCTCGACGAGAATCGGTTTCCCGGAGGGGGCGTCACGGATCCGGTGCTCACCGACGGAGATCGCGGCATGATCAATGCCACGACCCCCGATGCCCCCCTTTCCGTGGCTCGTGATGCCGCGGCCCGTGCGCTCGACCTGTGGCACCGACTCCTCGCCCGCGTTCGAGGCGAGGTGTGGGTCGGCTTCACCTGCCGCGACACCGGCGACGATTCCGAGGTGTTTCCGTCGCCGGCCCTCGTGGCGCTCCATGCCCGCGCCACGGGCAGGCCGTTCGCAACCACCGACGATCTCCTCGCGGCCCTCCCTCCCCCCGAAACGCTCGTCCCGACCGATGCTTCCTTGGCGCTCGATGAATCCCAATGGTGGCTGGCCACGCTCGGTCCGCTCGCCACGGCCTCCGACGTCCGCGCGGCCCTCGGCGCCCATCGCGACCATCTGACGCATGGTCAGGTTGCCGTGGCTGCCCGCGCATCGGATGCCTTCACGCCTCACGATGGCCATGTGCCCGCGGCCGGCGAGGATCTCGACCCGCGTGTCGCCGACGGCCGTGCGGCTTCGCCCCACAGTCTCGAAACGATCGGCGCATGCCCTCGTCGCTTCTTTTTTCGCTACGGCCTGGAGATCGAACCGCTCTCCCCGGCGGACGACGACACCGGCGAATGGCTCACGCCGCTCGATGCCGGCAGCCTCATGCACACGGTGCTCGAGCGGTTCATGCGGGGGCTGATCGATCGTGGTGAGCTTCCACACGTCGAGCAGCATCTCGAGGAGCTCTACGAGATTCTCGACGAGGAGCTCGAGGCGAGCAGCCAACGGCATCCCCCGCTCACGGCCCTCGCCTTTGATGCGCGTCGCGAGGAACTCCGGCTCACGATGCACACCTTCCTGCACGATGAGGAGCGGTCGTGCCGTGAGACGGGCCGACGCCCCATGGCCCTCGAGGCGGCGATCGGACTGGAGCCTTCGGCCGAAGGAACGCCGTTCGACTGCCGACAGCCGGTGTCTGTCGAACTCACCGACGGGAAAACGATCCGTCTTCGAGGCCGCATCGATCGCATCGACGTCCGGGATGCCGAAGGCTCCCCGTCATACACCCTCTGGGACTACAAAAGCGGCAGCGGCTACGGCTTTCCGTCGATGGCCGAGGACGATCCGTTTCAGGGAGGCCGACGGCTGCAGCACGGCCTCTACGTCGTCATGCTGCGGGCCCGCCTCCAATCGGCCGACGGCGAGCTCGCGGGTGGCGATGTCGAGCGGTTTGGGTATTTCTTTCCGACCCGCGCCGGCAAGGGGCGGCGTCTGGAATGGACGACCGCCCAGCTCGACCAGTGCACGACGCTCGTTCGTCAGCTTGCCGACATCACCCGCCACGGCGCCTTCCTGCCAACCGACTCGACCGCCGACTGTGGCTTCTGTGATTTCGCCACGATCTGCGGCGACCCACGCACCGTCGCCCGCGAGGCCGCCCGGAAGCTGGCGGCTTCGGCAGATCTTCAAAACCTGTTTGCCACGCTTCGCCGCCAACCCTCTCCCCGCCGGCTTCTGGAACGACGCCTTCCTCACGACGCCCCCTTCGATCTCACGCCGCATCCGGCGGTGCCTGCGCTCCCTCCGGACGAGCATGTTCGCCAGCGCATCCGCGCCGACCTGGGCACCACGTTCCTCGTTGAAGCAGCGGCTGGCACAGGCAAAACCACCTGCATGGTCGATCGCATGCTGGCGCTCGTTCGCACGGGCACTGCCGCTCCGGAAGGCATTGTCGCGGTGACGTTCACGAAAAAGGCGGCGAGTGAACTCCGTCGACGATTCCGTGAGAAACTGCAGCGACTCGCCGTTGAAACGACCGATCCAATCGAACGCGACCGGTTCACCGCCGCTCGTGACCGGGTCGATTCGATGGTGATCGGAACGATTCATTCCTTCGCCGGCCGCCTGCTCCGCGAGCGGCCGCTGGAAGCTGGCATCGACCCTGGCTTTCGCGAACTCGACGAGACCGCCGACCGCCTCCTCCGCCGGCAGGCATGGCGTGCGTTCGTGACGATGGCGCCGACCGACCATCCCCACCTGCTCGCCGACCTCCAGTCGGTGGGCCTGCGACTCGGCGACCTGTCCGACCTCTTCATCGACCGCTTCGCCACCTACGGCGACGTGGAATCGTGGCCGGTCAGTGCGACGCCTGCCCCCGACATCGCGGCTCTTCTCGGCCCCATCGAGGCATTTGTCACCGCCATCGAGGCCGAGACGTTTTCTCCGCCGGCCGATCGTGGCTCCGATCCGCTCATGAACGCACTCGAGCAGTTTGCCCGCCTGGCCCGCCGCTGCGACACGTCATCGATCGTTGCGGTCATGGATCTCGTCAAGGAACTCGACCGTTCGCCGAAGGCGGTCCAGTCATACTGGCAGGGCACCGAAGGCACCCCGGCGGAGCCGGCGCTCTCCGGCAAGGAGCGTGCACGGCATTGGAACGATGCGTGGACACGACTCCGCGATTCCGTTGCGCTGCCGGCCCTCTGGCAATGGCGGGCCCATCGCTACCCTGCCGCCATCGCGGCCCTGAGGGCCGCCCTCGCCACCTACGATCGTCTCCGCGCCTCCCGAGGCGTGCTCTCCTTCCAGGATCTCCTCGGCACCTCGGCGAAGCTCCTCGCCACGCATCCGGAGGTGCGTCGGAGCTTTCGTGCCCGCTACACCCATATTCTCGTCGATGAGTTTCAAGACACCGATCCCATCCAGGCCGAAATGCTCCTCCTGCTCACGGCCACCGATCCAACGCAGACCAACTGGCGACACTGCCAGCCGGTGCCCGGCTCGCTCTTCGTGGTGGGTGATCCCAAGCAGTCCCTGTATCGCTTCCGGCGTGCGGACATCGTCACCTACAACACCGTGCGGAACACCATCGAACAGCATGGAACGGTGCTCGCCCTCACGACCAACTTCCGGAGTCGCCACGACCTCGTGACCTGGACCAACGACGTGTTTGGTGACCAGTTTCCTCCCTCCACGACGGCCGAATCGCCCTCATTTACGCCGAGCACCTCCGGCCGGCGGGAAGCCCCGCCGTCAGGACAGGAGCGGCAATGGCTCACCGGCGTTCGCGCCCTCCGCTTCGTGCGGAACGGCTCGGCGGGCGATCACTGGGCCGAGGCGGAAGGCCACGCCATCGCCTCCTTCATCCGCCACGCCATCGACACCGGCATGGCGGTGCCACGCACACCCGACGAGATCGCGAAGGGTATCACCACGGCCTGCCGTCCCGGCGACTTCATGCTCGTGGCTCGCGAGCGAAAACACCTTGGGCTCTATGCCGCAGCCCTCCACGCGGCAGGATTGCCCGTCGATGTCACGGGCACGCTCGGCACCGATCAGGCTGAGCCGCTCCGTGACCTCCGAACGTGCCTCGCCGCCGTTGCCGATCCGGACGATCCCGTCGCGATCCTCGCGCTGCTCCGTGGCGCGGTGTTTGGCTTCAGCGACGCGGACCTCTACGAGTATCACGCGGCGGGGGGCCGCTTTACGGGAGTGATCGACGTTCCGGCCTCTCTCCCCGAGCCGCTACGTGCGAGGCTCACCGGCGCCCGAAACGCCTTTGCCCGATGGCGGACCTGGCTCCGCAATCTGCCGATCGCCGCCACGGTGGAACGGATCGTCGACGACGCAGGTCTCTTCCTCCTGGCGTCACTCGCCAACGGCGAAGCAGGGCCACGCGGTCGCGCCGTCGCCGGCCTGATCCTGAAGTTTCTCGAGCAGCTTCGATCCGACCGGATGGACGTGGTATCGGTGCACGACTGCCTCGACCTCCTCGACGACATGGTCGGCGATGAGGCTCGTGCGGAGTTCGATCCGCTCACGATCGACGTTCCGTCGAACGACCGCATTCGGATCATGAATCTCCACAAGGCGAAGGGCCTCGAGGCCCCGGTGGTCTTTCTCGTCGATTACCAGAAGCGTCGGGTGAGCGACGATGTCGAATCCGGCCCCTTTCTTCGCATCAATCGACTGCACGACCAGACGGTCGGTTATCTGGCCGTGACCACGTCGGCCGGATGGTCCTCCAGCATCATCGCGGCCGCGGACGACTGGGAGACCCACGCGCGGGCTGAGCGAGCCTTCGAGGCGGCTGAGCAGATCCGTCTCGACTACGTCGCCGCGACCCGTCCAGGAACCTGCCTCGTGGTGTCACTTTTTGAAAGGCACCACCCCGCCACGAAGAGCCGACCCGAATCGTTCGTGGGCGAGGGAGCATGGGAACGCTTTGTCGGCGGGCTTGCGTCCGTGCCCGATCTGCCGACGGCGGCCAGCGGCTCCCCAGCGGCGTCGGCGCCGGTTGCCGCGCCGCACCCGGCCTCCCCTGCCGGACGTCTTTCGAGCCGTGTGGCGTCGATTCACGAGCCGACTTTTGCCCGCATCTCGCCTCGCGACCTGCTCACCGAGCCCGCCGAGGCGATTCGTTTCACCGGCGACGGCCTCGGCGAGGCCTGGGGGCGGGCCATTCATCGCATCCTGGAGCTTGCGAGCCGAGGTGCCGCCTTCGACGTCGCCGCCGCAGCCGCGACGGCCCTGTCCGGTGAAGAGATTTCAGAGGCCCATCTTGATCGCGCCATCACCACCGTCCGCGACGTGCTTGCCAGCGACCTGTGGGCACGCGCCCTCGCCAGCGGCGCCCGCTTCGTCGAGGTTCCGTTCTCCCTGCAGGTTCGTGGCGAAGATCTGCCCGTGTCGGTTCGATCCGTCACGGCTGCCGAGCAGCCGCTTCCCACCGTGATCCGCGGCGTCATCGATCTCGTCTTTGCCGATCCGGTCGATGGATCATGGACTGTCGTCGACTGGAAAACAGACTCCGTCGCCAGCGGCAGCGAGGCGATGCTCGACGCACATTATCGACCCCAGGTCGAACTCTATGCCGAATGCTGGCGACTCGTCGCCCCGCAAGACCCTTCCCCCGGCCCATCATCCACTCCGGCTCCTTCTCCGAAATCGTCGCCATGAGCACTCGCACCGAACCCACGATCACCTGCCCCCACTGCAAGGCTGACATCCGGCTCACCGAGTCGCTTGCCGCGCCGCTGGTGGAGGCCACCCGCGCCCAATACGAGGCACAGCTTCAAAAGGAGCGCACCGATATCGCGGCGGCGGAGTCGAGAAAGGCGCGGCTCGCCCTTTCCGCGGAGATGGAGCAGAAGGCCAAGGATCTTGCCGATCTCAACGCGGTGCTCAAGGATCGCGATGCCAAACTGGCCGAAGCGCAGAAGGCACAGGCCGACGCGATCCGAAAGCAGCGGGAACTCGACGACGCCAAGCGGGAACTCGACCTTTCCGTCGAGAAGCGGGTGCAGGAATCCCTCGCCAGTGCCCGTGAACAAGCCCGCAAGGATGCGGAGGAGGGCCTTCGCATGAAGATGTCGGAGAAGGAACAGACCATCTCCGCGATGCAACGGCAAATCGAGGACCTGAAGCGTCGGGCCGAGCAGGGATCCCAGCAACTCCAGGGGGAGGTCCTCGAGCTCGAACTCGAGGCCATGCTCAAGCAGTCGTTCCCGACCGATGTCTTCACGCCCGTGGCCAAGGGGGAGTTTGGTGGCGATGTGGTGCATGTGGTGGCACGCGGCGAGGGTGCCGTGTGTGGCACCATCCTCTGGGAATCGAAGCGCACGAAAAACTGGAGCGATGGCTGGCTCGTGAAACTCCGCGACGATCAGCGGGCAGCCAAGGCCGATCTTGCCGTCATCGTCACGCAGGCCTTGCCAAAGGGGATCGAAACCTTCGGCCATGTCGATGGGGTGTGGGTGACCAGCACCCGCACGTTCCTCCCCCTCGCCGTCGCCCTTCGGCACACCCTGCTGGAGCTTTCCCTGGCGCGTCAGGCAGGTGAAGGACAGCAATCGAAGATGGAGATGGTCTACCACTACCTGACGGGCCCCCGCTTTCGTCAGCGGGTCACCGCGATCATCGAGAAGTTCGAGGAAATGCAGTCGGATCTCACCAAAGAGCGGGCCACGATGACGAAGCTCTGGGCTCGGCGGGAAATGCAGATCCAGTCGGTGCTGTCCGCGACCGCCGGCATGTACGGCGACCTCCAGGGAATCGCCGGAAAGGCGATTGAAACCATCGACGCCCTCGACGTGTCACGCCTTCTCGGCCCCGAGCGGAACGATCCCTGAGAGGGCTCTCGCTCCCGCCTGCCCCCGCACTCGGTGCCGGGACCGTGCCGATTGGCAGCGACCCTGGGTCGGGGTACATTCCCGCGATCCTTACAGGGTTCGCGCATGCCTCCGGAGGTCACGGACGACCAGTCACACGCCCCCGGGCAGGCGCCCGGGGCGGGCCGCCCGTCGCGCAGCGTCCGACGAGGTGAGCGGCCGCTCTGGTCCGACGACGATCCGGCCGATCACCCGGGCGTCTGCCGACTCTATTCCTCGGCACTGATGGCTGCGGTGCTCGACGTTCCCCCCGCGGCGATCCGGCACTGGACCCGAGGCGGACTCTTGGAACCTGCTCGTACGGCCGGATCGGTGGAGTGGTTTGACTTTCCCCAGCTCGTCGCCGCCCGCCATCTCGCTCGACTCCTCGGCCGAGGATTCTCGCTGCGGGACATCGACGCCAAACTCGGCGCGCTGGTGCCTGAAGGCGGCCGGGCTGCTGCGGAGGCAGCGGCACGGGTTCGCATCGACGGCCGACGACTCAGCCTCGATGACGGGGGGCGCATGCTGGCTGCCGGGCGACAGCTCCAGCTGGGCTTCTACGCCGCCGCGCTGTCGACCGACAACGACAACGACATGCCCGCCACGGTGGAACTCGCGCCATCCCTTTCGACATCCGCACGATCTTCCCTTTCCGAGGACACGAGCCTTCCGCCACCCGGATCGGATGCCGCCGAAATCCTCGATCTGGCCGACGACCTGGAGGCGGCCGGAGAGTTCTCCGAAGCCGCCGAAGCGCTCCGGGCGGTGCTTCAGGCCCAGGGCCCCTCGCCCCGGGTGATGTTCATGCTGGCCGAGCTCCTCTACCGCGCCGGTGACCTGACGGCGGCACGGGAGCGGTACTATGCCGTCATCGAACTCGACCCCGACCACCTCCAGGCCAGGGACAGCCTCGGGTGTGTGCTTGCGGAACTGGGCGAGCACGAACTCGCCCTGGCCGCGCTGCAGGGCGTGCTTCGGCAGGAGCCTGGCTATGCCGACGCCCATTGGCACATCGCCGGAGTGCTCCGCGAGATCGGCCAGGCGGCCGATGCCGACCACCACCTGCAGCGATTTCTCGACCTCGCTCCGGAAAGCCCGTGGGCCACGCTCGCACGGGCCCGACTCGACGAGTCGCGGTGACGAGACGCGATCACACGGTCCCGAAGGTCACCAGGGGCCGCGGACGGCGTTGACGCCGAACTGCACGGTGTCGCTTGGCTGATTGGGGGTGGGGAGGAATCCACCGCCGCTACCCGACACGGCACCCGCGCCGGGATAGGGCCGACGAAACTGGTGATAGATCGGAGCCACGCGTGAACTTGGCACGCCCCACGAATACTGCGTCATGAACTCGGCCGTGGGGGGAACGACGAGGGCGATGGGACGGCCCTCGGCCGGATCGTACCAGGTGCTGTGCCAGCTCTTGCCGCGGCTGCGGAGGAAGTACCGCTTCTCCCACGTGTCGTATTTGCACGCGCCCGGACCGCAATGGCCGCAACCATGCCCGCAGCAGTGCGGGCAGCACTGGGCACCGCGACCACACTGGGCACCGCAAGCTCCACACCCGTTTCCGCAGCCGCGATGCCCGCACGAACCACAGTGACCCGACCCACACGGTCCGGCGGCGCACACGCCTCCAGCGCAGCTCGACGCGCGGCCAGAGTGGTCACCGGCGTTGACGAAGCAGCCCATGGCCGCCGTTGACGCCACGAGGCCGAAGACCAGAAACGGGAAAACGCGACGTCGTTCCATGATGGCGTGACTCCGAGACATCAGTACCAATAGGCCCGCACGTCGGTTCGCATCCCCGTGACACCGGCAGGACGGATGTAGCGACGACGATGCTTGTAGAGAAACTCGTGAGGCATGAAGGGCGGATAGGTGATCCACGTGTGACCCACGCGCGGCGGCACTGGCCTCGGCGACACGTAGAGCTGGGCTCCCAGCCCGGGGGCTGCCCCGGCCGGAACCGGCGGCACGTAGAAGTTGTAGAAGACGTCGGGCGTGGGACCTTCCACGCCTCCGTCGATCGGGATCGCCACGGCGGCCGTCGAGGCGAGAACCCCGACCCCGAGCATCGCGAGGAGCAGGCACGTCGTTCGAACGCGTGGCATCACAAGACCCTCCTGGTCAAAGCCAACCGACACCGGGCTCCGCCCGGCACCGAAAACTTCGACAGGAACCTGTCCTGCCCATCACTCCGCGCATGCCGCGTATGCCTGTTCCCCCTGACGGGAAAACCTTCCACCGGCAGCCCCGGCCGACGGCCTCACAACCCGCAAAGTCCGCCCCACTTGCCAAGCCTGCCGCCCGGGGTCACAGTCTCAGTGGAAACACCCACGGACACACCCATGGCGAAGACTGCAAAACGACCGGCTCCCAAGACTCGCTCCACGCCTCCCGAATCGGCGGTACCCGACGTGGACGGCGCCCATGAGTCGAACGGCCATGTCGCCGCTCCCAAGGCCCCGGCCAAGCGGAGGGCGACGGCCCAGTCGCTCGCCGCCGGCCAGCGGGACATCTCCGTGAGCGAGTTTTTTGCCAAAAACCGCCATCTCCTCGGCTTCGATTCCCCCCGCAAGGCCCTGCTGACGAGTGTGAAGGAGGCGGTCGACAACTCCCTCGATGCCTGCGAGGAGGCCGGCATCCTTCCCGAGATCTGGGTCCACATCGAACAGGTGGGTGACGCCGGCACCCGCTACCGCATGGGGGTTCAGGACAACGGACCGGGCATCGTTCGAAAGCAGATCCCCCTCATCTTCGGCAAGCTCCTCTACGGATCGAAGTTTCATCGTCTTCGCATGAGCCGAGGCCAGCAGGGCATCGGCATTTCAGCCGCCGGCATGTATGGAGTGCTCACCACCGGCAAGCCGGTCAAGATCATCTCCAAGATCGACGCCAAGCATCCTGCCCACTATTACGAACTCCGCATCGACACCAAGACCAACCAGCCGGAAATCCTCAACGGCAAGGGAGAAGGGGTTGACATCCCCGCCGGCAAGGGCGGTGCCGAGCTGATGAAGAAACACTCCATCGAGTGGGTCGCCGACAACGACCTTGGCGAGCCGATCAACCACGGCACCCGTGTCACGATCGAGATGGAGGCGAAGTTCCAACGGGGCCGAGGCAGCGTGGAGGAATATCTCGAGCAGACGGCGATCGCCAACCCGCATGCCCGAATTCATTTTCAGGGACCCGACGGCCCGGAGCGAATCCTCGAACGATCCACTGACGACCTGCCCCCTGAACCCAAGGAGATCAAGCCCCATCCCTATGGCGTCGAGCTCGGCAGGCTGGTGACGATGCTGCAGGAATATCCCAAGATCACCCTCGCGCAGTTTCTGACGCAGTCGTTCTCGCGGGTGTCGCATGGAACGGCCAAGAAGATCTGCGATGCCGCCAAGCTCTCGACCCGGGTGACCGCCGGCAAGCTCGGTCGCGGCGAGGCCGACGCGCTCTTCAAGGCGATTCAAGACAGCAAAATTCCCCCTCCGGCAACCGACTGCATCGTCCCCATTGGCGAACAGCGGCTTCTGGCAGGCCTGCGTCAGGTGGTTCCCGGCGAGTTCTTCACCGCGGCCACCCGTCCGCCATCCGTCTATCGGGGCAATCCGTTCGTCATCGAAGCCGCCCTGGCCTATGGTGGCGGCGTCGCCGCCCAGAAGATCAGCCGCGAAGGCCTCGGCGAACTCGCCGCCGAGAGCGACTCGCGAAGCCTTCGGCAGTTCCTATCCACCACGTTCACCGGCATGGGAAGCGAATCGGCCGACAAGATCATCGCTGAAGCCCAACTGGCCCCCCGCCAGAGTCCGTCCAAGCTCAAGAAGCAGCAGCTCGACGCGCTCTATGCGGCGATGCAGGATGTGAGTGTCGACGAGGGATCGAGCATGTCGGTCCTGCGGTATGCCAACCGCGTGCCGCTTCAGTTTCAACCGGCGGCATGCGCCGTGACGCAGACGATCACCTCGACCAACTGGCGGTCGTATGGCCTCTCGCAGTCGCGGGGTGGACTCCCCAGCGGCCCGGTCACCGCCATGGTGCACGTCGCGAGCGTGTGGGTGCCCTTCACGAGCGAGTCGAAGGAGGCGATCGCATCCTATCCCGAGATCCAGAAGGAGATTCGCCTCGCCCTGCAGGCGGTCGGACGCAAACTCGGCATGTATCTGCGCCGACGTCTCCGCGTGGCGCAGGAGGGGCAACGCCGAAGCATCTTCCTCCGCTACCTCGGTGAGGTCGCCACGGCGGTGGCTCAGATCAACGGCGTGGATCGAGGGAAGCTCTACGAGCAGCTGCTCGCCGTCGCCAAGAAGAAGACAGCCGAAGCCGACGTGAAGCTCGACGATCGCGGGCGTCCGATTCAGGATGAGGAGGAACTCGAACTCGGCGACAACTGCATCATCGTGCCGCAGGCGATGCCGACGAGCGGCGAAACGAAGCAGAAGTCCGCCGCACACGCCAAGCGATCGAAGGGCATTCGGACGGTGGAGGGGGATGCCGACGAATCGACCGTCGAGGATTCCACAACCACCAAACGAGCCCGGCGGGGGGCGGCGGCCAAGGCCTCGTCGCCCAAGGCGGCGCGTGCCGCCAAGCCTGTCGCCGCACGACGGAGTGGCAAGAAGCCTTCGGCCAAGCCCCCTGCGAAGCGACGCACGAAATGAGCCGCGACCATGCGGGCGACCGTGGTCGCCCGCATGGTACGGACACGAGACTCACCGATCGGCCTTCAGCCGTTCGATCTCCGCCTCGAGTTTCTTGATCCGTGCTTCCATCTCGGCAAACCGCTTACGGGCCGCCTGAAGGACGTCACGAACCTGATCCGCCCGCTCGCCACCGGCCTCGGCCTGCTGGCGGCCCTGGGCCATCATGCGTCGCATCTGCTCACGCATTTCCGGCGGCATATCGGGGCGATCACTCATCCACATCAAGCCGCCCCGCATGGCGGGCCCACGGTTTGGATCGGACGATCCTTCGCGGTGCATCGACCCCGCCATGGCCATGGCCCTCGGGGCCGCATCAAGTTTCCGTTCGATCCGTTCGAGCCGCGCGATCACGTCGTTCATCCGGCTCATGGGATCGGATCGCATGGACGGCCGCTGGGGCTCCTGCGGACGGGAAAAACCGGGCCCACGCCCCGGCCTGCGCGGCCCATCGGACGGCCGTTCGCCGCGTTCGGCACGGTTACCACGGTCACCACGGTCGCCACGATCCTCCGCGACGAGCGACACGATGCTCATCCACGAGCGAATCGCCTGCTGAAACACGGTCGGTGCGATCTGATCCGCCGCCACGGGACGGCTGGCCACCGACGCCATCGACACCACGCACACCGCCAGACAGGCGGCGAGAAATGGGGAACGTGAGCACGACATGAGAGAAGACTCCTGGAGGGAGGGGAGCGAACTGGCATGGAGACTGGCCAAAGGGCGTCTCCGAAACGACTATTCTGTCACTGGATATGAACGCTCCACCACCCACAAAGTTCCGCGATCCTGGCCTCGTCGATTTTGGCGTGGATGCCCGAGGTGCGGGCCGACGGCTCGAACTCCTCGGCGGCATGCTCGTCGACCGGCCACTCCCGCAGTCGCGGGACCGACGGCGAGCCGACGCCACGTGGCGTGAGACGGCCGCCGTTTTCCATGGCAGCCCATCGGATCGCGGAGGGCATTGGACCCTGGCCGACGGGGTGCCGGAGTCGTGGCCGGTCGAGGTGCCTCTTCCCAGGGCCACGCTCATTCTCGAGGCACGCCCGGCACCGTCCGGTCAGATCGGCGTGTTCATCGAACAGATTGAACAGTGGCGTTGGCTTGCGGAAGCCGCGCGACCCGACATGACCGTGTTGTCACTCTTTGGCCATTCGGGGGCGGCAAGCCTCGCGGCCGCCACGGCCGGTGCCCAGGTGGTCCACGTCGATGCATCACGGCAGGCGATCGCGATGGCACGACGCAACGCAGCGACATCACTGATGGATCATCTTCCCGTCTCATGGATCTGTGAAGACGCCGCCACCTTCGTCCAACGATGCCGGCGACGAGGACGACGATTCTCCGGCGTCGTGCTCGATCCCCCGTCATGGGGCCATGGCCCCAAAGGACAGGCGTTTTCCATCGACCGCGATCTGGTCCCCCTCCTGGCCGACATCGCCTCCATCCTCGACCCGACGAACATGGGACCGCTTCTGCTCTCGTGCCACTCGCCCGGCTGGCATCCCGCACGCCTCCGGGACACACTGAAGGCGTCACTCGACGCCGCCGGGGTCGCGCTCGAACCTCCTGTCACCTCCGGCACGCTCGACTGCCTCGATGCCTCCGGCCGAAGGCTCTCGCTCGGCGCCTTTGCCCGCGCCGCTCCCGCACCATGACTCCTTCCGAAACGATCACCAGCCCCTCCAACCCGCGGATCAAGCAGGCGGCCTCGCTACGCGATGCCGACGCCCGTCGCGCAAGCGGCCTCACGCTCGTCGACGGCCGCCGAGAACTCGCTCGTGCCGCCGCCGCCGGAATTCCGATCGTCGAGGCGTTTATCGATGAGCGACGGCTCCATGACACACGATCCGATGCTCCTGAGCAGCTTGGCGACTGGGCGGAGCGGCTCGGTGCCGCCGGCACTCGCATCGCATTCGTCTCGGAACGGGCGTTCGACCGTGTCGCCTTCGGCACCCGCAACGAAGGCATCGTTGGGGTCGTGCGATTTCGCCCCATGCCACTCGCCGCCGTGACGTTTCCAGCCGATCGCCCCGTGCTGCTCATCGAGGGGGTCGAGAAGCCTGGCAACCTCGGGGCCATCCTGCGCACGGTCGACGCCGCGGGCCTCGGAGGCGTGATCATCTGCGACGGCCGCACCGATGTCGCCAACCCGGCGGTCATCCGCGCGAGTCTCGGCACCGTCTTCGCCGTCCGCTTGGGCACCGCCTCCACCACCGACGTGATCGACTGGTGTCGCCAGCAGGGCCGACGCGTCGTCGCCGCGACCCCCGAGGGATCGCGGATGTGGCACGAGTCGAATCTGCTGGGATCGGTGGCGATCCTCCTGGGCAGCGAGGCCCATGGCGTGTCCGAGTCCTGGCAGGCCGCCGCGGCCGCCGGAACGCTCGCGCTCGAAACGATTCGCCTTCCCATGCGAGGCATCGCCGACAGCCTCAACCTTTCGGTGACGACGGCCATTCTTGCCTATGAGTCGGTTCGTCAGGAATCGACGACGCCATGACCTCAAACGACCTCTTCGAGTCCTTGCGTCGCATCGACGAAGTGTCCGGCTCAGGGGCGATGTTCGACGCCCTGATCGAGTCGCTCACCGCACAGCGACGCTGGCATGCCGTCTTCGATGCGCGGATCGTCCAGGCACGGGTCGATTGTGGACTCTCGCCCGTCGGAAGTCCGGGTGATGTTCCCCCAGCCGTTCGCGACGCCTTCGATGAGCGAAGCCTCGCCGCCTGCCGGGAGGTGGGGTGGCCGCTGCTGACAGAGGGCACGGTCGCGGCGGCATGGATGTACCTCCGCGCCGCCGCCGATCCTGTCGATGTGGCCGAGCGGCTCCGCCATCTGGCCACCCCGCTCCTCGAGTCGCTCCCAGTGGCCGACTCTGCCGAACACACCCTCGAGGAGATTCTCGGCGTTGCTCTCTGGGAGGGCGTCGATCCCGCACTCGGGATCCGGATCATGATCGCCACCCAGGGCACGTGTGCGGCGATCACGGCCTTCGAGCAGGCGGTATCGAGGCTTCCGGCGGCACGGCAGCATGCCGCGGCCTCGGAACTGGTGGCCCACCTCCACGACGACGTGCTCGCCGGACTCCGGCGCGATCGGGACCGCGCCGGGCTCGGGGCCTCCATGTCGCCGTCGTTGATCGACGCGATGGCTGACCTGTCGATCGGGCCGCACGTCGACGTCTCCCACCTGCAGTCGGTGCTGCGGCTCGCCCGGATCTGCACGGACCCGGCAACCGTGCGCAAAGCATGGGAGTTGTCGGTCTACGCCACCCGCCTGCCGGCCGATCTCGCCTACCCAGGCGAGCCCCCCTTCGTCGATGTGGGGGAGGCATCGCGGCTCTTTTTCGGCAGCCAGTGCGGGATCGATGTCGATCAGGCCGTGCGATTCTTTCGGTCGAGCGCGGCCACGGCCGACCCCAGCGACGGTCCCCTGCCCCACGATGTGCTTGTGCTGCTGTTGGCCCGACTCGGCAGGCATGCCGAGGCTCTCCATGCTGCCGTGTCGCGGCCCCGTGATGCCGCCGCACTGCCAAGCCCGCTGCAGGCGTCGGCCGCGATGCCGTCGCTCATCGACCTCGCCGCCCTGTCAGGCGAGTGGGAACTCCTCCGCCAGGCGTGCCGGGATCGTGACGACACGATCACCTTCGCCGCCTCGCTCATCGCCGAGCGTCAGCGGCAGCCGAAGAATCTCGGACCGCACGACTCGCAGGATGTGCACGGCGGCACATAACCGACCGCCGACGGTGGCACGAACCCACGGCCCGGCGGCAGCTGCCACGGGGCGAACTTCTCGGGAAGCGCCGGCGCCCCGTCGCATCCCCTCCACCGACCGCAGCAGTCGCATGGGTCGGGCTTGCACCACGAGTCGCGCTCCGGCCCGCAGAATCGAGGGCCGCACCCCATGTCGCCGTAGGGCATCTCATCGCCCGCCGCGGTGCGCTTGCAGTGACGGCAGTGCCTGCACGCCTCCCCTGCCCGCACGTCGCTCATCGCATTCCCTGCGACCACCAGCCCACATACCATCCCGACGACGACCATTCGGATGAGATTCATGGGGCACGGCACCTTGTCACAGAGCGATCGCATCATGACGTTTGTATCGGTCACAACGGCATGCCTGACGACACCCGGTCAACCGCCGGCGTCAGGGTCGCTGCAGGTTGCCCATGCCCCCGGGGCCTCCATCACGGCCACGATGGCGATCGGCATGCGCTGGAGCCTCGCTAGAGCGCATCTCCGCTACGTGTAGCGACGAGTTGATAATCCTGAGCGGGTAGGCGAGGGGGTCGGCGAACGCTCGAGGAGCCTTGGGCGTATCCTCGCCCCGGCGACGAGACTTTTGCCGCCCCCGAGCCGGCGATACACGTATCTCAGACGCGCTCTAGCCAACGGTCACCGCGGGCCGCGCGAGGGTTTGCTCGAAGAGCCTCGCATAGTCGCGGCCACTCGCCCGCCACGACCAATCACGACGCATGGCATTCGCCACCAGGGAACGCCAGAGCGGGCCGTCAGCATGGGCGGCGAGTGCCCGCTCCAACGCCTGCTCGAGGTCGTTCGTGTCGAACCGACCAAACACGAAGCCCGTCGCGGCGCCGTCGCGAATCGCTTCGGGGGTGGCGTCGATCACGGTATCGACCAGCCCTCCGGTCGATCGCACCACCGGAATCGAACCGTATCGCTGGGCGTAGAGCTGGGTCAGGCCACAGGGCTCGAACTGGCTTGGCACGAGCGTGATGTCGGCTGCCGCTTGAACGAGATGAGAGAGCCCTTCATCGAATCCAATCACCACGTCGACCGTGCCGGGGTAGACCTCGGCAAGCCGCCGAAGTTCGCCTTCGTAGTCCTCGCTGCCCGTGCCCAGCACCACGAAATGGGCTCGCCCGTTCCCGGCAGAACGAGCCAGGAGCTCGATCACCAGTTCGACGCCCTTCTGCTGCACGAGCCTTCCGATGAAGGCGACGAGTGGCCGCGCATCGGGAGCCGGTCGTCCCAGCCTGGCGGCCAGTGCCGCACGGGCGGCCTCTTTGCCGTGCTCGACATCGGCGATGCCAAAAGCCCGTGGCAAGGTCGGGTCGGCCGACGGATCCCAGATCGTCGTGTCGATGCCGTTCACGATACCCGTCAGGACGTCGCTCCTCGCCGCCAGCAATCCTTCCAGTCCGCATCCTCCCGACGTACGAATCTCACGGGCGTAGGTCGGGCTGACCGTGCTGATCGCATCCGCAAACACCAGGCCCGTCTTCAGGAGGCTCAGCTTTCCGTAAAACTCCATCTCCTGCCAGGTGAAGTGCCGCCAGTCGATACCCGTCAGCAGCATGTCCCAGTGCCAGAACAGTCCCTGATACGCCATGTTGTGAATCGTCATCACCGTCCGGGCGACGCCGAGTTCGTTGCGGTCGGCATAGAGCACCTTGCGATAGGCCGGCACCAGCCCAGCCTGCCAGTCGTGGCAATGGAGAATGTCCCATCCTCCGCCCAGTCGGCAGGCGAGTTCCATCGCCGCGCGGGAAAAGAAGATGAACCGCTCGGCGTTGTCTGGATAATCGTGGGCGCCTCCGTAGAGCGACGGGCGATCGAACAACTCGCCGTTGGCGATCAGGTAGACGTCAGCCCGCATGCCCTCGCGGTGGCACCGAAGAATCCTCGCCGGTCGCGTACGGGTGCCGATCGGCACGTCAAACTCGATTCCGGTCGGCTCGATCGGCAACCCCTGGGAGAGGGCCGCGGCATACCCCGGCAGAACGACCGCCACCTCGTGGCCGAGACCGGCAAGGGCCTCCGGCAGGGCGCCGGCAACATCCGCGAGCCCGCCGGTCTTGGCGAAGGGAACAGCCTCACTGGCGATTTCGAGGATGCGCATGGGATCGACCAACGAATGCAGGCGGGGGGGCGAATCTCCCGCCACTGGTACTATAGGCCACAAAGGCGCGCCCTTCGGCCTTGCCTCACCCGCAGAATCCCACCTGCCCGATCGCCATGAGCCCGCTCGTCAATCCCGCCGCCCTGTTTCGCATCCGTCTCGTCGCGCCGCGCCGGGAACGGCTGTGGCCCCCTTCGTCGTGGGACCTCGACGACACCTGCCGCATTCCGTCGTTCGCGGACGTGGCAGGGGTGCCCGATGTCGTCGATCTGTGGACAGCGTGGAATCCCGAAGGGCTGGCACTCCGGTCGGTGGCCCGACAGGTGCCCGGAGCGCGATGGTGCCACCCCACCCGGCCTGAGGACAGCGACGGCCTCCACCTGTGGATCGCCACCCGTCCCACCGGCGACAGTCACCGAGCCGGTCGCTATTGCCATCGACTCGCGTTGCTCCCGACGGGTGGCGGCCGACTCGCCGACAAGCCGGTTGCCGTCGCCGCGACGATTCCTCGCACGAGCGAGACGCCGTCCGAACTGCCCGCAGGGGCCATCTCGATCGACGCCACATCGACGCCTGACGGCTGGATGATCAATGCCTTCATACGCGCCGCCGCACTCCACGGCTGGGATCCCGTGGAGATGCCACGACTGGGCTTCTTCGTGGCGATGGTCGACCGCCGGCTCGGCAAGGTCCCGTGCTTCGCGCCCCCGGAGTATCCATGGGACTCCGACCCCACCACATGGGCCGAACTGGAACTTCGTTCCGCGTGAGCGAATGCCACGCCACTCCCGAACGTCGAACGATCACTCGTCGTCGACAAACGGCTCGATCGACACCGCAGCCGGCGGCAGGCTTTCGAGAAAGACCCGCCCATAGGGCTTCGTGAGCATTCTCGGATCGAGAATCACCACCGTGCCATGGTCGGTGTGCGTTCGAATCAGCCGTCCGAAACCCTGCTTGAGCTTCAGCACCGCTTCGGGCAGCTGATAGTCGGCAAAGGCGTTGCCCCCCGCCTGCTTGATCGCCTCGATCCGTGCCGCCACGAGGGGCCGGTCGGGCACCGCAAACGGGAGCTTCGTGATGATCACCGTCACAAGGCAGTCGCCAGGCAGGTCGATGCCCTGCCAGAAACCGTCGGTTCCGAGCAGCACGCTCGCCGGGCCCTCCCGAAACATCTCCAGCATCCGGGATCGCGGCAGATTGTCGGCCTGGCTCACGAGCCGGTAATTTCGCCGCGCACACCACCCCGCCAGATCAGCCGAGGCTTTCGACAGGGCCGCGTGGCTCGTAAACAGCACCATCGCCCGTCCATGGCTTCGGGCCACATACCGTCGGATCATCCTGGCAACGGCGTCGTCGTACGCCGTACCACTGGAGGGATCCGGCAGGCGATCGATGAGCACGAGCCTGGCCTGCTTCGGATAGTCGAATGGGCTTCCCAGCCGACGTTCCAGCGCGCTGTCCGGAATGCCGAGGCGGCCCCTCAGAAAGGCGAACTCTCCCGTTGGCCGATCACGGCCCTCCGACTCGCCCGTCCATTCCTCGTCGTCGCTCCGCGGCCGCGCCGAGCGCACCGCGAGGGTGGCGCTCGCCAACACGACCGTTCCGATGCGCCCGAAGAGCTCCCGTCGCAGCGTGTCGCCGACGTCCACCGGCGCACTCGCCAGCGTCACCCGCTCGCGGCCTCGCCTGGATCGCTGGGATTCGACCCACCAGACGCTTCCGGGTTCCTTCTGACCGAGCCAGGTTTCCACGGCCGAGGCGTGCGCGTCGAGCCGTTCGGCGAGGGACGTGAAATCGAGACGCTCGGCAGGGTTGGCGATGCCGCCCGCGGCGGCGCGGAGTTTTCGGGAGAGCGACTGCAGCGGTTCTCCAAGCGAGTTGCGCACGAGCCCCGGCCTGGCGATCCGCCACGGCGGCTCTCCGCGCTCGGCCACCGCCTCCCGCACCTCTCCAAAAAACGCCTCGGCTGCACGCCGGGCCCGACGCACGTCGATCTCGAGGTCATGCAGCCGGTAGTGCACCAGCAGCCCGCGATGCGTGCGCTCGCTGTGGAGTTTCGACAGCACCCGCTCGATGCCCCCGCTCGACACACCGATGCCAAGATGCTCGCTGGCCACGGCCTCGACGGTGTGGGCTTCGTCGAAGATCACGATGTCGTGGGGAGGAAGGAGGCTGGCCCCCGACCGCCGCACCGCAACATCGGCGAAATAGAGCGCGTGATTGACGATGAGCACCTGGGCGTGGGCCATGCGCCGCCGGGCCGCGTAATAGTGACATCGCTGGTTGTGTGGACAGGCGCGACCCATGCAGTTGCCGGAATCGCTGGCCACTTCGTCCCACACACTCTCGCTCGGCATCGAGGGAAGATCGGCGAGCGATCCGTCGGCCGTTTGCCTCGCCCAGGGAACGAGCGAGAGCAGCTCGGCCCGCTCTGCGCCATCGGGAAAGAGGGTGCCCGACCGCTCCACGGCCAGTTCGAGCCGCCTCAGACTCACGTAGTTGCCCCGTCCCTTCACGAGCACCGCGGAAAACTCCCTCGGCATCACGGCGGCGACGAGGGGAATGTCCTTGGTGACGAGCTGCTCCTGCAGCGCGATGGTGTGGGTGGAGATCACCACCCGTCTCGGCCGCACGACCGACCCGGCTTCCCCGGTGGCGTCGTCCCAGTCGGGCTCGACGGGCATGAGCGGCAGGTCGGCCTGATCGGCCGTGGCCGCCAGCACCGCGGGCACGAGATAGGCCAGGCTTTTGCCGACGCCGGTGCCGGCCTCCACGATCGCGTGCCGACGAGCGGCAATCGCCTCCGACACGAGGGCCGCCATCTCCAGTTGCTGGGGACGCGACTCCCATCCGGCCAGCCGCGCGGCGAGCCGCCCGCCGGGCGCCAGAAACTCCTCGGGAGTGATCATGAGGTGAAGTGTAGCGGGGAGAACCCGACCCGCGTTTCATGTCGGCGGGCACAGAGGGTAAGGTTTTCCATCACGAACCCTGCAAGGAGCGTTTGCCGTGTCCAGTGCCGAAAACCAGTCTCCGTCACCCGCTCAGCACCAAAAAGCCTGGGGCGGGGTGTTTCGCGAACCGACCGACAAGCGGGTCGAACTGTTTTCGGAAAGCATCTCCTACGATCGTCGTCTCGCCGATGACGACATCGACGGATCGATCGCCCACGCCCGCATGCTGGCGCAGTGCGGCCTGGTGAGCGTGCAGGAGGCCGACACCATCGCCCAGGTGCTCGAGGAGATTCGTGGCGAGATCCATGCCGGTCGCTTTGAATACACCGTGTCGAAGGAGGACATCCACCTCCACATCGAGTCAGCCCTCACGGCACGGCTCGGCGACACGGGCCGCAAGATCCACACGGCCCGCAGCCGGAATGATCAGGTGGCCACCGACCTGAGGCTCTTCTGCCGCCGCGCGATCGATCGGCTCGATCAGGGACTCGCCGATCTTCAGCGGGCGTTTCTCGGATTTGCCGAGCGCGAGCAGGATCTCGTGATCCCCGCGTACACCCACCTGCGTCGGGCCCAGCCGGTGCTCGCCGCCCATCAGCTCCTCGCCTGGTGCGAGAAGTTCGGCCGCGATCGCGACCGCCTCGCCGACTGCCGGCGGCGCACCAACGTGCTGCCGCTCGGCTCCGGGGCTCTCGCCGGATCGAGCCTTCCGATCGATCGCGACCGCGTGCGGGAATCGCTCGGTTTCGCGTCCGTCGCGGCCAACAGTCTTGACGGCGCGAGCGATCGCGACTTCGCCTGCGAGCTTGCCTTCGTGATCGCCCTGTCGATGGTTCACCTGTCGCAATGGGCTGAGGAATGGATCATCTACAGCACGCAGGAGTTTGGATTCCTCAAGCTTCCCGAAGGCTTCTGCACCGGCAGTTCGATCATGCCGCAGAAGATCAACCCCGACGTCCTCGAACTCGTTCGCGGCAAAAGCGCCCGAACGATCGGCAACGTGCAGGCGTTGCTCGTGCTCCTGAAGGGACTTCCCACGGCCTACAACCGCGATCTCCAGGAAGACAAGGAAACGCTCTTCGATTCGATCGACACGCTCGAAGCCTCGCTCGGCGTGGCTGCTCCCCTCGTGACCGGCACCTCGTTTGATCGCGATCGGATCACCGCCACGATCGAGAAGGGGCACCTCGATGCCACGAGCCTCATGGAGGCGCTGATCGCGCAGGGAGTCCCGCAGCGCACGGCCCACGAGATCGTCGGCCGGCTCGTGCGGCTGGCGATGAGCCGTGGCGTGGCCCTGGCAGACCTTTCCGATCAGGAGTTCTCCGGTGAATACACCGGATGGAACGACGCCCTCCGTGGGGCCTTGGGCGCCTCTCGGGCAGTTGCGCGGATGGCGAGCTTTGGTTCGACCGCCCCCGCAGGGGTTGCCGAACAGATTGCCGGCTGGCGTCAGCGGCTGGGAGCTGCGGCCACGCCGTAACCGCCCTGTCGCCGGTCGCCCATGCCTGCTCTGCTCCGGTTCGCTCTTCTGATTCCGGTTCTGGCTGCCTGCGCGGTCGCCGGTGCCGCCCGTGCGGCCGATCCGATCGTCGACCCGCCACTCGACCCGCTGCAGCGGTCCGTGGTGGAATCGCTGTCGGCGAGTTGGCGCACGACGCCCGCCGAGTATCTCGATGCCGCCGTCCGCGCCGCCTCCGTCGACGCCGGTGCCGCGGCCGCCGAGTGGTTTGCGAAAGTCGTGACGTCGCTCGACGACGCGGGTCCGGATCGTCCCTCACTGATGGCCGATCTTGGCGATGGGATCGATGCCGTCGGCCTTGGATCGCTCGAGCGTCTGCTCGCGACACGCGACCCCGACGCAGGCCGACTGGTCGCGGCGATTCGAGCCGCCTCGCTGGCCCGGCGGCACTCCCCTGAGCAGGTGGAGGAGTGGGCGTCGCTCCTCGGCAGCCCCTCCACGGCCGAAGGCCTTGCCGCGGCCGACCAGCTCGCTCGCACGGGCGTCGATGCGCTTCCGGCAGTCGTTCCGTTGGTGTCGTCGACCCGCCCTGAAGACGCCCTTCGATGCCGACGTGCCCGCGAGATCATCACGCTGATCGGGAGCGATTGCCGTGATCCCCTGCTCGACTGGCTCGCATCCTCCGAGGTCGAGGCGTGGCCGGGCATCATGGAATCGCTCGATCTGAGCGGCTCTCGCGACATTGCCGTGTTTCTCCTGGCGCCGGCGGTCGCGGCCGATGCCCCTGAGGCGGTCTCGGAAACAGCCCGCCGCATCCTCGCACGTCATGGCTACGCGTCGGACATCTCCCGAGACACCGCGATGGGCGTGTTGGCCGCCCGCCTCGACCGGGTGCTTCGGGCGCGGAGCCTGCCCGATGCCAAACACCCGCTCGAGCCGATTCGCGACCCTGGGGCCGCCGCCGTGGCCTTCGGCGGCAGCCTCGAAGGCGTCGTCGAAAGGGCCGTGTGGGACGCGACATCCAAGAGGTTTGTGCACACCCGCATGACACCGCGGGCCGCCCGTGCCCGAGAGGCGATGCACCTCGCCGGCGACCTGGCAGCGCTCGACCCTCGAGACCCATCGGCCGTGCGTCTCGTGCTGCTGGCTCGCATGGAGGCGCTCCTCGTCGCCGCTGGCAGCCCGTCGGCGATCGCCCCCCAGGAGCTGCGAAAGCCGCTGACAGGTCCCAATGGCTTCTCCGTCGCGGTCGCAGCCGACGTGCTCGACGACGCGATCGCGCGGGGCATGTTGGAAGCGGCGGCCGGCGTGGCGGCGGCCCTTGCGCCGCCGCAGGGTTCCGACGCCGACCTCGAACTCGTTCCCGCGACTCGCAAGGCGCTTGTGAGGGCGCTGGGCGCTCCGGACGCCGGCGTGCAGTTTGCGGCCGCCCGCACCCTGGCCCTCACCGCCGGTGACCCGCCGTATGCCGGTTCGAGCCGTGTGCTCGAGGCGCTGCTCCACGCCGCCACCGCGACGGGCACCGAGCGGGCCGTGGTGGCCCATCCCGACGCGCTCGTCCTCGAGACGCTGGCCACGGATGTGTCTCGCTTCGGCTACGAGCCGATTCGCGCGACGAACGGCCGGGAGGCCCTCTTCGCCGCCCGTGGCCATGCCGACACGGTGCTCGTCGTCGTCGCAGCCCGCCTCTCCACCCCTTCGGCCGTCGAAACCGCCCAGCTCCTCCGTCACCAGGGCCTCGGTGGCACGCCCCCGGTGCTCGTCGTGGTCGATCCGCTCGATGACGACGAGCACGGACGATTCCTCGCCTCACTCAGGAACGCGACGGCAGGCATGCCGGGAGTGGCGATCGTGGATCGGCTCGACAGCATGTTTCGACCGATGATCGACGATGCCACCGGCGCCGTCGCGATGCTGCCGAGGTTTCCCGACATGGTGGCGAGAACCGCCGGCCCCGTGGCGATCGATCCCGCCAGTCGTGAGGCCGCTCGGCGGGAGCGTCTGGCACGAGCTCATGAAGCGTTCACCCTCCTCGCGCTGCTGTCGAAGCGCGGCTGGGACGTCAGACCGGCAGTGGCCACGGCACAACGCGCCCTTGATGTGGCAGAACTCTTCGCCCCCGCCACCGCCCTGCTCGGCTCCCTCGCGAGTCCGGCGGCCCAGGACATCCTCATGACCCAGGCCGATCGTCACGACCTTCCGGATCCGCTGCGGCGGACCGCCCTCGCCGCGTTCTCGGCGAGCGTGGAACACCATGGGATGCTCCTGCGATGCGACCACGTGCAGGCGGTGATCAGGCAGTACAATCTGGCGGACGATTCGTCACGGACCGTCGCCGGCGACATCCTCGGGGTGCTGGAGGCGGCGGATCGTGGATCGCGCACCGAACGCCGCCATGCTTCGCCCCCACTCCCATCCCGATGACCATCCGACGGCCGCTCCGCTCGCGGGCCTGATCGGTGCCAGCGCCGCCATGGCGAAGGTGTACGCCACCACCAGACGAGTGGCCTGCTCCAACGCGTCGGTGCTTCTGCTTGGTGAAACCGGCACCGGCAAGGAACTGATCGCGAGGGCCATCCACGAGCTGTCCCCGCGTGGCACCGGACCGTTCGTCCGTGTCAACTGCGGAGCGCTGTCGGAGAGCCTGCTCGAGAGTGAACTGTTTGGTCACGTTCGAGGGGCGTTCACCGGGGCCGTCGCCAACCGCGCAGGGCGATTCGAGGCCGCCCACACCGGCACGATCTTTCTCGACGAGATCAACTCCACCACGCCCAAGCTCCAGGTGAAGCTTCTCCGGGTCTTGCAGGAACGGGAGTTCGAGCGGGTTGGCGACACGGAGACGATCCGGGTCGATACCCGTGTGATCGCGGCCAGCAATCGCGACCTTCTCGACGAGGTGGCGAAGGAGACGTTTCGCGAGGATCTCTACTACCGGCTCAACGTGGTGCCGATCGTGCTTCCGCCGCTCCGCGCCCGCCGTGACGACATCCCGCTGCTCGCATCCCACTTCCTCAAAACCTACAGCGACGACAACGACCGTGACGTGGGGCACATTGCCGCGGATGCCCTCGAGGCGATGACCCGCTATCACTGGCCGGGCAACGTGCGTGAACTCCAGAACGTGATCGAACGGTGCGTGGTGATGGCCCCCACCGACACCATCACGCTCGACCTTCTCCCCTCGACCATCCGCGGTGATCGCCCGACGAATCCGATGCCGGGCCGCGGCGGTGACCTTGACAGCCTCGCCCGGGATCTCGTCGAGCAGGGCATGCTCACCGCCGCGCCGGATGACGACACGTTGTTCGATCGCATTGTCAGCCGTGTCGAGCGGGAGCTCATCGCGCAGATGCTCGCCGCCTGCCAGGGCGTGCAGCTCAAGGCCGCCGCCCGCCTCGGCATCAACCGCAACACGCTCCGCAAGAAGCTGCAGGAACACGGCCTCGAAGACGCCGATCCCGCCTGAATCGAAGCGACCGTCTGCTGAAGCGGCTTATCCGGCTTCGGCCATGTCGCGGGCGTGGTAGCTCGATCGCACGAGCGGGCCGCTGGCCACCTGACGGAATCCCATGCTGCGGGCGAGCGACCCCAGCTCCTCGAACTCCTCCGGAGGGAGATACCGCTCCACGGGAAGCGAATCGAGCGATGGCTGGAGATACTGACCCAGCGTGAGGAAATCGACGTCGTGATCCCGGAGGTCGGCAAACACGTCGAGCAGTTCGTCGCGGGTCTCTCCCAAACCGAGCATCAGGCCGGTTTTGGTTCGCACCTCGGGAAACACCCTCTTGGCATCGGAGAGAAGCTGCAGCGTCCACGCATACACGCTCTTCCGCCCGCGAACGGTGCGATAGAGCCGGGGCACCGTCTCGGTGTTGTGGTTGAACACCTCGGGCCGCGCCTCCATGAGCCGCTCGAGCGCCCCGTCCTTCCCGAGGAAGTCGGGAACGAGCACTTCGATCGTCGCTCCTGTGGCCGCCCGCACGGCATCGACCGTGCGCCGAAAGTGCTCCGCGCCGCCATCGGGCAGGTCGTCGCGGGTGACACTGGTGATGACGACATGCTTCAGGCCGAGCCGCCTTGCCGCCTCGGCGACCCGCTCGGGCTCGTCCCCCTCGAGCGGTTCGGTCTTGCCCTTGGGCACCGAGCAGAAGCCGCACGGACGGGTGCAGACATTGCCCAGAATCATGAAGGTGGCCGTGCGCTGCGACCAACACTCGAGCCGATTGGGGCACTTCGCCGACGAGCAGACCGTTTCGAGGTTGAGTTCCGCGATGAGGTGGGCCGTCTCGGCGTGGCCTCCGCCAACGCCGAGATTCTGCCGCAGCCAGGGCGGAAGGCGTCGCGAGGATGGCGGTGCGGACGCGGGAGCCTCACCGAGAATTGGGAGGAGCGTCGACGTCGCCTGCGGCATGGATTCACCCGACACTTCTGGCAACCTCCGGCTGATTCGGCGGGGACGGGATGCGGATGGGAAACCCCGCGTTGATGTGCACCCTCGGAACATCCATCGCGTCGGCGATGCCCTGCACGAGCGCGGTGCGCACATCCTGCAGTCGAACACGCCGCTGCACGTCGGCCTCAATCGATCCCATGGTGCTGGGACCCACGGTGCCGGCGGGGCGGAGCCTCCGGGGAATGGTATCGATCCGTGGGAAAAGGTCGAGCGGAGGGCAGACATTGACGAACGCCCCGTGGCAGGCGACACCCCGACGGATCGCCATCCCCAGGGCCGCCACAATGCCGGATCGGCCGGAGACCGCGTGGACGCCAGGCTCGAGAGAACCGCTGCCACACCGCGCCGCACCGATCGCTTCGGCAACGCCCCGTTGGAAGCGTTCGACGAACCGGCCCACGTCGTCTCTGCCGAAACCGAGATCCTCGAGCCTGGCAAAGAGCGCCACCACCACCTGCCCCGGCCCGTGCAACACGGCCCCGCCTCCGCGACCGGTGAACCGCACGGCAAGACGCCTCGCTCGGAGATCTTCATCGGAGAGCCGCACATCGGCCCGCGATCCGGCCCGGCCGATCGTGATCACGGGAGCGAGTTCGCACAGCACCAACGTCGGCAGGCGACCATTGGGCTGAGCCGCTTCGCCCGCCAGCCGTTCCGCCATGACCAGATAGTCATCGAAGGCGATCACGCCGGCGAGCCACACCGCAAGCGGCTTCCGCTCGGCGGAGGTCAGAGAGGCGGCGACGGATGGTGGAGGCGGCATCCCCGAGTTGTAGCAGGTCGGCGGGCGGCCTCAGCCGACCCTGACGGCCGCGTCGAGCTGACCATGGAGGGCCACGAGTTTCTTGTGGCGGGCGAACATCCGATCAAACGTGGCTGATGCCGATGGCCGAGGCTCAAATCGACGAGCACCGTCGGCCGCATGGCCGGCGAGAAACGTCTGCCAGTCACCCCCCTTCCCGGCGAGTTTTCCATCGCGGAACTTCGCCATGAGAGCCGCTCCCCAGGCGGTGCCTTCCGTCGCCCCGGCGAGGATCACCACGGGCACATGAAATGCATCGGCCACGAGCTGCGCCAGTTCGGGCGTCTTCGTGATCCCGCCCGACAACACGATCTCCTTCCGGGGAAACCCCTGGGCATCGAGCCCTTCACTTCCCATGCGGAGATTGAAGATCGTCGCCAGCAGCATCGCCCGGGCAACGTTGCCCGGTGTCGCGTTGCGGTCGTTGAGTCCGATCACCATGGCCGTGCCACCATGCGACACGCCCGCCCCCGGCTCATCCTCCATGAACGACAGGGCCTGCAGGCCGCCACAGTCGTCCGGCGCCGCCAGCAGATGCGGAATCATGGTCGCAAACGCGTCGCCTCGGTCGCCTCCAAGCGCCTTGCCGAACATGTCCACGACGGTGTTCATCGCGGTGGTGCCGTTCCGCAGCCAGACCATGTTGATCGGCTTGCCGTCGGGCGCGCAGAAGTGGTCGATGGCCCGATCGACGCCCTTGAAGGCCCGATCCCCCACCGAGTTGGCCACGACACTCGTGCCAAAACTCATCGACACCGTGCCTGACGCTGCGATGAGGGATCCCGCAAGCGCCGAGGGCTGGTCTCCCTCCGCCGGGGCCACGGGCACACCCTGCGGCAGCCCGAGCAGGGCGGCGCCCCGCGCGTCGAGCACGCCGCCATCGTCGCCGGCTCGCCGCACCTCCGGCAGCAGGTCGCGAAGCGGACGGATCGTCGCCCCCTTGCAGCTGCGGGCCACCAGCGCGTCGAAGTCGGCGAGCCGCTTGGTGTCGTAATCGAGCGTGGACTGATCGATCGGAAACATGCCGGCCGCGTCACCGATCCCGAGGGTGAAGCCCCCCGTGAGCACGTGCGCGATCCAGCCGGCGGGGGTCGTGATGCGGACCGTTCGAGCCGCCTTCTCAGGCTGGTTGCGAATCGTCCAGAGCCAACGAGCCGATGTCATCCGCTTCGGGACCTTCGTGCCGAGGGCTTCGGTGAGTTCGTGCCCCTCGGCTTCGTTGCGACCATCGCACCACAGCCGAGCCGCTCCGATCGGCACCCCCGAGGAATCGACGAGCACTTCGCCGTGCATCTGCCCCGAGATGCCGATGCTCCGCACCTCCGGCTCCACGCCGGCGGCCGCAAGCCGCTGCCGCATGCCGAGCATCGCCGCTGCCAGGGCCCGCTCCCAATCAGACGGCAGCTGCTCCTGACACTCGGTGGCGAGGCCTGGCACCATCGCGTAGTCGCCCTCGCCCGTCGCGAGAATCCGCATCGCGTCATCCGTAAAGATGACCGAAAGACCCTGCGTGCCGATGTCGATCCCGAGGTAGCCCTGCGTCTTCATGATTCACGTTCCGGAGGAATGGGTTCTGCCGCCGGTATCCTCGCCGCCACCGACGCCACAGGGAAGCCCCGCCTGCCAGCGCCCCTCAACCGATCGGTGACACGGCGGGCCGCATGCCTCAGGCATCCCAGCGGACGGCCGACGTGGCACCATGGCCTCGGGTTCCGCAGAAGGAGACCTCGATGCCAAGGCTTCGGGCCACCGCGGCCTTCATGACCGCCGCCCGATCGGCTCCGGCGGCATCGCGGGCATAGGCCACATGCACATGATTGGCCTTGTGACGGGCCATCATCTGGTCACGCGACACGCCATAGGTGACGGCATGCATGATCGGCCATTCCTTGGTGGTTGCATCGAGCCGCCGTCGTGTCTCCTCCGGCGGGAGCGCCACCACCGCGGCCCGTCCGATATCCATGCAGAGTTTTTCCTTGGAACCGGTGCCGTCGACCCACACGCGGCTCCAAACGATCTCGCCTGGCTTGCTGATGCCGGCGAGCGTGCTGCCGCCGAGACGAAAGTACATCGCCGGCTGCCGAAACCCTTCGGCACCCTTCCAGCCCTTCACGAAATGGGCCGGTGGGGCACCGCCCGAGATTTCAAACACCCACACCCAATGATCCGTGGACCGCGACTGATCCCAGTCGCCCCATCGGATGTCGTGCAGCGTGTTTTCAACTGGCTCGCCGAGCGCCTCGTGCACGCGTTGGGTGAGCAGGCCGTCGAGGCCGGCACACTCGTCCACTTCGTTGAAGTGCACGAGCGGACGGCCCTTGAAGAGGACCCGGGACGACCCCTCCGCCGTGACCGGCGGGCGTTTCGAGTCGTTGAGCATGCCTTCGACAAGGTCGCTGGCGGGCAGAAGATCCTTGAGTCCCTGCTGGTATTGAATGCCGATCGAGTCACACCCGTAGCGATCCGCGAGCCGCAGGGCGGCGATGTACATGCGGCACTGCAGCAGCACCTGCTGTCGCGTCAGGTCGGAGGCCTCGTGGCGGCCGAAGTGGAACCGCATGCCTGCCTTTTCCAGCCAGCGGAAGACGTCGCGGGCTTCGGCCTCGCTCGTCCGCATCGTTTCGTGGTAGAGCGCGCTTTGGCTGAGCCGCTCTTTGAAGACGCCGGTCGCATGGAGGAGCCGGTCGGGGATGATGGCGTTTTCCATGCCCATGCAGCCCTCGTCGAACACCCCGAGCAGCGCCTTTTTCGTGCGGAGCTCTTCGGCGATCACGTCAGCCCGCTTGGCGAGATCACGTGGCACACGCACCCTGTCAAACGGCACGACGTGGCTCATGTCGTGATGAATCGATCGCGTGTCGAGCCAGGCCTTGAGGTGCCGCTCGAAACTCGGGCTCGCGAAATCGTCGGCCCAGATCGTCGAGTAGGGCACCCCGGCTTTCGTCAACGACCCATTGAGGTTGAGCATGCCCACGAGACCGGGCCACTGGCCCGACCAGTTCGCCGCCGTGAGGATCGGGCCCCGATGCGTCGTCAGGCCAGGGAGCACGTGGTTGGAATACTGCCACACGGCCTCCGCCACCACGAGCGGCACGTCGGGATCGATTTCGGCAAACACATCGAGACCCTCGCGGCAGCTCGCGATGAACCCATGACCGCGACTTCGCGACACGGCATGGCCGCGTTCGAGCGTCCAGCCGGCACGGGCAAAGGCCGATGTGAGGGCCTTCTCCATCGCCAACTGCGCCGGCCAGCAGACCCGGTTTGCCTCCTCGCGAAGGTCTCCACTGGCGATGAGCACCGCCCGTTTGGTGCCGGTTCGGCGGGAAGCTGTTGGCGAGGCTGCCATGGCGAATGAGGCTCCGGTTCAATCTGAACGGCCCACGAGCGGCCGATGGAACTGCTGGTTCCAGAGCAACTATACTGCCTTCCCTTCACGATTCCCGACTCCCCCCGGCACGAACCGCACCCCCGCACCCTCGCCCGGCCGCCATGTCCGGTGTGCCTCGTCCCCTCCCCTGCTTCCTGGAGACCTTCGCATGCCATCCACCCTCACCCTTCGCCCCTTGCCGGTGGCGGCCCTCGTGGGGCTCGCGGCCGTCGTCGGCGGATGGGTCGGCTCTTCCTGGCCATCGTCCATGCCGGTGCCACCCGTGCAGGCAATGTCGTCGCTTGCCCACGACACGTTCGCCGTCTGCACGGCCCCGGTCACGAACGATGCAGAGGGCCTGTTCATTCTCGACTTCGAAACAGGTGACCTGACCGGCGGTGTCCTCAATCCGTCGACCTCGAAGTTTGGCAGTGGATACCGGACCAACATCCTCAGAGATCTCGGCTTCAAGCCGGGCAAGGTGAAAAACCCGAAGTTCCTCCTCGTGCCGGGACAGGCGAGGTTCGCCGGGGCGGCGGGCAATCAAATGGCACCGTCGGTGCTCTATGTGACGGATGTCACCAACGGGGTCACCGTTGCCTACGGCATTCCGGTCAGTTCGGCCCCGGCAGGCGTGTCGGAACTCGTGCTGCTCGACAAGGCCAACCCGCGCGGCGGAAAAGGACAGTAGCGTGGAACGCGACTCCGTGGATGCCGACGTATCGGTGACCGTGAATGGAAGCCACCGGCCCGTGCCGGCTGGCGTTACCCTCGAAAGCCTCGTGGCCATGCTTGGCTTTTCGGGGCGTCCGGTGGCGGTGGAAGTCGATGGCGAGGTGGTGTCGCGTGCATCGCTCTCGAGCCGGCATCTTGCCGGAGGTGAGCGAATTGAGATCGTGACGTTTGTCGGTGGAGGCTGAATGAGCAGGACGGCTGATGCATCCGAAGGACTCGACGAAACGGCCATGGGCGGAGGTCCGCTGGTGGTTGGCGGCATCACGCTCGCGAGCCGGCTCGTGGTCGGCACCGGCAAGTATGCGACCTACGCCGACATGGCGAGGTCGCTCGATGCCTCGGGCACCGACTGCGTGACGGTTGCCGTTCGTCGTGAGCGGCTTCTCAACGCGGCTGGCGAGAACATCCTCGATCACCTCGACGCCTCCCGATACGCCCTGCTCCCCAACACGGCCGGCTGCTTCTCCGCCGACGACGCGGTGCGGGTTGCCCGTCTGGGCCGGGAACTTCTGCGCGACATGGGATCTGCCACGTCGGAATGGGTGAAGCTGGAGGTGCTCGGCGACACCAAGACGCTGCTGCCCGATCCGGTCGGCACCCTTGCCGCCACCGAAAAGCTGGTGAGCGAGGGCTTCACGGTGCTCGTCTACACCAGCGATGATCCCGTGATCGCCAAGCGGCTCAAGGATCTCGGCGCGGCGAGCGTGATGCCCGCCGGCAGCCCGATCGGCTCAGGGCAGGGGATCCTCAATCCCAACAACCTGCGGATTTGTCTCGAGTATCTCAAGGATGGCGATCCGGCCTATCCCGTGATCGTCGATGCCGGAGTCGGCACGGCCAGCGACGTGGCCGCCGCCATGGAACTCGGCGCCGATGGCGTGCTGCTCAACACCGCCATCGCGCACGCACAGGACCCGGTGCGCATGGCCGTGGCCATGAAGGCGGCCTGTGTCGCCGGCAGGCTTGCCTTTCTCTCCGGCCGCATCCCGCGGCGACTGTATGCGACGGCCTCGAGCCCCGACGAGGGGCGGATCGTGCAGCCCACCTGATCCGGGAGTGATGCCGCCGTGCTTGCGAAGCGAATCATTCCCTGCCTCGACGTCAATCAAGGCAGGGTCGTGAAGGGAACGAAGTTTCTCGACCTCGTCGATGCCGGCGATCCGGTGGAGGTGGCGGCGCGGTATGAGCGGGAGGGCGCCGACGAGCTCGTGTTTCTCGACATCACGGCGAGTCACGAAGGGCGGGGCATCATGCTGGACGTGGTGCGACGCGTCTCCGAAACAGTCTTCATGCCGTTTACCGTCGGGGGTGGCATCCGCACGCTCGACGACGCCGCCCGGCTCGTGCAGGCGGGGGCCGAGAAAGTGAGCATCAACTCGGCGGCCGTTCGCACACCCGATCTGGTCACGGCCGTCGCCGACCGACTTGGAAGCTGCGCCACGGTCGTCAACATCGACCCCAAGCGTGTGGTGAAAGACGGCCGCGAGGTGTGGGAGGTGTTCGTCAACGGAGGCCGCGTGCCGACGGGGCTCGAGGCGGTGGCCTGGGCCCGCGAGGTCGAACGGCTCGGCGCAGGCGAAATCGTGCTCACCTGCATGGACCGCGACGGCACGCGGGAGGGCTACGACCTGGAAATCACCGCGGCCGTGAGCCGAGCCGTCGGCATCCCTGTGGTCGCCAGCGGCGGGGCCGGGGCGGCCGAGCACCTTGCCGACGCCGTCGAGCGGGGAGGCGCGGATGCCGTGCTGGCGGCTGGAATCTTCCACTTCGGACAGTGTACGATCCGCCAAGTCAAAGACCTCTTTGAACGCCGCGGCATCCCCGTTCGCCCCGCCCGCTGACCCTCCCGCCTTTTTATGTCGACCCCCGACACCTCCTCTGAGCCAGACGTTTCCAACGCCCCGATCCGCGGCCTCAAGAAGCGCGGCCGACTCGAGATCGACCGACTGTTCGACGCGCTCGTGCGGCTCCAGGGTAGCGACCTTCACCTCAAGGTGGGCCAGCCGCCCTTCATTCGCACCAAGGGCGCGCTCCAGCCGCTCAAGTACGACCGGATCGACGATGATGCGATGCAACGGCTCTGCTTCGCGATGCTCGACGATCGGCAGAAGATGATTCTCGACCGCGACGGCGGCTGCGACTTCGCCCACACCTGCGTCGTCGACGACATCCGCTGGCGGTTTCGCGTGAACCTGCTCTACCAGCAGGGCTCCCTCGGCCTGGTCGCCCGACGCGTCAACAACACCATCCCCGACTTCAAGGGGCTCTATCTCCCGGAGAGCATCGAGAGGCTCTGCGTGCTCGATCAGGGCATGGTGCTGCTGGCCGGCGTCACCGGATCCGGCAAGAGCACGACGATCGGGTCGATGCTCAACTACATCAACCAGCGCTACCGCAAACACATCCTCACGCTCGAGGATCCGATCGAGTTCGTCTTCACCGAAGACAAGTGCCTGATCAACCAGCGGGAAATCGGCGCCGATGTCAAAAACTTTGAAATCGGCATGAAGCACGCGGTGCGAGAGGATCCCGACATCATCCTCGTCGGCGAGCTCCGCGACGTCGAAACCTTCAAAACGGCCATCCATGCCGCCGAGACGGGGCATCTCGTGTTTGGAACGATCCACGCCGCCAGTGCCGCCAGCACCATCGGCCGAATCCTCGACCTGTTCCCGCAGGAGGAGCACGCGTCGATCCGGAGTGCGATCGCGTTCAACATGAAGGGAATCATCGCCCAGAAGCTGCTGAAATCGATCAAGCCGGGCGTCAGCCGCGTGCCGATCTGCGAGGTGATGTTCATCGACGTTCTCATCAAGAAATACGTGCTCGAGGAACAGGATCACCTGATCGCCGACCACATCCGCAAATCCTTCCGCGACGGCATGCAGGACTTCACCCAGAGCCTCAAGAGCCTCATCGACCAGGGGCTGATCGACCGAAACGATGCCATGGAGATCGCCCCCAACCGCGAAGCGCTGGAGATGGCGCTGAAGGGCATCGGGGTGACATGATGCCGTTGCCGAGGCTGCATACCGTCGAACGACTCCTCGTGGGGTCCGTGACCATCGGCATGGCGACCATCGCCCACGCCGACGACGCCGGTTGGCCCACTTTTTTTCCGCCCGGATGGGGCGGCCGCGGCACCGGTGGCGGCCTCTCCGTGATGGGCGGCCTCGCCTGGTGGCTGGTCCTTCTGGCGTGGATGAGCACGGTCGACTGGATCTCACGGGATGCCACCAAGCACCACCAGAAGCCTGCCCTCTGGGGCATGATCTGCGGCATCCCGACGTTTCTGGCCGCGATCCTGGCCTGGTGGATTCCGTCGGCGCTGGGCGCCGTGGCCCTGATGGTGGTCTGCTGGGTGGGGCCCGCGGTTGCCTATGCCGTGGTGCGCAACAAGCCATTGCCGGCCTCCGAGCGGATCCTCACCGCGGGTCATGCCCGACGGATCGTGGCCGCCATGCTCGCCCCACTCGGCATCGAGATTGATGTCGGTTTCGACGAGACCGATCTGATTCCCAAGGTCTCGCTCGCCGCAACGGGCGGAAAAGATTCCGCCGAGAACACGGCCCGACTGGAAGCCGCCTCAAAACTCCCAGGCTTCGAAGAGGCTCGCAAGACCATGCTCGATGCCGTGATGGCGCGGGCCGGCACGCTCGTGATCGACATCGAGCCGGCCGGCATGGGCGTGCGCCACGAAGTGGATGGCGTGTGGGAGAAGCCGAAGATCCACAATCCTTCCCGCGGTCGACGCGAAAAGGGAGCGTGGGTGGAGGCACCAAAATCAAGCCTCGAGGTGGGGCAGGCGGTGGTGGCGGTGTTCAAGGCGATCTGCGGCATGCCGCCACCCGCCCGCGAAGCCAAGAACGCCCCGTTTCAGATCCATGTCGACGGCAAGCCGCGCAACTGCCGGTTCAGCATCCGACGGCAGCCGTCCGGCGAGCAGGTCGTCATCAAGATCGACCCACCGGCGGCCATCTTCAAGAAACTTGCCGACCTCGGCATGCCGGCGGATATCGCTGAAAAAACGGTCGATCTCACCAAGGTGGAGAAGGGGGTGATCCTGGTGTCGTCGCCGCCCGGATCGGGCCTCACCACCACCTTCGACATGGTCGTTCAATCGGCCGACCGCTACCTTCGAGACTTCATCTCGCTCGAAGACGCCGCCACGCCGCCACGCGAGATTCAAAACGTCCGTGCCGTTCCCTTCGATGCCCGAACGGGGGTCACACCGCTGGCGGCGCTCGACGGGGTCCTTCGCACCTACCCCAACGTGATCGTCACACGCGACATCCGCGACAAGACCCTCGTCGCCAAACTCGTCGAACTGGCCGCCGACGACAAGCTTGTGATCATGAGCCTCACCGCCAACGACGCCATCGACGCCGTTGCGAGAATCGTCGCCTGCGGCGTGCCGGCACAGGCCTTCGCGCAAACCTTCATCGGGTCGGTCGCCCAGCGCATGGTCCGCAAGCTCTGCGCCCGGTGCCGGGAAGACTACCCTCCTCCTCCCGAGTTGCTCGCCCGGCTCAAACTGACCCCCGAACAGCTGCCCCATCTTCGAAAGGCTGCCGAGCACGGCTGCCGGCTCTGCGGCGGAACGGGCTACCTCGGACGGGCCGCGATCTTCGAAGTGGCCAGCGGAGCGACTGTCCGAAAGGCGCTCGCCGCCGGCACCGATGCCGCAACCCTTCGAAAGGCTGCCGTGCAAGACGGCATGAAGCCGATGCGTGAGGCGGGCATGGCCCTGGTGCTGGAAGGGCTGACGTCGCTCGAGGAACTGCAGCGGGCATTCAGCACCACCTCCCAGCAGCCAGTGCCGCCGGCCGCGGCCAAACGAGGAGCCTCGTCATGATCCTCAGCCTCCTCCTCCTGGCGCTCTTCGTGGTGGTGACGTTTGCCCTCTGGCGGGAGGGCCTCTGGAGCACGTCGATCGCGTTTCTCAACGTGCTGGCCGCGGCCACGTTCGCCACAGCGTGGTATGAGTGGGTGGTCGCGCTGCTCGAGCCGAGGATGCCCTCCTACGACTATCTCCTCGACAGCCTCGCCCTGTGGGGTCTTTTCGCGCTCGTCCTCCTGGTGATGCGCGAGGTGGCCGACCGTGTCTCCCGAACCAAGGTCAAGTTTCGCAAGCCCGTCGAAATGTTCGGATGCCCGGTGGTCGCTGCCGCCACGGCCTGGATCGTCGTCTGCTTCACCGCCGCAAGCCTTCACACCGCCGCGATTCCTCGCGACATGGTGCAGGCGACGCCGGAGGCACGCATGTTCTTCGGCCTCGCCCCGGATCGTCGGTGGCTCCAGTGGGTCCGCGGGTCGACCCTGTCGGGGCCCTTCGCGAAGCCCGACCATGTATTCGACAAAGACGCTGACTTCATCCTCCGATATGCCACCCGCCGAACGCTTCTCGAGGCACAGCCCGAACTCCGCGTGAACCGGTGAGCGACGATCGAACGACCGACGACAGCCTCGACTACCGGCCGGTGAGCCTGCTCGCCGTGGCGGCGCTGATCGCCGGCGGTTTGTCGTCCCTGGCCTTGGTGACCCGCTTCGCCTGGGCCCTGCCGCTCGTCGGCGGCACGCTTGCCATGACGGCGCTCACCGACATCGCCCGCGCCGGCGGAACGAAGGCCGGCAGGCTGTTGGCACTGGCGGGGCTGGCGCTCTCGCTCGGGTTTGGTGCCCAGGCCGTGACCAGCCTGGTCGTCGACCGCTGGATCCTCGGCCGGCGCGCCGCCGCGGCAGCCTCTGCATGGATCGACGCCATGCGGGAGGGTCGCACCGCCGAGGCGATGGCGATGTGCTCGGGCGGCATCCTTCCGTTGCGTCACGATGGACCGGGCGAGGAGCCGGAAGAACCCGCCGACGAAAAGCTCGCACGGTTTGCCAAACTGGACGCGTGCGCCGCCGTGCTCGCGTGCGGCGACCGCCAGCCGATCATCACGTCGGCCGAACCTGCCGGTACCGACGATGGCGGCTGGCGTGTGGCGGTCGATCTCGGCCCATGCGGCGCATCGGAAGCATCGCTCGACCTCGCGATCGTTCCTCGCCAGGTCGACGGCACCGCCGGCCCGGTGGAGCGTTGGCTCATCATGGCGCTGGCGGTACGGCGATAGCCACGTCACACGCCGCCTTCACGACTCGCCGTGAAAACAGCGGGCCGCGGCGATCGTGTCAGCCCCTGCGGCGAGCATGACGAGCCGGTCGAATCCGAGCGCCGCGCCCACGCCGGCCGGCATGGTGTCGCCATGGGCGGCGATCAGCCGATCAGGAAGGGGAAGCGTCGGCCGGCCGTCGGCGGCACGGATCCGATTGGCGACGGTGATGCGATGGAGGAGCACCTCCCGGCTCGTCTCCTCCTCCCACCCGTTGGCGAGCTCCACGCCCGACACGAACAGCTCGAACCGTCTGGCCCATGCCGGCGTCTCTGGGTCAAGACGGGCGAAGGCCGCCTGCGAGGCCGGCCACTGCACGAGCATCGTCGGCCTCCCGTGGCCAAGCGTGGGCTGCACCACCCCGGCAAGGAGCATCTCAAACGCACGATCCCACCGGTCGGCGGCGGTTGCTCCAGGGGATGGCACGGGACGTGGCCCGACCAGCCGCTCCGCGACTGCCTCGAGCGACGCGGCATCGGCGTGCTCGAGATCGACGCCTGCTGTTTGAGCAAAGGCCTCGCGGCACGAGACCTGATCCATGCCCCGGGTTCCTAGCGCTGCGGCGCAGAGGTCGTCAAGCAGGATCACGGCGTCGGCGAGCGTGGTTCCCGGCTCGTACCACTCGAGAAGGCAAAACTCGACGTCGTGCTGACGCCCCCGTTCGCCGGCCCGAAACGACTGGGCAAACTGGTAGATCGGCCCCGAGCTGCCCGCGAGGAGACGTTTCATCAGGGCCTCGGGGCTCGCCTGCAGGAAGGCGACGCCCGCCGCACCAGGCATGGTCACGGCGATCGGGTCGATGTGCGCTTCCGGCAACACCTCCCGCGACAAGACGGGGGTGTCGACTTCGACGAACCCGCGGGCGTCAAAGACGGTTCGGATCGAACGCCGCAGCCCCGCACGGAGCTCCAGGATCGGACGCACCGTCGTCGGGGGACGAGTCCCGTCACTCGGCATGTCCGGCCTTCGACAGCCGCGAATCGGTCTCCCGATAGACCAGCACCGGGCACGGTGCGCGGCGGACGACCACTTCCGCCACGCTCCCCATCAGAAGCCGTGTCATGCCGGTTCGGCCGTGCGTACCGAGCACGATCATGTCGACCTTCTCCTCCTCGGCGAGCCGCACGATCTCGCCTGCCGGATCACCCATGGTCAGACGGTGCGTGAAGGGCACCGCGGCGTTCTTCGGCCGGACATCCTCGAGCATTTTGAGAATCCGCTCAGAGTCCGGCTCGGGAATGCCGTAGTACAACTCACCGCCACCGTAGGCAAGCGGCGGCTCTTCAACGTGCACGATCAGCAACGAGGCACCCGATGACGCGGCGAGTGCGGCAGCATGCTCGAGCGCTGCATCGCTCGCCGTGGAAAAGTCGGTTGGAAAGAGGATCGTCTTGGCCATGGCGCTGGTCTCCCTCGGGCGAAATCACACTGAGTGTCTCCCCCATTCTACGCAGAGACGGGCCACAAATCCCCCCGGATTGGCCGGGGCTTCCCGACGGCCGCGACCTCAGTGCAGCCGCATGCCCGGAAGGGCACCGGAATCGGGCGACAGCAGGTAGACACCCGACGCGCCGGCGCCGCTCGCCGCCACCACCATGCCCTCGCTCAATCCAAACTTCATCTGCCGCGGCGCGAGATTCGCCACCACCACCACCACACGGCCGACCAGCGCCGCCGGCTCGTGAAAGCCCTTGATGCCGGCGAAGACGGTCCGCGTGGCATCCCCGCCAAGACTCACGGTCAGCTTCAGAAGCTTCTTGGCCTCCGGCACCTCTTCGGCCGCCACGATGCGGGCGACGCGGAGATCGATCTTCGAAAAATCGTCGATCGTGCACGTCGGAGCGAGCGGTTCGGCCGCGAGCGGTTCGCCTGAATCGGCGTGAGTGGGCGTATCCATCATGGTTCCTCCTGTTGGGGCTGGTTCCTGGGGAGCGGCGTGCTGGGATGCCGCCACCACAGCGTCGATGTGCTGGCGATCGATCCGCTTCATCATCGGCACGAACGGAGCGACCGGCAGTCCGGCACGCGGCGATTGCGACTCGTCCCAGGAACGAATTGGCCCGCCGACAAGGGCCCCGGCCTGCTCCGCGAGCGTGGGCAGCACCGGTGCGAGATACACCGTGATCTGCCGAAACAGATTCAAGGCCACGGTCGCGACGTCGCGGAGCCGCCCTGCGACCTCAGGCCCCTGCTTGGCGAGCTTCCAGGGCTGTTCGGCATCCACGTAGGCGTTGGCGCGGTCGGCGGCGAGCATGATCGTGCGCATCGCCCGGGCGAAGTCGCCCGCTTCGTACGCGGCGGCAATCTCGTCGGCCTCGGCGGCTGCCTTCGCAAAGAGCCCGCCATCGTCGGGATAGACCTCGGCGAGTCCGGTCCCCTCGAGCCAGCGGGCGGTTCGGCTTGCCAGATTCACCACCTTGCCGACCAGATCGGCATTCACCTTCGCCAGAAACTCGTCGAGATTCAGATCGAGGTCGTCGATGCCGCCGGAAATCTTCGAGGCGTAGTAGTAGCGAAGTGATGATGGATCGACGTGGTCGAGCCAGGTGCGGGCGAGCACGAACGTGCCGCGGCTTTTCGACATCTTCTCGCCATTGACGGTGAGAAACCCGTGCACCCGTACCTTCGTCGGAAGCGCGAGCCCCGCCGCCTCGAGCATGGCCGGCCAAAAGAGGGTGTGGAAATAGACGATGTCCTTGCCGATGAAGTGGTGGATTTCGGCCGGGGTGTCACCGCCCCGGCGCCACCACGCATCGATCGTCTGGCCGTGCGCCTCGCACCATTCGGCCGTCGCCGCCAGGTAGCCGATCGGCGCGTCGAACCACACATACCAGTAATGCCCCGGTGCATCGGGAATCTCGAAGCCGAAGTACGGGGCGGGGCGTGAGATGTCCCAGTCCCGCAAGGGTTCGCCCAGGAAGTGCCTGGCGAGATAGTTGGCGATCCGGGGATCGAGGGCACCGCTTGATTGCGTCCATTCCGCAAGAAACGCATGAAGGGCTTCGATCGTCACAAAGAGGTGCTCGGCCGACCGAACGTCAGGCCGCGTGCCCGAAAGCGTGCTGACCGGATCGATCACATCCGCCGGCGCATAGGTGGCACCACACTGCTCACAGGTGTCGCCATACTGATCAGCCGCGCGGCACCGGGGGCATGTGCCTTTCACGAAGCGATCGGCCAGAAAGGTTCCCGCCACAGGGTCGTACAGCTGCTGCACGTCACGGGATACCACGAAGCCCTTCGACCGTAATGCTCCCCACACCTCCGCACAAAGCCGCCGATTGGACGGATTGTCGGTCGATCCGTAGTGGTCGAATGCCACCTGGAAGCCGTTGAAATCGGCCAGATGGGCAGCTCGCATCTCCGCGATCAGTTCCTGCTCCGACCGCCCCTCGGCACGCGCCCGGATCATGATCGCCGTGCCATGGGTGTCGTCGGCACACAGGTAGAGGCACTCGTGGCCGCGGAGCTTTTGAAACCGGACGAAGATGTCGGTCTGGATGTATTCGACGAGGTGCCCCAGATGGATATGCCCGTTGGCGTAGGGCAGCGCTGAGGTGACGAGAATGCGGCGGCGGGGCGAGGTAGGCATGCGGAGATCGTGCCAAGCGGGATGGGTCTGGGCCGGCGGATTGTAGGAACACGCGGGGAATCAAGGAAATGCCGGCCGAATGGGCAAGGACCCGGTCCTGAAAGTGACCTTGTCGCTCCCAGCGGCCGCCGCCACTATCCCGCCCCCCCAGCCGCCCTCGGGCGGGCGGGACTGTCGACCCGCTGGCCCCATAGCGTGGAGTGCATGATGAATCGTCCGCGTTCGATCGCGACCTGGCTCACGGCCATCGCCATCGTCGTGCTCGCGTCGCCGGCAAAGGCCGACCCCGCCGCGGCTGCCCGCTCCGGCGAGGTCGTGCTGCTCGACTTTGCCGCCTCCTGGTGCGGCCCCTGCAAGCAGATGGCCCCCATCGTCGGCGACATTGCGGCGGCAGGGTGGGTGGTGCGCCATGTCGATGTCGATCGGGAAGCCGACCTCGTCCGACGCTTCGGTGTCACCGGCGTGCCGTGCTACGTGCTCCTGGTGAAGGGGCACGAGGTGGGCCGCATCAACGGCGCCACGACCCGTGCAGAACTCGAAGCCCTTCTCGCCAAATCAGCGAGTCCTCTCGGTGTCGCATCGCCCATCGCCAGTGCGCCGCCCCAGTCGGAACAGCCGACGATCGCCGGCGTGCCGTTGCCGGCGAACCCGGCTCCCGGGCATCTCGCCACCGAACCGCCTCCGATGGCACGAACGATGCCAGCGACGGGATCATCCATTCCTCCCAGCCCCACTGCCACTGGGGTGATGCCCGCCTCCGCTGCGACCACGGTCGACACCTCGTCGCCGGCTTCCGGTCGCTCCGCCCTCGAATCCAAACTCCTCTCCGCCACGGCGCGGCTTCGGGTCGAGGATTCCACCGGGGTTTCGTGGGCAACCGGCACGGTCATCGACTGCCGTCAAGGCGAGGCCCTCATCCTCACCTGCGGCCACGTGTTCCGCGACTCCGACGGCAAGGGGACGGTGGAGGTTGACCTGTTTGGTCCGCATGGCCCACGCGGTGTCGCCGGGCAGGTGATCTCCTGGGACCTTAAGCGCGATCTCGCCCTCGTGAGCATCTTCACCGAAACGACCATCGATCCCGTTCGCGTGGGTGGTGTCGATCGTTCCACGCCCGTGGGATCGCCGGTCGTCACGGTGGGATGCAACGGCGGCAAGGACCCGACCATCCATCACAGCCGCGTCACCGCGGTCGACAAATACCTCGGGCCTTCCAACCTCCAGGTCGCCGGGCAGCCGGTGCAGGGCCGTTCGGGTGGCGGGTTGTTTGCCGGGGATGGCACGCTCATCGGGGTGTGCAATGCCGCTGACCCAGCTGACAACGAAGGGCTCTTTGCCGCCCTCCCTTCGATCCATGAACAACTCGAGGAGGCCGGGCTGGCCTTCGTCTATCGCAACGTCTATCCGAGCAACGGTCTCGACATCGCCACCGGCCCGCACGTGCCGGCCATGCCCTCCGCCATGCCCGCGGTCTCCTTCGACCGCAGGGATCGTGCCGATGCCGTTCCCACCGCCTCGGTAGGCATGCCCGACGACGGTGCCTCCCTCGGAAGCTCGAGCGACCGTGGCCAGCCGATCGGCATGGAGATGCCGACCACCCAAACCCTCACACCCACGCCCACCTCCACGCCCGGTGCATCACAGCCCGCCCCGTCAGGCAGCCTGACCGCCGGCGAAGCCGCCCTCATCGACCATGTGCGGGCCCATGGCGGCAAGGCCGAGGTGATCTGCATCGTCCGCCCCCACGGTGCGGCCGATGCCTCGAGTGAGGTCTTCGTCCTCAAGAACGCCAGGGCCGATTTCGTGGACCACCTTTCGGAGGCGCATCACGGCCATGCCACCGGAAGCCAAGCCCCCGCCCGGGACCACTCCGACGTGGCGCTACTGCCTTCGTCGACATCGATGCGGTGAACCCAGCGTCTGCCCGGCGACACCGCACGCACAGGCCGTCACCAGGTCAACGCGTCACTCCGTGACGTCCACGACCACGGGGACCGCGTTCACTCCCTCGGACGGCGTCGAGCCGCCGCGGCCGAGGGCCCGCACGGTCACGGTGCCGAGGCCGAGCAGATCGGCGGGCACCTCGATCGACGACTCCGGTCCCGTCGTCCTTCCCAGAACCCGGCCTGTGGCAAACACCACGGCGCCATTGATGCCGCTGCCACGAACGCTGATCCGGACGCTCTCCTGGCGACTCACTCGCATCGGCTCCACCTCCAGTTCGATCGTTCGGTTTCCATTGACGACCGACACCGGCACGATCACCCGCCCCTGCGTCTCGACGGAGGAGTTTTCAATGCCGACCACGCGCAGGTCGTGGTGGCCGTCGGAGAGTTTCGTGGTGTCGAGCGTCAGCTTCTCGCCCGCTCCGCAGTCGTTTACCCGCACCCCGTCGATGAACAGTTCGTAGCGATCCACCATGCCCCCGGGCACGGTCGCACGCGGTTCAAACTCAACCGTGCCGCGGAGCACCGTGTCTGGCTCGAGGACGCGACCGTCATTCGCGATCACCACTTCGACCGTTGGGATCCGCGCCCACGGCTGACAGAGAGGATCGCCAACCACCACGAGTTGATAGGGACTTCGGATCGACTGATAAAACGCCTCCGCCAGGCTCGCACCTCGGGCGTAGTGAACCTGGAGGGCCGCATGCGGAAACTTGGCCGGAATGGAATAGGGTTCGATCACCGTTCCGCTCGAGCCGGCCGCCCCATATCTCAGAAACTCCGAAAGCGGTGTCTGCGACGACGTTGGCGTGAAGATGCCCCCGAAACTGGTGAGGTTTTCGCAGATGGCGCCGGGAAGGATGGTGCTTCCGCTCGACTTCCAGTCGAAGTCGGGCGTGCCGGCCATGAGGCCGGCAACATCTCGCTTGCCCCCCGGCACGGCGCCGGCGATGACCTGCGCCTTCACCCCGAGCCGTTCGAGTGCCTTGACCGTCGCGGAGAAGACACTGCTTCGGGTGGTGGTCCGCACGTCGCTGTTGGTCATGAAGTAGATCGTGCCCGTTGGCCGGCTGCCATCGGCCCGGGCGGACGTTTCCAGGCCACGAATGACCTCGCGCGGAGTGTTGCCCCGTCCAGACGTCACGCCGAGCATCACCGAAAGCAGGTAGCGGGTGCCGCCGGCCTCCAGGAGCTGACCGTCGTCGCCCCAGCCATACCAGCTCCGGAATCCCTGTGTGGATATCGGCACTCCCTCGCGATCGAGAGGCCGGTAATAGTCGTTGCTCTCGGGATCGAGCCATGCCGGCACTCCGCTCTGCACGGCAGCCAAGAGCGTGGTCATGCCCGTGAGCGATCCCGACGGATAGGTGTCCTTCGACGCGATCTCCGGAGGGAGCTCGTCCTTGAAGTCGATCCGCCAGGGGAAATCGCTCGACCACGCCACGCAGTCGATCTGCGATGACAGCCGCCGCGAGTCGATCGTGTTGACCACCGGGATGAGCAGCTCGTTGCGAAACCTGGCGATCGTGGTGTTCTCCACGCTGTCCTGCCATGGCAGCATGAGAATGTTGATCGGCGGAATGTTGCGGGTGGCCACGAACGCATTGGCGACCGCAAGGCTGTTGGCGCTCGCCGGATTGACCACCACAAAGACGTTTTCCGGACCACCGCCACCGCGGACGCCCTGCACGTGGGCAAAGGCACCCATGAACGCTGCCAGCATCACGGCAACCGTCCATGCGCCGTTGGGCCGACGCGGGCAGCGCGTCGATCGACAACGGCATTCGACGAGAACGTGCATGGAAGAGCCTGAAACGCGAAGCGGATGACGGCCGCCCTGAGCCGGAGTGTAGGCGGTTCGCAGGGCGTTCACCATCACACGACAAAAACGCCCCATGACCGCCGGGCACCGATTCCACACCGCACGCCCCACGGACCGGAAAACGAACGTGGAAGACTTCTTCCCCTGAGGGATAGACTCCAGGATCATTCCTCGATGCCGGGCCCTTCATGCTGATGGTTCCTTCCTCCTTTTCGTCGCCATCGGTCCTCGCCGCGGCCCTTGTCATCGCGTGCATCGTGCCCACCGTGACCGCCGACGAGCCTCGGAACGAGTTTTCGGGGGAACGGGCGATGCGGCACCTCGAGGCGATCTGCAACCTTGGACCTCGGCCATCGGGATCACCGGCCATGGCCCGGCAGCGGACCCTGCTCCGGGATCACTTCCGTGCCGCCGGCGGCACGGTCACAGGCCAGGGCTTCCGGATCGCCGATCCGCGATCGGGTGAACCCGTCCGATGTGAAAACCTGGTGGTGACATGGCATCCCGACCGCACCGATCGTGTGCTGCTGGGGGCCCACTACGACACGCGCCCCTACCCAGACCGCGACCCGAAATCGCCGCGAGGAAAGTTCATCGGCGCCAACGATGGCGCCAGTGGCGTGGCGCTGCTGATGGAACTCGCCACCTTCATGGCAACGCTGCCGGAACCGGTCGGTGTCGATTTCGTACTCTTCGATGCGGAGGAATACGTGTTTGCCGAGCGTGGGACCTACTTCCTCGGCTCGACCCATTTCGCCCGCGCCGAGGTCGCCCGACGCAAGGAAGACGGCACCAGCCACGCCTACCGATGCGGGGTCGTCGTCGACATGGTGGCAGACCGTGATCTCCAGATCTGGCAGGAACAGCACAGTGTCGACTGGCCGGACACCCGACCGGTCGTCGATGCCATCTGGGATGTCGCCCGGCGCCTCGACGTGTCGTCGTTCGTCCCTCGGCCGAAGTACGCGGTGCAGGATGACCATCTGCCTCTGCGGATGATCGCCGGGATCCCCACGTGCGACATCATCGATTTCGACTACCCGGCCTGGCACACCACCGACGACACTCCTGCGGCCTGTTCGCCCGAGTCCCTCGGCATGGTCGGACGGGTGCTCCTCGAATGGCTTCGCGAGCAGCGATGATCACGCCGCCGCCCGATCCCGCGACGCGACGGACGCCGCTGGTCGTTCCACCTCTGGGCCTGGACACGATGCCGCTCGTGCTGTCACTGTGGCTGGTTCCCGCCGGCACCTCCGTGGTGGTGGGTGACCGCGTCGTGGAACTGTCGGCCGGTGGCGTGACGATCGACCTGGAGTCACCGGTGACAGGCCGGCTGGCGATGCAGCTCATCGACGAGGATGAAACCGTTCGACCGGGAATGACCATCGCCGAGTTCGAGGTGGACGCGTGAGCGAGTCGCCATGGCGCCCCGCGTGGATCGTGCAGCCCGACGACGGCCGCCTGGTGTGGGCGCTCGCCCTCGCCGGAGCTGCCACGATGTTTCTGGTTCAGCCTCCCGCCGATCTCTGGGCGGCGGCATGGATCGCACCCATGCCGTGGCTGGCGATTGTCCAGCTGCCGCGGCCCAGGGGGCGCTCCCCGTGGCTCGCGATCTGGACGGGTGGCTTCATGCACTGGCTGCTGGCGATTCACTGGCTCCGTCTGCCGCATCCCGCCACATCCATCGGCTGGATCGCCCTGTCCATCTACCTGGCAGCCTACGTGCCACTGTTCATCCTCGTGGCCAGACGGCTCGTGCACGGCCGAGGCTGGCCCCTGGTGGCGGCAGCTCCCGCTGCTTGGATGGCATGCGAGCAGCTCCGGGGCTGGTTTCTCGGAGGCTTCACCTTTGGCATGCTGGGTCACACCCAGTGGCGATGGACGGCCATGATCCAAGCTGCCGATGCCTTCGGCGCCGTCGGCGTGAGTGGCATCATCATGACGGTGGCTGCTGCCGCAACCTCCGTCACCATCGGCCGGTCATGGCGATCCTGCCGTCGTGACGTCTCGATCGCTGCGATCCTCGTGCTGGGTTCGTTCGCCTACGGCACGTGGCGGCTCGCCACGTGCCCGGTTCCGAACGATCGCCCCCTCGACGTCCTGCTCGTGCAGGGATCGATCGACACCGAACTCAAGCACGACCCCGGAAAAGCCGTCGATGTCGCCCATCACTACGACACCCTCACGCTCGAAGGCCTTGGACTCAGTGGCACCGCGGCACGACCTGACCTGATCGTCTGGCCGGAAACGATGTGGCGGTGGAGCCTCCTGACCATCGATCCCGAGGAACGGCTGCCCGAAGCCGTCCTCGACGACATGCTGGGACCCGCCACGGAGCGTGACACCCCCGACGATCGACAGGCCAGATGCCGCGAGGCTCTCGAGCGGCAGCGGCTGGAGGCATTGGCCGCGTTTGCGGTGCGCTACGGCACGATCTGGCTGGTTGGTGTGGATCGACAGGTCGTCACCCCGAAAGCCGTCGGCGGCGCCCGCCACTACAACAGCGGCCTCTTTCTCGACGCCGACGGAGCCCCGGTTGCATGCTACGACAAGATGCACCCGGTGATGTTTGGCGAGTACGTGCCGTTTGGTGATCTCTTTCCCATTCTCTATCGGCTCACGCCGCTCCCGGCGAGCCTCTCCGCCGGTGTCGAACCGGTGGCCGTCGACGTGGCCGGCTATCGGGTCGCTCCCACGATCTGCTACGAAACGGCCCTCCCCGAGGCGATTCGGTCTCTCGTCAGGAGCCTTGCCGCCGCCGATCGCCGGCCCGATGTGCTCGTGAACCTCACGAACGACGGCTGGTTCTGGGGGTCGAGTGAACTCGACATGCATCTCGCGTCCTCCATCTTCCGGGCGGTCGAGGTCCGCACCCCGATCGTGATTGCGGCCAACACCGGGTTCTCCGCCTCGATCGACGGATCGGGGCGGCTCCTCGACCGTGGTCCAAGACGGGACACGGCGACCCTTCGGGCCGCGGTGTCGAAGGACGGCCGTTCCAGCCTCTGGCTGACCTGGGGGAGTCTGCCGGTCTGGTCAGGCGTGGCGATCGTAGCGGCCTCGGCCCTGCTCGGACGGCGGCGACCGGATGGTTCCGTGGCGAACTGCGCGGGCAATCCCAAGGGTCCTTGAGCCGCTCGCCGTCATCTGCCGAACAACAGATCGTGGCTGCTTGCCAGAGGGCACCGCCACCATCGACAATGACGGTGTCTGGCCCGGTGACGAGGGCGCCCATGAAAGTGATCGGCCGAATTTTTGTGTTTGCGGTGTTCGTCATGAGCCTGATGCTCATGACGTTCGCGGGCGTCATCTACATGTCGCACGTCAACTGGAAAGACGAGGTCGAACGGAAACCCGAGGATGTGCTGCCGGGCCAGCAGCCTGGATATCGCTATCAGATCGAACAGGCCAATACCCAGCGGAAAGAACTCGAAGACACCATCTCCAAGCTTCAGCAGCAGGTGGCAACGTCCGAACAGTCCCGGGATCAGGTCATCGCCAAGCTCCGCACGGCGGTGGAACTGAAGGACGAGGAACTCCAAAAACTCCGTGCCGACAAGGATCGGCGGGAAGCGGAACTCGTGAAGGCGTCGGAAGACGTGCGAAGCCTCCGCCAGGATCTGCTCGACGCCAAGAACGTCGTCGACAATCTGCAGAAGCAGGTTCACGCACAGCAGCAGCAGGTCGACACCCAGGTGGGCAAGTCGGCGGAACTGTCGGCGGAACTGGCGGAATCGCAGGCGCGGCTTGCGACGGCCGAGGAGCGGAAGGCCCAACTCGAAAAGCAGGTGGCCAACGCACGCGACCTGCTGAAGCAGGCCAACCTCGACATCGACAACCTGCCCAAGGATCGCGTGCCGACCCTCGATGGCGACGTGACCGCCGTGGCCGGCAACACCGTCCGGATCTCGCTCGGCACCGATGACGGACTTCAGGTCGGCCACACGCTCGAGATCTTCCGCGATGGGGAATACATCGGCCGCCTGATCGTGCGAACCGTGATGCCGGATCATGCCGTGGCGGAAATCGTCAAGTCCTATGCCCGTGGCGTGGTGCAGCGGGGCGACAAGGTCACCACGCGGCTGAAGGCCTGAGCCACCCGCACGCCGAGGAGCCACGATGAGCGACGACTCCCCAACCCAGCCGCGGTCGCCGATGAACATCGACACCGTGATGCTCGTGCTGTCGTTCGTGTTTTTGTCGATCGGATGCCTGGTCATGGCGCTCGACCTTTTCATGCGTCGCATGCCGAGCTCCCCGGTTCCTCCGCAGTAGCCCCCGCGGGAATCCCGCGATGTTCTTTTCGTTTGGGCGCAGGAGGCGACGCCGGGCGATCGCCGAGAAGCCATTCCCAGCCTCCTGGGATGAAACCCTCCGCCGTGGCGTGCTCCAGGTGGGGTGGCTCAACGGCGAGGAGCGCGAGACGACGCGGCGATGGATCGCCGTGTTCCTCGCGGAGAAGCGGTTTGAAGGATGCGGCGGCTTTGTGGTCACCGACGAGGTTCGGCTCGGCATCGCAGGGCAGGCTGCCATCGTGACTCTCGGCCTGGGGCTCGAATGGTTTGACTCACTTCGATCGGTGCTCGTCTACCCGGGCGACTATCTCGTTCCTCGCACCACGCCGCTCGACGGCGGTGGTGAACTCGCCTGGCACGAAGCCCGCATCGGCGAGACGTGGACCGGTGGCAGCATGGCGTTGTCGTGGACCGGCGTCGTCGCCGGAGCGCGTCTTCGTGACGGTCCTCGGAGCGTGGTGATGCACGAATGCGCCCACCTCTTCGATGCGCTCGACGGCGACATCGACGGCATCCCGCCGCTCGTCGGTGTGGACCGCGGCCGATGGCTCGATGGGATGGCCGGCGCCCGCGCGCGATTCGAGATGGCCCTCGACGATGGACGCTCGACCGCGTTTGACGACTACGCCGCCGAGAGCCAAGCGGAGTTTTTCGCCGTCGCGAGCGAATGCTTTTTCCAGGACCCGCATCGCCTCGCCCGTCACGATGCCGACCTGTACGACCTGCTGAAAACGGCCTGGCGTCAGGATCCGAAACGACGGGTCCCGGTCAATCCCACGCGCGGCCGCTAGAACGCATCCGACGCACGCAGATCGCCTCTGGGCCACCATGGAGCGGGGAGCCGAAGGGATCGGCGAACGCTCGAGGAGCCTTGGGCCACTTCGGACCGCAGCGACACTCCGACCGACCACGTAGCGGCGACGTGTGCCGTCCCCGAGCCGGCGATCCACAGACCCCGGATGCGCTCTATGGTGCCGTCGCTTCCGGAGCAGCCGTCGCGGGCAGCCGCCGGGGTGCGAGCGACACGAGCAGCCCGTCCGGTGACGCGAGGATCAGACGATGATCGACGGTGTTTACGACCGGCACCGTGAATGGTCCCATGCACAGCCACTCTGCCGGCATGCCCGTCGCGACATCGACACTCGACAGCCGACCAACCGTGTCGAGGAGCCACACCCGATCCCCCATGATCGCCACGGGAGTGCCGGTCACGCAGCTCCGCCAGCGTTCCTCGCCACTGTCGGACGCGTAGGCAATGAGCCCTTCCGAACCGAGCGACACCACGACGATGCCGCTTCCCTCGAGCGGTCCGCTGTCGGGAGCGAAGGGAAGCGCCTCGTGCCACACGAGGTCGAACTGATGCGTATCCTTGTGTTCGTGATCCTCGATGCGAACCAGGTCGCCTCGGGCGGTGGCGGCATACACCGCCGGCCCTCGCACGACGATGGGGCCGGCAAGGCGGTATTGCAGATCAAAGTGCAGCCGCAGCCACTCCTCGCCCTCGGGAATGATGCCCACGATGACGCCGGCTTCGGTGGCCCAGACGATGCCCCCCTCGTAGGCCACCGGTGACGACTCGATCCGGCCACCGGCATCGATCGAAATTGGCCTTAGCCGTTCGAGGAGCTTCTGCTGGGCCGCGCGATCCTGCGTGCCCCGAACCGACTTCGAGCCGCCGTCCGACGACGGCTCCGCGTATTTCCATGGGTTTTTCGGAAGCCTCATCATCCCGTCGCTCATCACGGGCTGGTAGACCCACTCCCCCACCGACACCGACGATCCCGAGGCAGGATGTCCCATTCCCTTCTGCCATCGAATGTCGCCGTCATCCCGGGCCAAACCCCAGATGTCGAGATCGCGTGAGACGGCCACGATGTCGTCCCCGATGCCCGCCGGCTGCCCCGGGCCACCGGGACGGCCGATGTGCCGAGACCAGACGACAGTCCCCGGCCGCGGCATCCCGTCGGCCGCGGGTGCCGTGCTCACCGCATGGACACCCCCGTCGCCGGTCATGGCCACGATCAGGCCGTCGCCGATCGCCACCGATTCCACACCCCAGCCTGCCGAATCGAAGGGAATCTGCACCACCCACTCCCGCGTCAGGCCGAATCGAGCCGCCACAAGCTCATCGCCGGCGGTGCCGCACAGAAGCGTTCCCCCGGCCACCACGGGAACCATGTCGACAAACAGGCACCCGGCCGCCATGAGGCCTCTGATGATGCGCGCGCTGAACCGATTCATACGTCGCCGATCCCTGGGTGATCCGCCCGCCGATCTGGACGAGCCCTCCAAGGATAGTTCGCGATTCCGCGGACTCAAAAATGCTAGGCTGCATCGGTTTCCCCCGTGGTTTCCCTTCCCCTCGCCCCCCGAGTCGATGCCAGCCCAGCCCCCCTCGCCTGGATCCCGCGACGCCGCCGCGGTCGTGCTGGGCTATCTCAACTTCTCCTCGGGTGTGTTTGATGCCACCGCCTGGCGGGGCATGAACGACCTCTATGCGTCGCTCGAACCGTCGCTGCCCGACGGCACGATTGAGGAACGGTCCGACACGGCAACCCGCGTGGCAGCCCTTCTGCGGGATCGACTCACCGCGCTCGAGGCGACGGAGCCGGCGTTTCGAGACGCCCGCCAGGCCCGCTGGGCACTGACCGTGACCTTCGACGCCCTGCTTCCCGCCTACCGACGGTTTCATGGCGACCTCCTCGAGCATCAGCCGCCAGGCGCCATCGAGCGGCCATTCTTCGTGATGAGCGCCCTCCGGTCGGTGCTGGCCGAGGGAAGTTGCGACGACGACTCCGACGCGACCGTCGAACGATCGCTGGATCGTCTCAACGACTACGTTGGCTGGCGGCCGCTGGCGGTGCTCGAAAACGGCCGGCTGTCGGCGCCGTATCCTCACGAACGGGTGCGGCCGATTCCGTTGTTCGTGGCCGGCGTCGGTGCCGCGCACGGCCGTTACCATCGGCTTGTCGCCGGGGCCATCGACATCCTCGGAGGTGTTCCCGTCGAACTGCTTCGGCAGGCCGACTTCGACCTCGGCTCGCTTGAAGAGCTCGCCATCGATCCTCGGGCCTTCGATTTCCTCCATCCGGCAGCCAGCCGTCCAAACTATCTCTTCGGACTGTGGGATCCGTCTCGCATCGACGAACGGGGGCTCTACCGACGCATGGTCGTTCAGCAGGCCACCCTCGACGGCATCCTGTCGTGGCCTCACGCCGAAGGGCATGCCCGTGACACGGTCAGCCAGTATCGGTGGGAGTCGTCGGCGGTGCTGGCGGGCGTGATGCTCATGGCAAGCGGTCTGTCGGGACACGGGCCTGGATCGATGCAGGCGTCGCTCCCGCTCGCGGAACTGCTGCCTCGCATCGCCACCTACCGCGACGAGTTTTACCGCCGCCTTCTCGCATCCCTGCCCGACGAGCATCGAAGCCGGCTGGAGGACGAGGCTCGTCGCATGCGACAGCCCTTCGGCGGCGTGCGTCGGCACATCAACGCCACCCTCGCCTCGCGACGGGCGCGTCAGGTGGAAAACGTCTCTCTGGCCACCATCCTCGCCCGTCTTGGCCGCAATGAAGCCGCCGACCGTCTGGCCGGCGAGGTCCCGGCCGCCAGCGCCCGCATGTTTGCCCGCATCACGGGCCACATCGTGGCGTCTCAGCAGCTGCTGTGGCGTCGCGGGGAGCCGGCCCATGCGATCGACGAACTCGACGTCGCCGCCGATGTGCTGATGCGGGCCGTTGGCTGCGGAGCGGCCGTCGATCCGTGGAACATCCTCGGCCTTTCAGGACAGTTTCCCCTTCACGAACCGGGGGGCGAGAGCCTGCCGGACCCGCGGGTCGACGACCTGGTGAACGCCGTCGGCGCCCTGCTCGACGGATACGCTTCGGCGTGGCGTCAGACGAGCATGACGGCCGACCCCGGCCTGGCCAACCGAGCCGGCACACGGCTCGAGGCATTGGCGGCATGGTGGGATCGATTTGCCACCACCACCGTCTCGGGCGTGCCTCATCTCTCCGGTCGGGAGTGCGTCGAGTCGGCCCGCGAGGTCATCACGGTGCTTCAGCAACGCCGCGAGCTGTCGCCCGAGCCGCCTCCCCCCGGATTCTGGCGCGAGGCCGTGGCCGGCTTTTCCTCGCCCCGCAGCCATTCCCAGGCCGCCGACTCGCTGCTCGACGAAGGTGATCTCGATGGGGCGGCCGGACTCCTGATCCACTGGGCATCGCTCCTCGAGGGACCGGCGATCGAACGCACCGGGCCGACGTGGCTGGCCGCCGCCGGTCGCTGGATCAACCTGGCGAGTGGCGACCATTCCCCGGAGGGTCGCGAACGGGTGCGCCGCTTCCTTGACCTGGTGGAGGCCAACGCCGCCGGCGCGATCGACGTGATTCTCGCCGCCGCGGAGTCGCCGCTCGCCTCCCGGCGCCACGACAGCGACACGGAAGACGACGACGAGCAGGCCGACGGCGAGGAACGGCTCGCGGCCGCCTACGAGTCGATGGTGTGGCGGGATTCCGCCGACGACGGCGTCGAGGGGGGCATGATCGACGTCGATGCACCGGGTGGCGGTGACTCGCTGGCCGGGCTCGCAGCGATCGAAGATGCCGCCGAGTTCGTCCGTGGCGTCCTGCGCCTGTTTCGTGAAGCGGTGACCGCCTGGTGCGCCGCCGACGCCTCCTCGGGTCGTGCGGCCAGCGGCCCGGAACTCGAGGCCGTCGCGGGCTGGCGGAGAACCATCCGCAGCCTTCGGGGATCGATGGCGCGGGCTGCTGCGGTCGTCGCCATCCGAGACCAGGAGCCCCCTCCCGGGATGTCGCCCACCGAGTTTGACCGACTGCGATGGCAGCGGGATGCGGCGGCTGAGCGGCTTGTCGAAGCGGCTGTGCAGGCGGGCGAAACCCTCTGGATGCTTTCGGCGCGGCTCCACCTGGGCACGCCAGGAACGTCACCTGCGGGAAAGGCCTCGGCCGGCGGGCTGTTTGCGGCCATCCTCCGTGGCGACGTGACCGACGCGGATCACCGCACCCAGGCGGTGTGCGAACGGCTCGTGGGGAAGCCGGTGCTCTACGTGCCGTTGTCGCGCGGCGGACGCCCCGATCGGATCGTTCGGGCCCGCACCCGCGCACGGTTTCTCGAACGGATGGCCGCGGCCCTTCCCCGGCTCGGGCTCGTCCAACAGACCGTCGCCGTCGTCCAGTTGGCAAAGGCTCTCGAGAGCCGTCGTCCGCCCGGCGGTGCGAGCGTCAGCGAGTTTGATCGCGTCTTTGAAGCGGGCACGATGGCCCTGGTCGAACGGATCGTGGAGAGCAGCACCAGCGACGACGTGGATGCCGAGATCCGCACGACACGCATCCTCGAAGGCCTGTCGCTTCTCGTGCCCAGACTGCTAGAAACCTGGATGACGCATGCCCGCCAGCTTCGGCTCTCGGTGCTCGAACGGGTTCGCGACGACAAGGCCTTCGCCGTCACCCGCGAGTTCATCGAGCGGTACGGGTCGGGATTGTTCACCCAGCACCTCCTCGCCCCTTCGTCACTTCGCGGGATTCTTCGCGGCGGTGTCCGAACCTGGCTGGAGCATCTGCTCGATCGGGAATTCGACGGCGGCGACACCGGACCGCCCTCCTCGCGGAAGCCACAGCGTCTCCTCGAGGATCTCGCGAGCGGCGCCCTGCCGATGAAGCAGGCTGCCGCCAGGCTTCGGCTCGTGCTCGAAAGCGTGGCCGAGAACCACGCGGAATACCGCGACTGGAACTCCACCACCACGCAGTCCGACCGTGGTGAACACCTCCATATTCTCCTCGATTATCTGCGGGTGAAAGCGGAGCATGACCGCATCGCCTGGACGCTTCGGCCGGTCAACATGGCGCATCGCGTGCTGGCGCGGCGTGGCATGGCCGAGGCTGCTTCCGCCTGGCGATCCCGCCTGCAGGATGAAACCCACGACACGGCCACGGCCCTGGTCGATCGGCTCGACGCAATGGAACGGCAGTGGAGTGTGCGGCTGGCCAGTGTGTCGGACCGTGTTCGACGACCTTTCACCGCCACGCTCGAGCAGGACGAACTCGAGGCGTTGGTGAGGCCGGCGGTGGAGGAGTTCGTCACCGGCGAGCCCCGCGGGGCGGCAGCAGCCCTGGAGGCGAAAGCCACGTCGTTTCTCGGCCTTGCCAGCGGCTCGGGTGTCGAGGTTCCCGAATGGCTCGAGCAGCTCGGCGGAACGGTCGATCGCGCCATCGACCGGTCCGACTCGACCGGCCGTACCGATGGCGTTCTCCGGCAGGCAGCGAGTCTGCCTGGCTGCCTCGCCTGGACCCCCATGGCCTGGGAAACCCTGCACGCCGCCCTGGCCGGGTAAGGTCCCCGCGCGAGTGTAGGATGGGGCTCCCATCCCGACCGTTTCCTTTCGTCAATCCTGTCCCATGTCGATCCGACCGCTTCGCGCTTCCGAGCATCTGCACGACGTCAAGTATGAGATCCGCGGGGCACTGGCGCGACGCGCCGAGCAGCTCGAGCGCGAAGGCCACGAGATCGTGAAGCTCAACATCGGCAACCCCGGGGCGTTTGGCTTCCGGATGCCCGAGTCGATGCGGGTGGCCGTCGTCCAAAACCTCCACCAGGCCGACCCCTATTCGCACCAAAAGGGCATCTTCTCGGCCCGTGAGGCCGTGGTGATGCAGCAGCAGAACCGCGGGGTGATGGACGTGACGGCCGACGACGTGTTCATCGGCAACGGCGTCAGCGAACTCATCATGCTTGCGATGCGGGCGCTGCTCAATCCCGGCGACGAGGTCCTCGTGCCGAGCCCGGACTACCCCCTCTGGACAGCCTCGGTGGTGATCCATGGCGCGAAGGCGGTGCACTATCCCTGCCGGCCTGAGCAGGGGTTCGTGCCCGACCCAGCCGAAATCGAATCGCTCGTCACCGACCGCACGCGGGCGCTCGTCCTCATCAACCCCAACAACCCGACCGGTGCCGTGTATCCACGTGATGTGCTGGCCTCGCTTGCCGCCGTGGCGGAGCGCCACCACCTCGTGCTCTGCGCCGACGAGATCTACGACGAGATGCTCTATGACGGCGCCGAGTTCGTGCCGATGGCATCCCTCGTCACCAAAACGCTCTGCCTCACCTTTTCAGGCCTCAGCAAGGTGTATCGCGCCTGCGGGCTGCGTGTCGGCTGGCTCGTCTTCTCGGGCGAGCGAGAGCATGCGCGCGACTACATCCAGGCCGTGGAACTCCTTGCCAGCCTCCGGCTCTGCTCCAACGTGCCGGGCCAGTTCGCCGTGCAGACGGCGCTCGGAGGCCATCAGTCGATCTTCGATCTGACGCGGCCGGGCGGACGCCTCCACGCGACTCGGGCCGCCATGCTCGGGGCGGTGGCGGGCAGCCGCTGGCTCTCCGTGGTGGCCCCTCAGGGCGCCATGTATGCCTTTGTCCGCGTGCACGCCGATCGCCTGCCGGGCGGCGTCGACGCCTTCGACGATCAGCGGTTCGCCCTCGACCTACTCGAACGGAAGCATGTGCTCGTGGCGCCAGGGTCGAGCTTCAACGTGCCCTACCGTGACCATTTCCGCGTCACGCTGCTGCCCGACGCCGATCAGATGGCCGACGTGTTCGCCAGAATCGAGAGCCTGCTCGACGACTACGCCGCCGAGGCATGACCGCCTCTCGGCCCGTCACTTCAGGCTGAGCATCCGCTCGAGTGCCGTCACGGCCCATCGGGCCGTCTCGTCGTCCACGCGAATCACGTTCACCGGCTTGCCCCGCTCCAGGTGCTCGAGGCTCCAGCAGAGATGGGCCAGATCGATGCGATACATGGTGGCGCACATGCAGACCACCGGCGAAAGAAAACGGATCGTCTGCTCGGGGTGTGACTTCTCCAGCCGTTTCACGAGATGGAGTTCCGTGCCGATGGCCCAGACGGTTCCCGCCGGCGCCTGCTCGACCTGCCTGAGGATGTAGCTCGTCGAGCCGACCCGGTCGGCCTTGTCGACCACTTCCATCGCACACTCGGGATGCACCAGCACCTTCACCCCCGGAAGGTTCGCCCGCATGGCGTCGACGTGCTCCGGCTTGAACATCGCATGCACGCTGCAGTGACCCTGCCACAGGATCACGCGGGCCCCCTCGATGCGATCGCGGGAGTTGCCGCCGAGGGCGGGGTCATGGGGATTCCACACCGCCATCTCGTCGAGTGGAATGCCCATGGCTCGCGCCGTGTTGCGGCCGAGGTGCTGGTCGGGGAAGAAGAGCACCCGTCTGGTGCGGGCAAACGCCCATGCGAGCACCTCGCGGGCGTTGCTCGAGGTGCAGACGATGCCGCCATGCCGGCCGCAAAACGCCTTCAGGCTCGCCGCCGAGTTGATGTAGGTGACCGGCGTGATGTCGGTGGTGTCGATCACGCTTCCAAGATCAGCCCAGGCGTCCTCCACCTGATCGATCGCCGCCATGTCGGCCATGGAACAACCGGCCGCCATGTCGGGCAGCACCACCGTCACCCGACGTCCCCCGCGGGCGGCGACCTTCTCGGGCCGATTCGCGAGGATGTCGGCCGTTTCCGCCATGAAGTGGACACCGCAAAAAGCGATCGCCTCGCAGTCGTCACGACTGGCGGCCGACTGCGACAGCTGCAGACTGTCACCCTGAAAGTCGGCATGGGCGATGACGCCGTCCTGCTGGTAATGGTGGCCCAGAATCACCAGACGGCTGCCCATGCGTCGCCGAACCGCTTCGATGCGATCGGCAAGCAGGGTATCGTCGAGGCCGCGATAGGCGGCAAACGGCGAGGCGAGCGGGAGGGCGGTGGCGACGGACATGGAGCCCAAGTATAGACCGTGATCCCGCCCCCTTCCCCCACACGCTATACTGCCGACTCAGCACCGCACCCACCCCCCACTGTTACGGAAGGACGGCGACGGAGACATGGCTCGGAAAGTCGTGAATCGAAAGGAACTGCGTGCCCAATCTGACGCGGCGGAAGCCCGCGGCAAGACCAAGAGCACCAAGGAAAAGGCCGTCAAGGAAAAGAAGGTCAAGGAACCGAAGAAGGTCGGGGCCAAGAAGACCGTCCGGAAGAAGGTGGCCAAGGAAGCCCGGATGAAGGCCTACTGGGGCGTGTTCAACTCCGGCATGAAGCGGCTGGCGCTGTTTGAATACGCCGACAAGAAGGCCGCCGAAAAGAAGGTGCAGGAACTGATCGCCTCCTCGAAGGTGCATCACTTCCTGCAGCTCATCAAGGAAGCCATCAGCGAGTGACGCCTGCTGCCTCGTCCGCGTTCACCCGCGGACGAGGCGCACACGGCCACGGCCGCAGGCGCCCTGCCCCTCAGAACGGGCTCTTCCAATCGCCCCACGCCGCAAGATAGCGGGCCAGCCCCGGGCTGTCGGCTGCCCGTTCCTCGATCCATCGGCGGGCGTGGTCGATCAGGGCCTGCTCCCGCTTCAGGTCGATGTCGCCGGCAAGAACCCGCGACCTCAGAAAAATGAAGTAGGTGTCGAGCACGTCGCCCCGACAGTAGTCGTGGATCTCGGCGGCGCGGCCCTCATCCCACAGGTCCTGGACCATGTGGCCGGCCACCTCGGTCTTGCCGGGCTTGCCGATGAGATTCGCCGCGAGCGACAGGCCGCCGTTGAAGCGGGACGCACCGCTGTTGGTGAGCCACTCGTAGAGGTCGAAATGAGCCGCCGTGTTGTAGCGATACCTCGGCTGGTCGAAGTTCCTCGCGTCCTCGGCAAGCCAGTCGGCGATCGCGATGCCGTAGCGAAACGCACACAGTTCCAGGAGCGGAAGGTCGAAGCCGCGGCCGTTGAATGTCACCAGCCTCGGTCGGCTGTATTTCCGCCAGCCCTCCCAGAACAGCCGCGTGATCTCATGGGGACGCGACTGCGTTTCATCGAGGGCCACGAGGTCCTGGAGGGACAGGTCTCGGGCGAGCTTCGCGATCACCAGTGAGATCGGCAACTGGAAGGTGTAGGGGATGAAGTCCTTGCCGTTCTCCGCCATGAGTTCGGCACGATACTTCGCGATCGCGGCGGTTGGGTCGAGCCCCTCCGTCGGATAGCGAAGCCGTGACACGAGCCCGCCGTCGGCGACGCTCTCGATGTCGAACACGAAATACTTCGTATCGGATGCTGCCATGTCGACTCCTGGGCGATCCCTGGCGCGGCTGGATGGGCCACGGCCGACTACCGGCGGGCCAGCGGGTGTTTCAGCGGCAGCCAGGCGCCATTGGACCGGCTGGATGCCACCGATTGCTCGATGAAAAACATGCCCTCCACGCCGTCGTGGATGTTGGGGTAGATGGTGTCTTTTCGTTCCACCGCACCACCGGTCGCCGCGCGGGTCATCGCGTCAAAGCCATCCCGGTAGATGTTGGCAAACGCCTCGAAGAACGCCTCCGGATGACCCGACGGCAGCCGACATGCCGCCTTGCCCGACTCGTTCATGAACGGGGCGTTCGGGTCTCGCGTGTACAGCGCGTGCGGTTTGCCGTTGTGCCGCACGGTCATCGAGTTGGGTTGTTCCTGACGCCACTCGAGACTGCCCAGCGTGCCGTCGATCTGAATCCGAAGGTCATTTTCCCGGCCGTGGCTGATCTGCGAGGCCGTCACGGTACCGAGGGCTCCGTTCTCGTAGCGAATCACCGCATGGCCATAGTCGTCGAGCGGACGACCTGGCACGAAGATCTTGAGGCTCGCGCTGATCGACTCCGGCAGCAGTCCGGTCATGAACCTGCCGAGGTTGTAGGCGTGGGTGCCGATGTCGCCGAAGCAGCCGGCCGCGCCGCTCTTCGTGGGGTCGGTTCGCCACGCCGCCTGCTTCTGACCTTCGCTTTCCAGGCGGGTTCGCAGCCACCCTTGGATGTATTCGGCGCGGATCGCCTGGATCTCACCGAGTTCACCGGCCAGGATCATCTCCCGCGCCTGGCGGACGAGCGGATAGCCGGTGTAGTTGTGCGTCACCACGAACACGCTCTTCGACGCCGCCACCACGGTGGCAAGCTGCTCCGCCTCCGCCAGCGTGAGCGTGAGCGGCTTGTCACACACGACATGGAAGCCGGCCTCGACGGCAGCCTTCGCGACAGGAAAGTGCATGTGGTTGGGCGTCGCGACCGTCACGAAGTCGATCCGCTGATCGGCCGGCAGAGCCCGCTCGCGGTCGAGCATTTCCTGATACGACCCATAGGCCCGTGCCTCCGGCACGTCGTAATCGGCGGCGCTTGCCTTCGAACGAGCGGCATCGCTGGAAAACGCGCCCGCGACGAGTGCCGCACGGTTGTCGAGCACGGCGGCGGTGACATGCACGCGGCCGATGAACGAACCCTGTCCGCCACCCACGATCCCCATCCGCAGTTTCCTACCAATCGCGCCGTTGGTCGCCATCGCGTCGCCATCCTCCTCGCCCATCGCCCACGGTGGCCGGCTCGCGCCAACGCTGCACCATGTGGGCTGGCTGGAAGCGTATCACATGGACGGGCGGCCGTGACGCCACGCCCCGGCGCGTTGCGGCCGGCGGCACCCCGGTCGTAGGATGCCGTCACGAGGCGTTGGCCGCCTCTCCTTCTGGATCCGCCACCGGGCGGCACACCTTCGATGGGCTATCAAGACCGCGGCTACTACGCAGAGCGGCGAAGCCCTTTCGCACCGGAATGGACGGGTGTCAACGCGATCATCGTGTTCACGGTCGGCGTCTGGCTCGCCGACTTCATCTTTGCCGGGAATCTGTTCGCCGGTCTCATCCCGAGATTCTCGCTCAACGACATTTTCTGCCTGCCAGAAGACCTTCCTCGCCAGCCCTGGCGGTTCTGGTCGCTGCTGACCTACGGGTTCCTGCACGACCCGACATCGCCTTGGCATCTGATCTACAACATGCTCACGCTCTGGTTCTTCGGTCGCGTGCTGGAGGCGCACCTCGGACGGGCGGAGTTCCTCCGGTTCTATGCCGCGTCGATCGTGTTCGCCGGACTGATCTGGGTGGTCGGCGAGCGATTCAGTCATCCTGGAAGCGTGGGTGGCCCCTTGATCGGCGCCAGCGGCGGCGTGATGGCGGTGCTCGCCACGTTCATCTGGTACTTCCCCCGGCAGACCGTGATGATCTATGGCGTGTTTCCGGTGCCGGCGTGGGCGCTCGGACTGCTCTACCTTGCCTCCGACATCGGCGGCATGGGAGACCATCGCAGCAACGTGGCGCACCTGGCCCATCTCGGTGGTGCCGCGTTTGGCGTGCTCTACGCATGGCGCGGCTGGAGCCTGGAGGACGTGTTCGAGGCGCCGCGGCGGTGGTTCACCCGTCCGCCTCGCATGCGGGTGTTTCACCCCGATGGCGAACACGCGCCGCGTCCCGGTGACGATCCCCAGCTCGACGCCGAGGTCGATCGCATTCTCGAAAAAATCAGCCGCGGGGGGGAATCAAGCCTGACAGCCGCGGAACGGGAAACTCTCACCCGTGCCAGCCGGCGACTGAAGGAGCGGCAGCGATCCTGATCGACCGTCAGCGAACGACCGTCGTGGCGCCGACGGGAATCATCGCCGACCGCTCCTGGAGCGATGCCTGCCGCAGGCCATCGACCGCCTGCACCACCTCGGCGAATCGTCGCTCGTCGAGATGGCCCGACAGCGTTCCCTGTTGGCAGCCTGCCGTGTCGAGGAGCAGCACATTGGGCTCGTCGGGCGAGATGCCAAACTTCTGCCCCATGAGATCGTCGAAGTCGAGCCACACCTGCAACTGAGGCGACTCCTTGCGAAACCGTGACCGCACGACGGCGTGAAGGGATTTCGGCACCTCCGGCAGGCACGCCACGGGAATCACGTGGACATCCGGCGGCGCGATCGCGGCGGGCCATCCGGCCGGCCCCACCACCGGCTGTCGCGACCATTCCGAGGCGCTGGCCGCCGCTGCTGACGGATGAAAGTGGCAATGGAGGCGTCGGCCCGTTTCGATCGCCGCTTCGGCTCCATGCCGTCCGGCGTAGACGAGCACCACCACATCGCCGCGATAGCGAAGCGTCTCATGCCGATTCCGGAACTGGTCTTCAAGGGCCACGTTGACCACCCGCTCCGCCCCCCAGGCGGCGCCGGGGACGACCATGGCCGTGGTGACTGCGGCGGCAAAAACGATGCGATGAAGGACGTGCATGGCGGACCTCGTTGGGGGTGAATGGGGAAGTACCGCGCCGCCACGGTCGGGCACAATGGCGGTCGGGGCCGAGGAACGCCTCAGGCGGCCCGTCGCAGGCTCTCCGGTTCGGTCTCCGGGGACCCGTCGTCATCCCCCACCACCGCCAGGGCGATCGGCTGCTTTCGGTGCATCAGCGCCAGCAGCGCCGGCAGGAGCACCAGCGACGTCAGCGTGCAGGTCGTCACACCCAGCGTCAGGAGCCTGCCCAGGCTCTCGAGGCCCCGGTGGCTCGCCACCATCAGCGCGCCGAAGCCGAGAATCGTCGTCAAGGCATCGACCAGCACGGAGTTGGCGGTGGAGGCGCTGATCCGGTATGGGCCCGGTCTTTCCAGGGCGTCGTGCACGATGTGCACGCCGTAATCGACGGCGATGCCGAAGATGAGGGGAATGCCGATGAGGTTCGCCGGGTTGAGGTCGATCCCCACCAGACCCATCAATCCGAGGGTCTGCAGCATGCCGATCGCGAGCGGCATCGCCGCCAGAAGCGAATGCCGCAGCGAGCCGAAGTCGAGCCACAACACTCCGAGGATCACGATGAGCGCGTAGAGACCAGCCTGCTCGTAGCTCCGCTTCATCTCGAGTGAGCCTTCGTAGGCCTGCACCGGATTGCCCGTGACCCGCGGATCGACGGTTCGCACGTCGCGCACGAACTTCTCGAGCGCCTCGAAGTTCCAGATATCGCCGCGGCCGTAGATCTTGAGAAGGTGCCGGCCGCTCGATCCCACGAACCGCTCCACCAGGCTCGACGGCAGATCGTCGAGTGCGGGGGGGGCAGGATCGGCGACCGCCGCGAGCGCATGCAGGCGGCTGAGAAGATCGCCCGCGGACCGTTGCTGAAACATCGCGAGCGAGCGGTAGCACTCCTCCGGCCCCTTGCGTCGAAGGCTGTCGCGTGCCCGCTCCAGATGCCATGCGGTTCGAAGACCACCCGGCTGCTTGCCGGCTTCCGTCTGGGCCCAGGCAAGGGTCTCACCCAGGGAGTCGAGTCGGTCGATCGGGATCTGGGGAGGACGTTCCGGCAGGGTCGCCAGCCGGCCTCGAATCCGCTCGATGATCGGCTGCTTGACCGCCTCGTCCACCGGAAGCAGTGACGCAATCTCGTCGACCCGCTCGACGCCGGGCAACGCCACGAGCTTTTCCTTCCGCTCGAGGAGCTGCTCCCGGGAATCGGCGATCGAGAGGGCGTACCAGACGCTCTGGTCGCACTCTTCGAGAAGCTTCTTTTCGACGGCGACGCTCTCGAGCCCCTCGGCTTGGAGGTTCAGAAGATTGTGATCGTAGCGGAGTTCGTGGAGCCCGCCGGCCATCGCCATGGTGCAGGCCGTGCCGGCGAGAAGCACCACGCGTGGGTGCCGAAACACGGGAGCGAGCCACGCGTGTACCGGCACCGGCTCGGGAATCCGTCGGCCGAGGACGCTGCGATCGACGATCGCGATGACCGCCGGGAGCACGAAGAGTTCGGCGAGGCAGCACAGAAGGATTCCACCGCCGGCAATCATGCCCAGTTCGGCCACGCCCACGAAGCTGGTCAGGGCCGCAGCAAAAAACGCGACGGCCGTGGTGATCGCGCCCGTGAGGATGCCGGGCCCGACGACCCCGCTCGTTTCGAGGAGGGCCTCGTCGCATTCCATGCCCCGCCGACGCTGCTCGAGATACCGGCCGATGTAGTAGGTGCCGTAGTCGATTCCCACCCCGATCATCGTCACCGCGAAGGTCACGCTGAGGATGTTCAGATGGCCGACGCTGACGGCGGCCCAGGCGAAGGCCCAGGCCATGCCGATCACGAGCACGCCGTTGGCCATCAGGGCGTGCCGCACGCCGCCAAACCCGGCGATGATCACGAGCACCACCGTCGCCAGCGAAAGCCCGCTCGCCCAGATCATCGAGTTTTTGCTCGACCGCATTTCATCGTCTTCCATCACCGGCAGGCCGGTCAGGCCGACCGAAATGCCCGGATGGCGATCGGTGATTCGGGCAAGGATGCGACGGAGTTCATCGGTGGCGGCCGATGCGCCCGCGAAGCCGCCTTTCTCCTTCGTGAGCCGCAGCAGCACGAATCCGAGCTTGCCGTTCTTGGCGAGCAGGTGCTCGCTCGAAAGGTCGCGCAGCGTCGAAAGCGACTCGGGCATGCCAGGCCATGGTGAGATGTAGTCGCCAGGATGGAGGTCGCCCGTCGGCGTTGCCTCGAGCCCGGCCACAAGGCTCTCCACATACCGCTCGAGCGATGCCGTGGCAGGCTCCTCGCCCGTGTCGGCCTGGGAGGGACCGGCCACCATGTGGCTCGCGAGTCCGGCCACCATGGTGCCGACCTTGAGCTGCGCCCACCCGCCGTCGAGAACCGGCTGCGTCCGCTCGATGAATCGATCGATGGCCGCCAGGTCATCGGCGGAGAGGTAGTGCAGGCCCTTGGCGCGGATCTTCGAAAGATCCACCTCGTGCAGGACCGACCGGAAGAGGGTCTGTTCGCGGGCGGCCTCCCGGGACACCTCTTCGAGCACGGCGATCACCTGCTCACGCGACTCCCCTTCCACGACGATGACGGCGTCGTCGTCCTCGCCGAACTCGCGGATGTAGTCGATCCACAGCTTGTTGTATTCGCTCTTGGGATCGACCAGATCGGAACGGCTGACCTTGTAGCCGAGGTGGCCGGCTGTCCACACGCCCGAGGCCACCGCGGTCAGCACCGCCACCACGACCACCGCAAACGGCTGCCGGAGGCACACATGGGTCCAGGTGACAAGACACCGTCCCAGCACACTCACGCGGCGATGGCCGGCATCGGCAGGCCGACGCCCGGAGTCTGCTTCGTCGTCGGGGCGGGCCATGTCGCGGCGGTCCAGAGAGAAACCCATCGGCGGGACGGCCGCCGGACGGGGGCGGGATGGTAGGGAACCTGCGTGAACCGGCCAAGGCCCACTCCACGTGCAGCCCGGCAAACTGGGGCGTTGAGGAAAACCGACGAAAAACCCCTGTGAAAACACTGTTCCCCGCCCCCCGACGAGTCCGAAAATCCTTCCCAGGCGGCACCGTTCGCGGTGTCGTGGGAGGGCATTGCAAGGGGGGGTCCGATGTCATTGCGCTTTCAGGCGCTCGTCTGCCTTGGGCTGGCATGCCTGCCCGGGCTCCATGGGGCGGCACGCGCCGCTGGCGAGCCTCGTATGACTCGCGGCGTGGCCGCAGTCTCTTCCGAGTCGGGTTCATCGAGCCGTGAAACACGCCAGCGTGCAGCGGCGTCGCTTCCGCTCGAGCGAATGGGCGTCGATGAACGACGGATCGCCGAACAGGCGGTCGCCAACACCACGCTCTGCCGTCGTCTGCCAACGGCAACGATGACCTGCGACGCAGCCCTGCTCGACTTCATCCTCTCCAAGCCCCAGACCCTGGTCGATGTCTGGAGGGTGTTGGGTATCAGCCGTCTGGAACTCGATCCATCCGGGCCCGGTCGCTGGAGGCTTTCCGACGGATATGGCACCGTCGGGGCCGTCCGCCTGCTCCATCGTGAGCGGACGGCCACGGGCGGGCTGTTCGTCTTTCACGGCCGCGGTGCCTACGACGGCCCGCTCTCGCCCAAGCAGCTTTCGGGCTCCTGCCTCGTGGTGGTGCGGTATGACAGCGCACCGGCGACCACCGCCGGACGCCCCAGGCAGCATGTCACCATCGACGCCTTTCTCGATGTCGACGGCATGGGGCTCGAGATCGTGACCCGCACACTCCAGCCGCTCATCGTTCGGTCTGCGGCGGCCAACCTGCACGAGATCAGCCTGTTCGTCACGCAGTTTGCCGCCGCCGCCGAGCGCCATCCGGCGGCCGTCGCCGGTATCGCCGATCGGATGGCGCGTACCTCGCCGGAAGACCGTGCCACGCTCGTGGCACTGGCCAGTGGACGGCGGTCGTCACCCGGCATGACGCACGCCTCGATCACCGACGACGTGCAGATGGATCTGGCCGCACGCTGGATGACCGTCGATCAGCTCGACATCCACGAGCGACGCTGACGCCTCACTGCGTCGTGTCGCTGCGAGTCGAACTCGGCGGCACGTTCGCCATCCGCGGCCTGGCTTCGGTGGCGACCACGTAGGGTCGCTTGTATTCGGGCATGTACCCGCGGGCCCCGCGGACCGTCACCTGCTGGCCCACCAACGGTCCGAGATCGATCCCAGGCTGAGGGGTGACGAAGGCGAGCACGTTGTTGCCGCCATCGACGACGGCCCACCGCGGCGCATCGGGGCGGCGGGAGATGACCGTCGCCAGTCGCCCGGTCGTCTCGATCTGATCCGGTGGCGTCCATCCTGCCTGGCCACCGGCCGGCTGACCGCCTGGAAGCACACCTGGACGAACGGGACGTGACCCGATCGCCGAGAGGCTCGACCACATCCCGCCGAGCCGAAGCGATTCGGGCTCCTTCGGACCGCCCGCCGTCAGGCCGCGTTGCCGCGACTGAATCTCCTCGAATCGTGCGAGCCGTGCATCGATGGCCTGCGCCCGCGTCCGCTCCGATTGGGCCGTGGCCCGCGTGGATGCCACTCGGAGCCGATCACGAAGCGGGGCGAGGTTCCACGTGTCGCTCGGCCCGGTGACGGCCAGGGACAGGGCCAGGTCGATGTCGGCAAGTTCATCGCCCGATGCGGCATTGGCGCCGGCGCTGACCGCCGGCGGAGGCACGGAGGGCGTACGATCAAACACGTTCGTGCCTCTGGGAAGCCAGCCTGAGAGCAGTCGCGTCATGCCCCCCGACGACTCGGCGGGGGGTGGCGGCACCTCGATCTCGGCGACCGCCTGCGTAACCGCCTCGCCGGCGTTGCGAATCGCATCGATCGCCTCACCAGCCGCCGCGAGGCCGGCGGCATCCTCGCCACGTGTCATCGGCAGTGACGGCGCCAGATGCGGAGGCAACAGCAGATCCTCCCCTCGGGCCCATCGAAACTCTCCGGCCGGTGGTTGGATGCGAAGCCACTCGCCGGCATGCCGACCCTCGGCGATCGTGACGTGCTCGATCACGGCGACCCGTTCGCCCGCTTCCAGCGCCACCTGCGTGACGTGCCGGAGATCGTTGATCTGGGATCCGACTCGCGCCACGGCGCCATCCGTGACGATCACGCCACCGTCGCGCTCGTGCTCGGACCCGGGCGGCCGCAGGGCCGACTCCCGCTGGACATCACGGGCTCGCACCCAACTGAAACTTCCTCTCACCGGACGCACGGCGCAGTAGCCCGCCTCGTCGATCGCCCACACTTCCACCTCGTCACCTGCGGTGAGTCGTTCGGTCGGGTAGAAGTCGTCGCCCGGCCCGCAGCGAAGGTATGTGTGATTCGCCGACACCGCGACCGTGACAGGCAGGCCGTCATCTTCCATCGCCGACGCATCGCCGAGCACGGCCGCGAGGCAGGCAAGCACCAGCACGGTGCATCGCAACAACGATAAGCGTGCCGCATCCATCCGTGGACACTGGCTCCGGGGTCCCTGCGAAACAAGCGCGTAGACGAGGCTTGGGCGTCCTCGTCTACGCGCTGCGTTCGGACCACCGAGGCAGCCCTGCCGCACCCCTTGTAGACCAGTGGGCGTGGCTGCTCAAGCCTCGAATTCTATGCCCGGCACCCTCGGAAAAAAAACCGCTCCAGGCCGCCAAAATCCACCCGTTCGAGGGGATCGCCTTTTCCGGCTGGGCAGCCAGGGAAACCTGCGACGAACGGGAGGTCCGGCCGGAGGGCGCCAGCAGGGCACGACAGCATCGACCCCGCGAGCCCTACTCCCACCGATCGACCGGACGGTCGAGAATCTCGCGCATCACCACGAGTCGACGAAGGCTCGCGGGATCGCGCAGGGATGCGGTGAGGCCATCGACGATCGACTGGGCGGGAGGCCGCTCGTCAGGAACGGCTTGCCCTGATGCTGTCGACAGATGGCGAAGATCGTGTGCAAACGCATCGCGCACGTGCTCCGACACGTCATCTCCCGCCTCGCCCCACGGATGCAGATGCCGATCGGCCAATCGCGGCGTCTTCGTCACCACAGCCGCCGGCTCACTCCGTGGTCGCAGGCGATCCTTCCGATTCCGCACCGGTGATGGAGTCGCCGGAAGGGGCGGCGGGGCCTTGGGCCGCTGCTCACCAGGACGGGTCTGCCGGAGAAACTCCTCGATCTGACGCTGGAGATCGACCCGAGGGTCTCCGTCGGCCGCGGCTGGACGCGGCGGACGAGCACCGCCGTCGCGGGGCGGCCGTGGCATGCCGTTGGCCATGCGTCGCACGACATTGATCACCTGGGAGATGATCCAGAACGCCACAAACAGGAACGGGATCAGTCCTTCGATCCAGTCGATGCGGGCGGCAAGAAGCGGGATGACGTGCACGGCGAGGCTTCCGGGGATCGTCACGGCGCCGCCGCCACCGTCGTCGGCGACGAGGACGCGATCGAGCGACGCATGTCGGTGTCAGCCTGGAGGTTTTTGAGCTTGTAGTAGTCGAAGATGCCGAGCTGGCCCGAACCGAGCGAATCGGCGACGGCCTTGGGCACCTCGGCCTCCGCTTCGACGAGTGACGCCCTGCTTTCCTCGATGCTGGCGATCATCTCCTGCTCTCGCGCCACCGCCATGGCCCGACGGCCTTCGGCATTGGCACGGGCGACGCGGGTGTCGGCTTCCGCCTGATCGGCCTGGAGCCGTGCGCCGATGTTGGCGCCCACGTCGATGTCGGCGATGTCGATCGACACGATCTCGAAGGCCGTGTTGGAATCGAGTCGACGGGCCAGCACGGTCTTGGAGATCACGTCGGGATTCTCCAGCACGTCACTGTGGCGTTCCGCCGAACCGATGGCCGACACGATGCCCTCGCCGACACGGGCGATGATCGTTTCTTCCGTGGCTCCACCGATGAGCTGGTAGAGATTGGTTCGCACCGTCACCCGAGCCTTCACCTTCAGCTGGATGCCGTTCTTGGCGACCGCATCGAGAGACTCCCGGCCGCTGTTTCGTCCCGGGCAGTCGATCACCTTGGGGTAGACGCTCGTCTGCACCGCCTCGCGCACGTCGCGACCCGCGAGATCGATCGCGGCAGCCCGCTTGAAGTCGAGTTCATGGATGCCTGCCTTGTTGGCCGCGATGAGGGCCTGCACCACCAAGGGCACGCGGCCACCGGCGAGATAATGGGCCTCGAGCGCCTGCCCCGTGACGCCGCTGGCATCGCCCAGGCCCGCCTGCACCGCCATGATCTTGCTTCGCACGATCACGGCGGGATTGATCTTCTTGAAGCTCATCGCGACCAGATCGAACAGGCCGATGCCCGCTCGCGACGCCACCGACTGCACCCAGAGTCGGAGATACCGTGCCAGCACGGCGAAGATCACCACGAGGGCGAGAACGCCGATGCCAAGAATGATCAGGGTGAGAAGGGGCATCGACAGACTCCGAAAAACGTGACGCGGCGTTGGTTCACCGGCCTTCAAGACTCGTTCGGGAACCGGCGCGAGTCAAGCGACTCAGCAGGGCGGCGTGGTGCCGGTCGTGCCATCTGTGCCGAGGGAATCGAAGTCGAACGACTCCAAAGACGCCTCCAGACTCGATGAATCGGCCGGTTGGACCTGGGGACCGCGGCGCGGCTCCGGCGTTCCGGCCGTGCCCCGAACCACCAGGGCGGTGGCTTGGACGCCCACCACGTCGACTGCCGCATCCGACGCGATCGGTCCGCTGTCGCTCATCGCCTCGTACTCCACGCCATCGATGCGCACGATCCCCCATGGGAGCAAGTCGCCCACGGCGTTGCCCCCTCGGCCGACAAGCAGGGCGATCGACCGACGACGCGCGATGTCGGGCACCACGTCGTCGGGTTGTGGCGGTGGAGGCATCACCCGACGCCCGAGGGGCGTGAAGGGAAACAGCCGCAGCGCAGTCGCCAGGGCCATCGGTGCCGCCACTGCCGTGATGGCCAGCGCCGCCATGCCAAACACCACCCCCTCTTCGATGAACGCCGTCGCCACACCGGCCACCAGCGAGACCACGCTGACGAGCCCCAGCACACCCCCGGAGGGCACGAACACCTCGAGCACGATCGCCACGAGGCCGACAACCACCAGCGCGGCCACCCACGCGATCGACGTCATGCGCCACCCCGAGATCGCACGATCACGCGACCGCCACGCACGGCGACGACGACCACCGGCTCACCAGGCTCGATCAATGACGCCTCGCTGACGACGTCTCGCACGATGCCGTCGATTCTCGCCTTCCCCGCCGGAGCGAGCCGTGTGGTGGTCACGCCGGTCGTCCCCATCAGGTCGGCCCGCGCCGTCACCTGGAAGGCCGCATCGGGCGGCTCGAGGAGCACGTGTCGCAGGAAGGGTGTCGAAGGCAGCCAGCGGCGCAGCACCGCTCCCAGCACGGTCACCCCGACGGCGGCGCCGAGCAGTCCGAGGAGCGATCGCTGCATCTGGCGGATCTGGTAGTCGTTGACCGGCAGCACGAAGGACTGGCTGGCCAGGATGAGCGAGGCCACCACGAGCAGTCCGCCTCCCAGACCGAGGATGCCGAACCCCGGCAGTACGAAGATCTCCGCGGCCACGCAGATGGCACCCGCGAGAAACAGCATCACCTCCAGCCAGCCGGATGTGCCGTGAAGGTATTGGCTCCAGAAGTAGATGATGAAGGCCACCATCGAGACGAAGCCGCCGAATCCCACGCCCGGGGTCTTGAGCTCGATGTAGAGACCGGCGCCGCCAATGAGGAGAAGAAGCCATGCGAGACTCGGGCTGGCCAGGGCCTCGAGCAGCTGCTCCGACCATCCCGGCTCCGAGACGGTGAGGCTCCCGTCGAGGCCGTAGTCCTCACGAAATCCGGCATCGTCGGCGACCACATGGGCCGCCAAACCGAGCTCCTCCGCGCGGCGTCCATCGACGGCGAACGGCCCGGTGCCGACGACCGCCCCGAGCTTCCAGCTGTCGCGATCGGCGCGGGAAGCGAGCTCCTGCTCACAGAAATAATCGACGCGGCCTGTGCCCTGCTCCTCGGCGCGGTGAACGACGATCCCCGGCGCGACAAGCGCCGCCGGAAGCGACCAGCTCGTGCCTCTCACCGCCGCCACCCCGCCGCGCCAGGCGGCCACCACGGCCTCCCCGCGACGGCCATCGATCGCCGCGGCACCTTCGCCGCCGAGCACGGCACCCGGGTGCATCACCACCTCGTCACAGGCGAGCGCCACGAGCGTGGCGTCGCCTTGGGCGGCCGTCGGCACGTAGGCGACGGTCCTCACCCTGGCATGATCGAGGGAGGCGATCCAGGTGGCGAGCACGAGGCTCTGCTCCGGCGACCCACCGCCGCTGTCGATCCGGAGCCAGATGAAGTTGGAGCCGTCCGCGATGGCCCGTTCAATGCGGCTGCGAAGGCGTCCGGCCGACTCCGGCCCGATCCCGCCCGAGAGCGACACCACCGCAGGTCGCCATCCGCCCTCGAGCGAAGGATCGCCTTCGAGGTCGCCGACGGAGACGTTCAACCGCTGGGCAAGTTCCGCGGGCGAATCCGCCACATGCTGCACGAACCCCAGTTCGCGGCCGCGGCGACCGGTGAAGGCGAGCGGCACCGGCCCCATCGCCTCCACCTCCACGACGGCGACCCGCTGGCGAAGGCGGTCGAGGTCGTCGTTCGCGATGAAATGCTCGCCGTCATCGGTGGAAACCCGCAGCACCCGCGTCGCAGGATCGACCAGGGCCTCGGCGATCGCCGGGGGCATGGTTCGACGACGGGCGGCGATGGTCCGATAGGCGGCCCTGAGCGAATCATCGACCGTTGCGTCTGCGGTGTTGGCCGGGCCGATCACCGCGTCGGCCGGCATCGCGATCTCGTCGCAGGCGAGCGCCACGAGCACGGCGTGTCCGGTGGCGCCTTCGGGAAGCCAGGCTATCGTCTTCACGCCGGCCAGCCGTGGATCGGCGAGGAATCGGGCCAGTTCGACCGCGCGGCCAAACTCACTCCCGCCGGCCGACTCTCCCGCAGCGGTCTCGAATCGCAGCACGAGGGTGCCTCGCTCGCCGCCGGCCTCCGGGAGCCGGCCAAGGCTGCGGAGCACGGCCGCTTCCACCTGGGTGTCGCGGGTGCCCGTGAGCGGAACCCGCACTGGCACCACGGTCGTGGCGGCATCGGCGGCCTGAACCGACAGGAGCATGCCGGCGACGATCACAAACAGAGCACTAGCCGCACCGGTTCGCATCGCGCTGCTCCGGCCACTGGCGGCCGCCTCGAAGAATCCCCGAATTCTAGGTGGCGGTGCACGGGAGTCAAAAACGCGATCGGCCCGTATACTCCCGCGTCATGATGAACCACCAGCCTTCCGCCACCGCCCGAGAACTGATCGACCTTGTCGCCACACGGGCCCTGAAACGGGGCACGTTTCGGCTGGCCTCTGGACGCGAGGCGAGTTTCTACCTCGATGCCAAGCAGGTCGTGCTCGACGCCCACGGCGCCATGCTCGTGGGCCGTGCGATCCTCGAACGCCTCCGCGGCCTCGGCCCTCTGCCCCACGCCGTCGGTGGAATGTCGATCGGAGCCGATCCCGTGACGGGGGCGGTGGTGACGATGGCGGGTGTTGAGGGCGTTGCCCTCAAGGGCTTCATGGTTCGAAAAGAGGCAAAAGGACACGGACTCCAGCGTTACGTGGAGGGGCCGGTCGAGCCCGGCCAGCGGGTCGTCATCGTCGAGGATGTCGTCACCACGGGCGGCTCGTCGCTCCTTGCCATCGACCGTGCGATTGAGTTTGGGCTCGTCGTGGAACGCCTGGTCGCGGTCGTCGACAGGCTTGCCGGCGCCCGCGAGGCCCTGGCGGCCCGTGGCATTCCCCTCGAGTCGCTCGTAACCATTCGCGACCTCGGCATCGAGCCCGACGCCGCCTGACCGACCAACGGTGACGGCTTGCCCCGGGCCGATGCACGGCCCTACGCTGATGGAGTCGGCCAGTCATCGGCACGCGCCTCCGACGGCCGGCTCTGCCCCCTCGAGGATTCCACCGCATGCGAAGCCCGTTGTCGCCGTGGCTTCTCCGATGCGGCGCCGTCGCCATCACGACGGCGTTCGCCGGCTTCACAGCCCAGGCGGGTGGTGCCACAGTCCCCGTGGCCGACCTCGTGCGGCAGTTGGGCGCCGAGGACTACGCCACTCGTGAAATGGCGACGACGGAGTTGGCGGCGCTCGGGCCGGCCGCGGCCGATGCCTTGCTCGCGGCGGCTGAATCGAGCGACGACGTGGAGGTGGCCCTTCGGGCGCGGTGGCTGGTCGACGCCTTGCCGCTGGCCCAGGCGACCGACCCGCCCGATGTGTCGATGCTCTTGGATCGCTACACCCGTGGCGATGAGGATGAACGCGTCCGGATCATGCATCGCCTGCTCCGGCTCGACGGGGATGCAGGAATCGAAGCCCTGGCGAGAATCGTCCGCCTGGAGCGATCGCCCTCGGGGTCGAGGATCGCGGCCGCCCTGCTCGTGCGGGAGTGGGCGCCCGACGATCCTGTGTGGCCGTCGATCGCGAGCAGAATCGCCCAGGGACTCGGGCCGAGCCGACGCCCGTCGGCCCGGTTTCTCAGGGCGGTCGCGTCCGCTTCGCCAGACGCCCCCCTGGACGCACGCACCGCGACCATCGACGAGGCACGTGCCGCCTTCCCGTTGATCGCCCGCGCGGTCACCGACGACGCCACGCCTGAAGCCGACGAGGAAGCCGAGCCTCACGGCGACGAACAGACACGCCGCATTTTTCGCCGCGCCCTCATCGACCTCCTGCAGGCCCAAGGCCGGCGCGACGAGGCGCTCGTGGAGGCGGGGCAGCTCCTGGCCGCCTGCCGAGGCAGCGTCTCCGAGGAGGAACTGCTGGCCGCTGAACTCGCCTGGCTGACCGATCACGGGCTTCCCGAGGCGGCGGCGCTCGTGTCCGACCGGCTCGCGCCCGGTCGCGACCGTTTTGCACCGCTCGTGGCCTTCGCGGCCGCAGTCGCCGCGGAGCATCGCGGCGATCACGCCGCCGCGGCCTCGCATGCCGACGCCGCCCACGACGCCCTGGTGGGAGGTGATGTTGAACTCAGCCGGCGGCTCCAGGCGGCGATGCTGCTCGCCCGCTGGGGGGCCACAGACTGGTCGCTGCGGGAATACCGTGCCACGACGGACGACCCCAACGCTCCGTTTGGCGAGGTGGCGCTGGCGTCGATTCTCGCGTCGGAGTTGCTCCACGAACTGGGGCGCGACGACGAGGCGGCCGACGTGCTCGAGCGCATGCTCGACGGCCGCCATGACGAAGACGCCGCGCAGACCCTCCTCCGCATGGAGCGGGATCCGCGGGCGATTCGATCTCGCATGCTTTCCTTCAAGGCGTTCGCCGCCGGCGCGCGAGGCGACGCCGACGAGGAGCGGCGACTCATCGGCGAAGCCGTTGGCACCTACCCCAAAGACGTCGATGCCCTCATCCGCCTCCATCGACTCGCCGCGGGAAACCCATCGGCCCTGGCCGATGCCCGCGATCGCATCGCGCGGGCGATCGAACAGATCGAGGAGGAAATCCAGGCCGTCCCCGACGACCCAACCGGCTACAACGAATACGCCTGGCTCGTGGCCAACACCGAGGGTGATGTCCGAAAGGCCCTGCGGTATTCGAAGCGATCGCTGGAACTCTCCTTCGACACCTCCAGCTATCTCGACACGCTGGCCCATTGCCGCGCGGCGAACGGCGATGGGATCGAGGCCGTTCGCACGCAGCGGCTCGCGGTGCGACAGGAACCCCACAACGTCGCTCTTCGCCAGAATCTCGCCCGATTTGAGAAGGCTCTCGAAACTCCATGATCTCGATCCATCACATCGTCGCCGGTGAAGCGCGGCTGGCCGTTCACACGTCTGGCCACGGCCAGCCCCTGGTGCTCGTGCATGCCTTTCCGCTCGACCATGGCATGTGGGAGCGGCAGCTCCCGCTCGCCGAGCATGTCCGGCTGATCGTTCCCGACCTGCGGGGATTTGGGGCGAGTGGCGATTCACTTCCGACCAGCATCGCAGCCATGGCGGACGACGTGGCGATCATGCTCGATGCCATGCACGTCGACCGACCGGCCGTCATCTGCGGCGTGTCGATGGGCGGCTACGTGGCCCAGCATGTCGCGGTGCGGCATCCCAAGCGGGTCGCGGCACTCGTGCTCGTTGACACAAAACTCGAAGCCGACACCCCGGAGGCGCGGGCGGCGAGGCTTGATCTGGCCGCCAAGGTCGGCAGGGTCGGACAGTCGATCCTGGCGGACGCGATGATCCCTCGCCTGCTGGCGGCTCCCAGATCCGACGCCGAGGAAACGGTCGCCGCTCTTCACGCCGCCAATGAATCGCTCCTCAAGCAGACCATCCTGCGCCAGCCGGTTGCCACGATCCAGGCGGCGCTCGCGGCCCTCGGCGACCGCCCCGACATGACCGCCTCGATGGGGCAGGTGGCCTCCCCCACGCTCTTGGTGGTGGGGGAACACGACCAGATCACGCCTCCCGCCTGTCTGGAACGGGCGGAAGCCATCATGCCGAATGCGAAGCTCCTGATCGTGCCGGGAGCCGGCCACCTCGTGCCTCTCGAAGCCCCGGCGATCTTCAACCGTGCGGTGATGGACTTCCTCGCCGGAGCGTCGGTCGGCTCGGCGGCGCGACCCTGACCGACGAGCCGCGGCTGCCCCTACGTGGTGCGGGGTGAGGATGGATCCCACCCCGGCAGGGCGGCGGCCTGTTTGACCCACGCCGCAAACTGGTCTTCATCGAGCGGCTCATCTTCATGGAGATCGATCCAACGGGCATCGCCGCTGCGAGGGGTGCCGCCTGGAGGAAGCGGCGAGAGCGATCGACCCTTGAGGAATGTCACCTTCACATATCGGGTGAAGACGTGAAACGCCACGAACCAGCCGCGGCCATCCATGCCATAGAAGGGTGAGTTCCACTTCACGGCCTTGTGAACGTCGGGCACGGTGCCGGTGATGATCGCGTCCACGCGTCGGCCCACGTCTCGCGTCCAGCCGGGCATCGCGGCGATGTAGGCCTGCACGGGGCCGTTGCCGTCGCCCTTGGCGATCTGCGGATTGCCGCCCGACAGCAGCACCACCTTCTTGGGACGGGCCGGCGAACGCTTCGCGGCCGGCTTCACGGCACGACGCGATGCTGCCACGCGGTTTGTCCTGGCGACTTTTTTGGGGGCCTTGGCCATGCGTTTCTCACGGCTCGTTCGATGGCGCGGGATCGCGCGGGCCGTCGTCACCCTCAGGGCGGGTCGGCGAAGCGGCATCGGCGTGGGGCTGGTCCGGCACGGCGTCGCCTGGTCGAGGTCCGGTGCGGTCGCCGCGTGGCTCGCCGTCGGCACGCGGCCCCTGCCATCGGGGCCGCCCGTCTCCGGCGCCGGGGCCTCGCGGGGCGGCGCCCGGCTCCCCGCCCGCCGGCTGGTTGCGGCGATCGCCGAGCCATTCACGATACCGCGACCGTCGTTCCAGCCATTCGAGCCGCTCGTCGGGAGACAGGTCGACGATGTTGCGCCGATCGGGAGGATCGCTCGCGGCGATCAAGAGATGCCAGAGCCGTGCCGAGGCGCGAATCTCCTCGCGGGACGGATCGGCGAGCACGGCGGCCGTCGATGCCAGTTCCCGCCGCACGCTGGACGGAAGCCCCTTGTAGATGGACGCCGACTGCTCGATGGCATCCCGCTCACCGAAGGGCAGTGTCTCCACCACGTTTCGACGCTGTTCGATCAACGCCCGACCGGCTGCGCCCACGGCATGGTCGGTTTCCAGGTTGCGAAGGGCCGCATCAAACTCCTCTTCCTCCTGGCGCAGCATCTCGGGAGGAAGCCGCATGGGCTGGCGATTGCGACGCGCGGCGAGCGACTGCAGAAAATCGACGCTTCCGGCCTCCCGGAGCATGGCGAAGTGCCGGATGACAGGGAGGTCTTCGAGAATGCGAGCATCGGGGTCGGGGGCGGTCATCCGCCCGGCCACCACCCCGGCGACGAGCCCACACGCCACGACGACGACGGGCACGATCCACGATCGCGACGCCCCGGCGACCGGCACGAGCCCACGGGTGGTTCGGCCGGCCACCGATCGCTCGGTGGTGACCGCCACAAGATCGACGGTCGTTGCCGCCATCGATGGCGACGCCTCGGACCGCGGCAGCACGTCGAGCGCGTCCCACACCTCGCCCAGGTCGCCGGCCGGGTTCGACGGCTCCGTGCGCCGAGGATCGCCAGGCTCGTTCATGTCGCGTCTCCATGAAGATAGGGTTCGAGCGCCGTCCGCAGCTGGTCGCGGGCGCGAAAGAGGAGCGATTTCACCGCTGGCACGGAGAGGCCCATGGCGGCGGCGATCTCCTCGTAGGAGCACTGTTCGAACTTGGCGAGGAGCACCGCCATGCGCTGCCGCTCATTGAGGGCACCGATGGCCTCGCGAACGACCTCCTGGAGTTCGGTGCGATCAGCGAGACGCGACGGCAGAAAGCCGCTGGCCGCCACGGCGAGCTGGTCGAGGCCGATGGACGACGAGGAAGCCGACGTGGTCGCCGGCACGCCTCGCTCGAGACGGCGGTAGGCACGCTGCCTCAGGTCACTCGCCACGTTGTTGGCGATCGTGTGGACCCAGGTGGTGAACTTTGCGGTCGGCTGGTACGACGCACGGGCGCGATAGACCCTCATGAAGACCTCCTGGGCGAGATCTTCGGCGGTGGCATGGTCGCCGGTGTGGTGGAGAAAGAGCGTGACGAGCCGATCCTGCCAGGCGAGGACGAGTTCGGCGAAGGCATCGGCGTCGCCGTCACGCACGCGCAGCATGAGTGCCGTCGAGGGGTCGCTCGAGGCGGCGGGCATCGCCTTGGAATCGGTGGCCATGCCCCGATTATGCCGTGCCACGAGTGCCGCACCCACCGCCCACACTGGCCTTGGGCCAACGAGGCTGCGCAACTTCAGGCCTGACGGGGGCATGGATCATCGGCCCGTTCCAAGCCCAAACGCCCGGAGGGCCGGGTTCTCCCAAGGCTGATCGGGCCATGGGTGCCGCACCACCAACCAGCGCCAGGCCCGGAGGGCCGGGTTCTCCCAAGGCTGATCGGGCCATGGGTGCCGCACCACCA
>JAFMIU010000031.1 GCA_017853835.1 Pirellulales bacterium | reverse complement strand
CGGCGCGTCCGGAGTGGATCGAGCGTCCGGCGTCGTGGGGGGCGGAGGCTGTTCGCCCTCGCGGGCGGCAGGTGGGGGTTGCTCGGAGGCGGGTGCTGCCGGCGGTTGTGGCCGAGCCGTTGTCCACAGGGTTTCGCCCGTGCGGGTGTCGAGCGCAGCAACCAACGCCTTGGGGCCACCTGGCACGCAGATCAGCCGCTGCCCATCCACCAGGGGCGACTCTCGATAACTCCAGGCTGGAACGCTGCCGGCAAAATCCTCGACGAAACTCCGCTGCCACACGATGCCGCCCGTGTCGCGGGCGAGGCAGGCCACCCTTCCTCCCATGCCGACGACGTAGAGGCGATCGCCATCCACGGTCGGTGTGCCGCCGGGTCCTTCCTTCGACTGCGGCATGCGCTGCGCGACGGCATCGCCGAGCGACGTGGCCCAGATCTCGTGTCCATCCTGCTCCGCCCGAGCCCAGACGATCTCCTGGCCGTCGCGATTGCTCATGCCGTAAAGAACGCCTCCCACGATGGCCGGGGCGCTGTCGCCACCCCCGAGGTCTTCCACCCGCCACGCGAGCGGTGGCCCGCCTGCAGGCCAGTCCTGAAGCAGCCCTCGCTCATGCGACACGGCCGTGCGGTCGGGGCCCTGCCACTGCGGCCAGTCATCGCCCCGTGCCCTCATCGCCAGACAGGCCACGAGCACGACGGAAAAGAATCGCACCATGATTATCCTCGGTGGACAAGGAGATCGCCGGCGGGGACTCGTCGATCGGCACCGAACGGGATGATGCATGGGCTTTCCCGTTCAGTCCGCGACCGCACAATGGAGCACGATACCGCACCCCCGCCCGCTTGACGATGGGATCCGAATCGAGGAGATCGCCAATTGCACGCCACGTCGGACCTTCCTCGCTCCCAGCCAACGCCGGTGGCGCGAACCCTCCTGGTGCTCTGGGATGCTGCCGAGTGGAATCTGATCGAGCCGATGCTCGAGGCGGGTGAGCTTCCCAACCTGGAAGCGATCATCGCCGGCGGTCTGCTCGGATGGCTTCCCGTTCCGACACCGCTCGATCCGGCCGCGCTCGCCACCTCGCTGAGCACGGGCCTTCCACCCGACGTGCATGGGGTGCTCGCGAGCCCGGGCAGCGCCTGCCACCGACGGGCTCCCGATCTTGCGGAGCGGTTCGCTGCCGCCGGCCGGCCTTCGATCTCCGTGGGCTGGCCAGGCACTCGCGGCGCCGTTGCCACGCCTCACCTCTTCTGCGTGTCGGATGCCTTCGATGCGGATCCGCCCTCGCGGGTGAACGATCCCTGGCCTCTGCCGTCGGGGGCGGTGCTGCCCGAAAGCCTCGCGGATGAGATCACCGAGATTCGTCTCCATCCGGCGGAGTTCGCGCTGTCGGATCTTGCGCCGCTCATCGCCACGATCGAATCCCTCGATGTGGCGAATGAGCCTCGCGTGTCGCGGGTGGCGCGGCACCTCGCCGCGTCCTTCAGCCGTCAGTCGGCAGCGACGTACCTGATGGAAAACCATCCCTGGGGTTTTGCTCAAGTCTTCTTCCCGGGCATCGAGGGCATCTCCCGAGACTGCCTCGAGTTTCAACCGCCGCGTCTGCCGCACGTTTCGGAGCAGGATTATCTCGGCTATCAGCGGGCCGTCACCGAAACCTACAGGCTTCACGACCAGATGCTGGGCAAACTGATCGCCCTCGCTGGCCCCGATGCGACGGTCCTCGTCTGCTCCACACGTGGCGTAGAGAGCGGCGAGTCACGGCCATCTCCGCTCCCCGGCGAGCACATCGAGACGGCTGCGTTCTTTCGGCCTGCGGGCTGGTGCGTGCTGCGATCCCCGGGCCTTCGCGAAGACGACCTGCTCCACGGCCTCGGGTTGCATGACCTCGCGCCCACGCTGCTCTGGCTGGCCGGCCTCGCCCGTCCCCCTGGGCTTCCAGGGCGCCCCCTGCTGCAGGCCGCCATGGAACCCGACGATCTCGTTGCTCCGGTCGAGGACCTCACCCTCCCGCCACCTCCGGCGCCGCTCCGCACCCTTGCCGACGACGACGACACGGAACGGCAACTCCATCTGGCCATCGCCCACCTCCACGCCGGACGCCCTGCCGAGGCCCTGCCCCTTCTGGAACACCTCTGCGCCAAACGTCCCGACCGACTGGGCCCCGTGCTCCACCTCATCGGCTGCCTCCGGAGCCTGGGCCGCTTCGCCGACGCCATGGCGCTCCTCGAACGTCAGGCTGCCCGACCCGACGGCGGGTTACGGCCACGCCCCGGGCTGCGTGCCCGTTTTTTTCCCCACTACGACTTCATGCGTGGACTGCTTCATCTCGACGAGGGGCGGCCCGAGCAAGCCCTCGCGTGCTTCCGTGACGCCCTCGAGGCCCGGCCGCAGCATGCCGGATTGCATCTTCACCTCGCCCGCGCCCTGCTCGACCTTGGCAAGACCCACGAGGCGGAGGCCTCGCTGCGCTCGGCCGTGGCGATCGATCCCGGCGAAGCCGATGCCCAGTTGCTCCTGGGCCAGCTCCTGTTCCAGCTTGGCCGCTTCCCCGAGGCCCTCCAGCCGGCCATGGAGGCCGCCGCCAAACTGCCCCACCGCCCAGAAACCCATCTGCTTCTCGGGGTCACCCTCGCCCGGCTCGGTCGCACGGCCGATGCCGCCGCCTGCCTGCATCACGCCCGGCGCCGATCCCAGGTTTCATCGCCCCCGCCCTGCGTGATACAGTGAAAGGCAGTGGTTCAACGCCCGATGGCCCCTTGGAACAACACCATGGCCCCCGCCAAAGCCCAGTCGCGTCGGTTCACGCCCGCCACCATGGCCACCGTCGCCCTCGCGGCCGGCGGCAAGACCGCGCTGGCGGCGGTGCTGTTCGACACGCCGTATCAGGTAAACCCTCCCGCCAACGGCGTGAACACCCAAACCGTCTCGGGCACGGAGGGCTTTGGTGCGTGGACGGCGACGTTTGCCAATGCAAGCGGTGGGCGTTCACGCACCGTCGACACAACTGCCGCACCAGGCTCGCTCCTGCTCAGCCTCTCGACGAGCACCATCTTCAGCGGTGTCGCCGACACATTCTCGTTCACCGCGACCGTGCCGGGCGATGTGCCGTCAGGGCTGGTGAGCTTCGACTACGACTACACGGAGTCCGATGCGGATTCGTCGACCTTTTTCGCTTACACGAAGAACGGAACTCCGCAGACGATCACCGCCACGACGGGCAGTTCTGCATTCAGTTTCGCCGTGGATCCGGGCGACACGTTCGGGTTTGTGCTCGGTAGTTCGTACTACTTCAACAACAGCAGCGTGACCATCACCAACTTCAACGCCCCAGCCGTCCCCGAACCAGCGGCCTTGATGCTGCTGGCGACCGGGTTTGCTGGCGTTGTCGGCCTCCGCCACCGCCGCCGCACCACCGCCGTCTGAACCTCTGGTCTCCGGGGCGGTATGGATCGACAGTCCGACCACGATCCGCTCGTCAGCGTCGTCACGCCCGTGTTCAATCCGGGGTCGCTGCTCAGCCGAACGGTCGAGAGCCTGCTTGCCCAAACCCTCTCCGACTTCGAACTCATCGCCGTCGATGATGGTTCGACCGACGGATCCCGGGAGGCCCTCCAGGCGTTTGCCGCACGAGATCCCAGGATCCGGGTGATCCTTCACCCCGAGAATCGACGCACGCCGACCGCCCGCAACACCGGCATCGAGGCGGCACGGGGGGAGTTTGTGGCCTTCCAGAATCACGACGACCATGCCGAACCCGAGAGGCTCGAGCGGCAGGTTGCGTTTCTTCGCAGGCATCCGCACCACGACGCCGTGGCCTCGGCCGTCGATTTCGCCGATCCGGCAGGACGTCTCATCGGCCAGCCTGCCGTGCCGGGCGGTCACCCGCTCGACCTCCGGTGGACCGCGCTTGTGGAGAATCCGTTTCATCCGTCGAGCGTGATGGTCCGAGCCTCGCTCCTCCGGAACGATCCATCTCTTCGCTTTGACCCGTCGCTCACCCATCGATCCGACTACGGCTTCCATGCCCAGTTGATCTCGATTGCCAGCGTGGGCGTCATTCCCGATGTGCTCGTGCACTACGTCCTGCATCCCGAATCGATTTCCCGGCGTCATGCCGAATCGATGCACCGGCAATCCGACATCGTCTCCCACCGTGCCATTCAGCGAGAACTCCCCGGTCATGCGCTGTCGCCGGAGCAGGTGGCGGAAATGCGGGCGATCGTCCTCCATCTCCCCGGCGCGTTCGCCCGCGATCTGACCGCCACGAAGCGGGCCTGGTCGCACTATTGGAACCTCTACGATGCCTTCCGCGCCAGACACGGCATGGACGCGACCAAGGCCGTGCCCTCGATCCGTGAACCCCGACAGGCGACCCTCCGATCATGAAACCGATCCCCGCCGTACCCACGCAGCGCCCCTCGACCGCGACACCTGACGGCCAGTGGAAAACCCCCGAGATCGCCGGTCTCATTTTTCGCCGGCTCACCCCCATGGAGGACGAACGCGGCGATCTGACCGAACTCTTCCGGGCCGATTGGGGCTTTCATGCCGATCCGGTGGTGCAGATGTACCGCGTCACCGTTCGTCCCGGCGCGATCAAGGCCTGGAACCTCCACAAACTCCAGGACGACCGGATCGCGATCATCGACGGAACGCTCCGATGGGCGTTTTACGACGCTCGCCCGGAATCGCCCACGCATGGCAACCTGCTGGTGCGCACCTTCAGCGAACGCAACCGCCACCTCTTCGTGATCCCGTCGGGCGTCTGGCATGGCGTGGAAAACGTCGGCACGCACGATGCCGCCTTCATCAACTTTCCCACCACGCTCTACAACCACGAAAGCCCGGATCGCCTTTGCCTTCCGGTAGAAAACAGCCTCATTCCATTCGCGTTTGGCCCGACGCCAGGCCTTCCGGCCTCGCGGTGATTCCCTCGGGCACCTCCCGCATCGTCAGGCTCAGTCATGATGCATCCGTCCGATCCTTCGCTCACGTCGATCCTCGCGATGGCGTCCACCGAACGGCAGGCCGCCCTCACACGAGCCTTTCCGGATGCGGAACGGGCGGCTGGCGGCGGCCAGCCGGCGGCCCGAGGCGGGCGAGCCGCCGCCCTCGAACGCCTCGACGCGATCGATCCCGAGGCCTACGCACGGTCTCGCAACGACGTCGGCGGCGCGGTCACGCGCCTCTCGCCATGGATCCGTCATGGTGTGCTGTCGCTTGCGGAGGTGCGCGATGCCGCCCTGGCGCGGGTGCGGGACCCGGCCGATGCGGTCAAGCTCATTTCCGAACTCGGCTGGCGCGACTACTGGCGGCAGGTTCACCATGCGATCGGTGACGCGATTCGCGCCGATCTCGAAGCACCGGCCCGTCGCCCTCGGCGGCCCTCCATCGACCAGCTCCCCGACGACGTGCGGGACGGTCGAACGGGCATGGCCTGCATCGATGCCTTCTCGCGCCGGCTTCAGGAAACCGGGTGGCTGCACAACCATGAACGGATGTGGCTGGCGTCGTGGCTCGTTCACACCCGCGGTGTGGCGTGGCGTGCGGGAGCCGACTGGTTCCTCCGGCACCTGCTCGACGGGGATCCGGCGAGCAACGACCTCTCCTGGCAATGGATCGCCGGCACCTTTTCCTCGAAGCCGTATCTCTTCAACCGGGAGAATCTCGAGCGGTTTACCGGCGGGGCCCACTGCCCGACCTGCCCGGTGCGCGGGGCGTGCGACGTCGAGGGAGGCTACGAAGCCCTCGATGCCCGGCTCTTCGAGCCGGCGTCGATGACCGAACGTCGACCGCGTCTGAGGATTGAACCCGCCCCCCTTGCCCCGACAGGACCGACCCCGTCGCGGCCGCTGGTCTGGCTCACGCTTGATTCCGTCTCGGCGACGAGCCCCGCGGCGGCGGCGTTTCCCGAAGCGCCGCGGGTGTTCGTGATTGATTCAGCATGGCTTCGGCGTGAGCGGCCCTCCCTCCATCGCCTCGTCTTCGTGTTCGAGTGCCTCGCCGACATCCCTGGCGTGGAGGTGCTCCAGGGCGACCCTCGGGAGATCCTGCCGACGCAGGCGGCCGCCCTGGGGTGCGACGGCGTCGCCCTCACCGCCACCCCCTGCCCGCTCGTGCGATCCGCGACCGCTGCCATGGCCGGCACGCTCCCGATCCACGTCGTCGCCGAGCCGGCGTTCTGCGACCGCTCGCGTGTGAGCGACCTCGGCCGCTTCTCGCGGTATTGGGAGGCCGTCGTCGCCTCGGCGGTCTCGCCCTCCTCAGGGCTGGGTCGGTAACCCCAGCCACCTGATCAATGGCACGCGTTCCTCCGAGTGAACGACGATCCTTGCCGGCGTCTCCCGTCGGCGATCAGGGCCGTCGGCGGCGTCGAGGATCCCATCACGAATCGGACTCGTGCAGCGTGCCCTTCCGAAAGAAGCGGCGACACCGCAGGTTCGCCCCCACCGCCACGGGGAGCACGACGGTGATGATCGACCAGACCGCCGGCTCGGGGACGGAATAGACCACCGACAACTGGGGACGCATGCCGAGCGACGACGCGTCTGACGTGTTCCACACCCAGCCATCGGTGCCGGCCGAGTCGTTGAGCAGCCACCCATGGTTCGCCGTCGGGTCGGCCTGCCAGAGCCGAAGCGACTCCGTCACGTCGAAGATGGCGTTGGCGTTGAGCACGTTGGGCATCACCTGAAACTCGGACGCCACGGCCGCCTCGGTGCCGTCGGTGGCGACTCCCGCCCCGAAGGTGCTCCAGGTCGCCGCGTTATCCCAATCGATCAGCATGCGATGCAACGCCATCGCATCGATCGAGCTGTTGCCGTCGGTGAGGATCGTCAGCTTTGCGGATTCGATCGTGGCTCCATCCGGGATGCGCCCCGTGGCGCCGAAGAGATCGTCGAATCGCACGAGCCCCTGGGCGGCCGGCGAGCCGTCCACCGTTGCCACCGCGTCGCCACCATGCGACGTCGTCGGAGCCGCCGCCTCGATCCAGGTGTCGATCGCACCGGCATAGCCACCGGTGTCTCCCTGCTGGAAGGTGACCGCGGTCACCACGGGATCGGTCGTGAACGCTCCGACGATCGGCTGAACCGCCGCCGCACTGCCCGAATGGTCCGCACCGTACATGTCCTCGATCGTCCGCAGCAGGTTGTGGAGGGTCCAGGTTCCCTGAACCGAGCCCTGCCGCACGTTGGCCCCGACCAGGATCGTCGGAATCCGGTTCTTCGCCGTGCTGTTGTCCTCGTCCCAGGTGACGACGAGCAGGCTGTTGTTCGCCTCCGCCCAGGCGGCGTAGCCCGACAGGTTGGTCTGGAGCCATGCATCGGCGGCCGCGATCGAGCCGTCGTGCATGTTGTTCTGCTCGTTGGGAATCACGAAGCTCACGGTCGGGAGCGTCGTGTAGTCGGTGGGAAACGACGTCAGCGGCTGTGCGACGGACGGATCGAGCCGATTCGCCCCTGGCGACGCGGAGGTCCAGTTGAGCCATGGGTTGTGCTTGCGCACGTATTCGTTGAGCGGAGGGTTGGCGGTGAATGAATCCCCCTGGTAGTTGACCGACGGCATCGACTCCGAATACCCCACGAACGTGCGGCCGGCAGCCGCGAGCGCCGCGCCGAGGTTGGAGGTCGTGAAGGGAAGCGCGGTCGGCACGGCGTTGTCCGTCGCCCCCTGATTGGAGCCGCTGAAGAGCTGGAGGTAGTTGGGCTGGCTCGGATGCGTGATGCCGTAGATGTCGGCCATGAGCGCCCCGTCGGCAGCGAGCGCGTTGATGTAGGGCGCCGAGGGCGAGCCGATCACCTGGTCGAAGGAACGGTTTTCCTCGACCACGATCACGACGTGGTCGTAGGTCGGCGGTGCCGCCACCACGAACGATGCGACGCCGGCGCACACCGCGGCGAACGCGATCGTCGGCATCACACGGGTCGGTCGGTGGGTGATCATGGCGTCTCCGAACCCCGGATCACGGCCCCATGTGGCGGCCGCCAGGGGCTTCATCGGCATAGTTTACGGAAGGCCGTGGTTCATCGCGAGCATCCAGGTGTCCCACGCGACGGGAATGGCCGCCTCGAAGCCGAGCATCGACTCCGACACGGGATGCGGAAATCGCATCGAACGAGCCACGAGGGCGAGCGCCCCCCGGGCCGTCGCGTCGGGGCCGTAGAGCCGATCGCCCACGATCGGACAGCCCAGCCACGCCAGATGCACCCGCAACTGGTGGGATCGCCCTGTCACCGGTTCGAGTGCGACGAGCGACATGTCGCCGCCGCCGCCAGCCTGACCCGTGAGCGACGACAGGCTCTGCCACCGCGTCGTCGCCCGTCGCCCCTGGATTGGATCGACGCGGTGCCGTGGTGGACGGAGCGGGTCTTTGGCCAACGGCATGCAGATCGTGCCGGTATCGGCGGGAAGGCGTCCGTGCACCACGGCCAGATACCTCTTCTCGACGCGCCCACTCTCGAACGCGATCCCCATGATCCTGCGGACCGCTGGTGTCCGCGCGAGCACGAGCAGGCCCGACGTGTCGCGGTCCAGGCGATGCACCGCCTCCAAGGTCCCGAACCGCTCGGCGAGCATCGCGGCCGCGTCTGGTGGATCGAGCGGCGTGCGGGCCGGCACGCTGGGCATTCCCGACGGCTTGTCGATCACGACGAGATGCTCATCGACAAAGACGACCGTCGGCATCGGGAGCGAGGGATCGACCATGACGCTCACCACACGCCAAGCAGCGTCGCCCAGCGAACGAGCAACTCCCTTGGAAGCTCCGAAGCCATGGGAAGTGATCCCACCGCATGACCGGCCGCCTCGAGCCGCATTCGATCGGGAGCCAGCCGCGACACCGATTCCGCCGACGATCCACCCATGAGGATCCAGCGAGCGTCGCCCGGCTCGGCATCGGTGATCGTCACCTGTCGGGGGATCGGTGCGTCCAGCACCGCCACGCCGCGGCATGCCGGCCCGAGCCGCTCCGCGACGAGCCACGCGAACCCGCCGCCGGCACCGCTGCCCACGACGGCGATGCGGGCGGGATCGACAGGCCGCATCGCGTCGAGGGCCTGTATGCCGCGCAGCACGCCGGGAACATCGTCGGCACTCCACTGCCTCGGATCCGATGATCCCGGAACGATCACGGCCACACCCGACATGGCCGCGACCGCCTTCCACGCGATCGCATCGGCCTCCTCGACCCGGCCGCGGGGTGAACCGCACGCGATGATGAGCGGCGCCGGCGCCGTTCCCGAAGGGATCACCGCCACGGCCGGATCGGCGATCTCGGCCGCTTCGAGCCGCGCGATCCGCCCGGCATCGAGCGGCCCGACGAGTGGATCCCCGGCCGCGACCGGCACGCTCGCGTCGGGAACCTGCCGCAGCATCTCGGCCAGCGTCACCTCCACTTCGACGTCGCCCCCTGAACGACCGAGCATCAGCCGCACATCGTCGCCCGGCTCGCATCCTGCCAGCGTGCCGGCCAAAGACGACGAGGTCGGCTGGGTGGCCTCCACGCCCTGCGACGGCGCGGCCATCCCCACGATCCGGTCGCCCGCCACCACACCGGCCACGTCAGCCGGGCCGCCGGGCACGACCCACTCCACCTCGGTGGATGACTCAGCGCCCACCACACCAAGAATCGCCCGCCTCCACGGCGGCAGCCGTGCGGCAAGCGTGGCCGTCACGTCCATCGTCACATCACCCTGCGCCGTGGATCGCTCGACGGCGATCGTCAGCGCATCACCGGCATGACGCGGCACGATGGCATGCCGAACATCGGCGATCCGGCGCGTGGGCCTTCCATCGACCGCGACGATCCGGTCGCCGCCCCGCAGCCCGGCCCGCGCCGCCGGCGACCCCTGCCGCACCGAGGCGATCACCGGGGCGCCATTGATCCGATCCCGCGAGAGGTAACTGATTCCGAGGAGTCCGGGCAGGGTCGACTCCCCGGCGCGGAGACGGGGCAGTTCATGAAGGATGTCCTCCAGGGGCACGGCGAAGCCGATGCCGGCGTCGTAGAGTTCGGTACCGCTTGTCAGGCCGGCCGTCTCGGCGGGAAGCGGCACCACGATGCCGATCACCCGGCCGGCGATGTCGACGAGCGGGCCGCCGTAGTTCATCGGCGACACCGACGCATCGGTCTGCACGGCGAGTCCCCAGGCTCGCTCGACGGCCGACACCACGCCGATGGCCATGCTCGGCTCCGTGGCCTTCCATGCCCGCCCGACCGCGATCGCCCACTGGCCAGGCCGGAGATTCCGCCGCGACGCCACGTCGAGGCGCGGAACGTCCGGAAGGGGATCGGTCGCGAGCAGCACCACGCCCCGGGCCGCATCACGCCCGAGAGGCCGGGCCGTCGTTCGTGCACCGGCCGGCGTCACCACGATCACCGTCGATGCCGTCTCGGGAACGGCGAAGGTGGTCGCAAGAATCAGGCCCGAGGGATCGACCACGAGACCGGTCGACGGTCCCATCGCCACGGCATCCTTCGCCGCGGCGACATCGCCGAGGGGCTCGATCCGCACCACCGCGCCGGCCACATGCGCGACCGCTGCCCGAAACGCCTCCCCCTCCGCCTCCGTCGGCTCGACGGCCGCCCAGACACGGGCCGCAGGCAACGCTCCCGCGACCAGCGCCGCGCACGCCACCGCAAGCCATACCGAACGACGACACGACCACCCCGTGTTCATGGCCGTGCCTCCTCGGGCCGCGGCCCGAGTTCACAATCGACGACCCGGCCGTCGCGAATCACGGCGATCCTCACCGGGTCACCCGCGACGATGCTTCCGACGGCCATCTCGAGGGCATGACGCGAGGCCACGGCGCGAGCCCCAACCGCCACGACGAGATCATCGGGCCGAAGCCCCGCCTGCTCCGCAGGTGAACCCGGCACCACCGTCTCGACGAAGGGAGGCGTGCGACCGAGGAGATCGGGCACCAGCACGAGGCCCAGCGCTCGAAGATCAAAGGGAGCCGCCGTGGGCCCGGTCGTCGTCGCGACGCGTCCCGACACGATCTCCTGGCAGCCCGCAACGAGCTCGTCGGCGGGAAGGGCATAGTTGAGCCAGATACCGCTGGCGGTGGAACGCAGCTCCTTGCCGAGCATGCCAAGCAGCCGCCCTCGGGCATCGACGAGCGCGCCACCAGGTGACCCGGGATTGTTGGTGGTGAAGTCGAGCACGTAGACATCACCGGCATACGGCGCCTCCGCCGCGCCTCGCCGCGCCTCGAGCGGCACCACCGCCGCGATCACGCCTCGCTGCACGCTGGCCCGCTCGTCGCCGACGGCCACACCAAACAGGTTGGAGATCGCCATCGCACGGGTTCCCGGGCCGGCCCGGCCCGCCTCCACGTCACACGCCGGCAGATCGGTCGCCTCGATAGAAAGCACCGCCAGCTCGCGACGGGGATCGACGCCCACGAGCGTGGCGGCGAACCGGCGCCCGTCGTCGAGCACGCACTCGATGTCATCGGCGTCGAGCACCGTGCTCATGACCGTGGCGATCCGCCCATCCGGCGACAGGATGATGCCCGATTGGTAGGCCTCGAGCCCGCGGACACCGCCCGCGCCATAGATCTTGACCACGTGCCGTGCCGCCGAGGCCGCGACCTGCCGCGGTGTGGCAGGACCGTCCGCGTGAAGACCCACGGCCGCAACGACGACCACGACCGCCACGAGAAACCGCACGGCGACGTGTCTCACGGCCCCATCTCCGCAGGGACGGGCCCGATCAGAAACGTGGCAAACTCGTCGCCTCCACGACGGGCCTCGATCCGCGTCGGCAGGCTGCCGAGCGGGGCTCCCTCCGCCCATGCCATCCGAACCTCGCACGGATCGGTGCCGGGCTGCGTCCACAGATCGACCGCCACCACGCGGCCCGATCCATCGATGAACGTGTGGAGCTCCACGCCCGACACCGACGACTCGAGCACATCGACCATGTCCGATGGCGTGCCGACCTGAAAGGCCGTCGGGTCGCGGGGCGCGGTGCCCCAGTAGATCGTGTGTCCGAGTGCGGCCGGCCCCTCGAGCACGAGCCGCCGCCAGAGCACGAGTGCCGGCAGCAGGCCGCCACTGCCGGGAGGCACGGGCTGTCGGTCGAAGTCGTCGCTCGTCACCAGGGTGGACGTTCCGGTCGGGATGTCGATGGTCGCGGCATGGTCGGTGAGTTCGATGCGAAACGCTTCCCCCGTGCCGAGCCGCCCCTCGAGCAGCCAGGGGCCGGTCGGTCCCGCGTCGCGGGCAGCGGCGATCGATGCGGCCACGCGATCGCGCTCCACCCGGTTGAAATGGGCGTTGGCAAAGCCCTGTCGCTGCTCCACAAGGCCTCGGACGGCGGCGGGAAGCTCGCGGGGCGTCGGGTCGGGTCGCCGCCCCTCGGGTTCCGGCTCGGCGGCAAGTCCCTTCAGGTCGGCCGCCGAGTGCACGGACGCCAGCCGCACCACAAGCTCGCGACGACGGCCTCCGCTTCGGATCACCACCGGCACCTGCCAACCCGCCGGGAGCGTGCCCAGCACGTTCTTGAACGCGTTTCCCGTGCGCACCGCCCGCCCCGCCAACGACACGATCTCGTCGTCATACCGCAGGCCGCGTCGCCAAGCATCGGACGATTCAAGGATGTCCGACACCACCACGCGACCGTCGGCCGACGTCGCCACCGTCGCGCCGAGCGTCGCGTGGTCGCAGATCCTGCCTGCCCGGAGCACCCCCATGAAGTGGCGGACCTGATTGGTCGAGATGGCGTACCCGACGCCGACATTCACCCGGCCGCGCTTCTCGAACGAAGCCCGACCGTTGATGCCGATCAGCCTTCCCTCCGCGTCGAACAGCCCGCCTCCCGAGTTGCCAGGATTGATCGCCGCATCGACCTGGAGGCAGTCGGTGTATTCGAGGATCGTGCCGGCCGGAAACTGATAGCGGTGCACCCCCGACACGATGCCCACGCTGATCGAAGGCTGGAGATCGGTGCCGAGCAGAAAGGGGTTGCCCGCGGTGAAGCAGGCATCCCCAACCTCCACACCATCGCTGTTGGCCACCGCCGCACACGGAAACTCATCGCGGCCGAGGAGTTTGATCAGGGCGAGGTCTCCGGTGGGGTCGACGCCCACGAGCACCGCGTCGTAGAGATGGCCATCGGGCAGGCCGCAGGTCATGGCGACGCCGGCCGGCTGAACGACATGAAAGTTGGTCACCGCGTAGCCGTCGCGGGTGAGGAGCACGCCCGACCCGCCCCCGCTGTCACCGGCGAAAATCGCGACCGTCGAGGGCGTGGCCCGACCAATCGCCTCCACCATGGTCTGTTCCGCCTCGAGCACGGACGGATCGATGGGCACCGGGGCCGCAGCCGCCGGCGACAGGCTGCAGGCCAGCACCATGGCCACCCATCTCGATCGGTTGTGGCACGCGCTGCTCATCGGGATCACTTCTCGAACTCGGCCGCGTCAAACCGCACGCTGCACCCCATGTCCGCGCCGGCGAAATCGACCGTGATCTCGAACTGGCGGATACCGGTCACATCGAGGTCGAGCGCCGCGCCACCGGCGGCATCCACGCGTTGCTCATGCAAGGGAATCGAGTCGCCCGCCACCTTCACGAGCACCGCTGCCGACGAACTGGCCGGCACCCCGCGCACGAGCGTGGCTCGAAACCGACGGCTGCCCGGAGGCACGCGCCACGTGGCGACGGTGCGGGGCCGCATGAGCAGGCTTCGCTGCGGCGGCGCGTCACCGGCTCCCGCAGCACCGACCGTCACCACGCGGGGTGCGAAAAACTCGCGCATCCCGTCGATCGCGACGAGCCCTCCGAAATACGGCTCCGACGCCACCCGCTCCGGACGAAGGTCGGCAAGCGACACCGTGCGGCCGGCCGCCAGGTCGATCATGGCGACGAGCTCCCCCGGCACGTGCACGTCGCCATCGATCACCACCTCGCCGTCGCGGCACACCACGTCGTTGGCCGGCACCATTCCGCCGTCGATCACCACCCGCACACCGCCCGGCGATGCGGGAGGCCGAAGCCAGACGAGCCCCAGCACCCGGCCGCGATTCACCGCGATCGGCTCCCCGTCGAGCATCACCGTGACCGTGTCGGGGCCCACGCCCACGATCGCACACTCGACGAGCTCGAAGCCCTCGCCGCGCGACACCGCGATCAGGTCGGCCGCCGGCGCCGCCGGGATCGCAGCCGTCCACGCCCCCTTCCCCTCAGGAACGGGCAGGAACACGGCCCGTCCGATGCGTTCCAGCGGCAGTGAGATCCGAGCGGTGCCACGTGAAAGGATGGCCGTCGCCCCTTCCCACACCAAGGCGTCACCCGTGAGCGTGAGCCCCCCCGCCCCTGAAAGTTCCACACCAACCGGCACGTCTTCGGCAGGACGTCGCCGAACGATCCGACGCACCTCGCCGAGCGGAGTCGTCACGAGTCCTCCGTCGGTCGCCACGGTCGCCTCGCTGCCGTCGAGGCTTTCAAGCCGACCGTCGATCGGGTCGCCCGACGTGCGCTCGAGCCGCACCTCCGGGGCGTCGGCGGCTGCGGCGAGGCCCACGATCGCGATCATCCAGCACGCGGCCGCCACCGCGGCATGGCACCGAGTCACCGATCGGCATGGACGGCCCGCGTGCCACACGTCAACGATCCTCCGCGCCGGCGGCGAGCCGTTTGAAATACTCCTCGATCGCCTCGCGGTAGTGGGGCGGAAACTCGCGGCCGATCTGCTGGAGCGCGCGGTCGCGTTCGTGCGGCGGCAGGTCGCCCCAGTCCTCGCCGGGGTCGAGGTCGCGCGGCACCACGTCGCCGGCACCACGCCCTCCGGCCACGCGACTGTCGTCCATCGGCTGCCCCGCCCCGCCCTGCCCCGATCCGGCGCCCCCGCCGGCGGCACCACCTCCCTGCTCCTCCTGCTGACTCTGCTTTTCGAGCTTGTCGATGAGCTCGTCGAGCGAGGCGACCACGCCCTCCTGCACCTCGCGCGTGCCCGTGCCGGTGCGACCGAGTCCGAGCCGACGGGTGACGTCGCGCATCCGTCGGGCGATGTGATCGAGCGAATCGTCGCTGAGCGCGGCGATGTCGTCCCGGAGAAGACGCGCCACCCGGGCATAGCGAACGGGAATGTCGCGTTCGCGTTCCAGCAACTGATCGAGCGTTGCCGTCGAGGCGTCGGTTTCGAGAAGCCAATGTTCGCAGGCCCCACGGCAGAACAGGAGCGTCGCCGGATCGATCGACCTGGCCAGGTCGAGCCGGCGGAGCAGGGGCAGAGCCTCGTCGTAACGATCACACCGCACAAGCTCCCTCGCCCACCAGAGTTCGACCGAATCACGGAGCACCTCGGGCGTGTCGGCGGCGTCGAGCCAGGCCAGGTCGGGAGTGCGGCCATGGCGCGCCGCATCGATCACGTCGGCAACCCGCGGATCGACGACGGCCACGCCGGTGATGACGGCCTTCAGCCGATCGCCGCGGGCATCCGCGAGCGCCCCCCAGGCCTCGGCGACGGCCGGCGGCATCGGCGCGGAGGGATCAGGCAGGCATCCTTCGACGCGGGCACGCACCTCACCCTCCGAAGGAATCGACCAGGTGGGCGGACGCTCGAGCATGGGATCGACCGTCACGGCCGAGGCCACCGCCACGACGACGGCATGCCATGCGATCAGCGCGTGCCGAATCACCAGCGCCACCATGCCACGACTCCACTTGGCCAGCCACCGACCCCCGGCAGCCGCGCCGACTCCATCGTACCGCCCGGCGACCATCCCGACCCGCCCACGGCCCCGGCCGCGATCATTCCGTCATTCCCTCGACGATGTCCCGGGCAGCCTGTTCGATCGCCCGCTGCCGCTCGACGAGCCGCGACAGCACGGCCCGGTTGTCGGCGGCGACAGGATCCCCGTCTGCGACGTCGATCAGCGTCGCCAGCCGCTTCGTGCGAGCGTTCACCCGTGCCTGCAGGGCTCGCAGCATGCGGAGTTCCGAGAGCTTGTCGACCAGTGGCTGCTCGCCCGCCTGGCCGCCCCCGCCCGCCCCCGCGGCCTGCTCACGCTGGGATGCCTGCTGCGCCCGTTCGACGGCCGCGAGGAGTTCCTCGAGCCCCACCACGATCTCCCCGACGAGGGCACGGGTGTCGGGGCCGACGTCGCCTCGCGCCAGCCGCGCGGCGACGGTCGAAGAATCATCTCGCACCTGCTCCAAGGCCTCCGGAATCGCCACCGCCGAGCCGTCGTCGCGGACCAGCGTGATCGCCCGCGATGCCTCGGTCGTGATCGCCTGCTGGTCGCGCCCGATGCGGGCCGTCTCGAGCTGCCGCTCGCGCGGTCCCTGCACACCGGACGCGGCCACGACCTTCTCGGCGTCGGCCTGAACGGTCCGCTCCGCCTTGAGCATTCCGCGAATCCTCGCGTCGAGTTGGACGAGCAGACGCGTCACCTCCTCTTCGCGCACCTGTCGAAGAATCTCCTCGAGTTCGGCCCGGGCGGTCTCAAGCTCCTCGACGGCGCGTTCCTGTTCCCCACGGGCCGCGCCACGCTCCGACGCATCCAACGCCGCGCGGGCCTGCCTCATCCGAGCCTCGGCGGCGGCCACGCGCCGACCGGTGCGCCCTGCCCGGGAGGCATCGTCATCGCCGGTCGGCTCCGCCTCGTCGGCCGACTCGGGAAGCGGGCCGGCCGTCGGAGGCGTCACGGGCGACAGTCGATCGGCAAACTGCCGCAGATCATCGTCGAGCCCGCGGGCCTCGTCGGCCACCGCCTCCTGACGCCCTGCGAGACGCCCGGTCGACTCGTTGGTTTCGGTGGCCGCCTCCACGTCGCGCTGCCGCGCGATGAGTGCGGCGACCCTCGCCAGAAACGCCCGCACCTCCTTGCGGGTGTCGGCAAGCCGTTCGTCGCCCGCCCCCGATTCCAGAAGGTCGAGGAGAGCCCGCATCTGTGCGATGGCATCCTGCTGGCTTGTCCCGGCCTTCAGCAGCTGGCCCTGTTCGAGCATGCCCACGATGGCCGCCACCCGCTCGCCCACCTGTTCCTCGCGGGCCCGCTCGAAGGTCGCCCTCAGCACCGCCGCCCGTCGGGGATCCGAGGCATCGAGCAGATCGGCGAGGCGAAGAAAGGCGCGTTCGAGGTCGAGGTAGCGGGCGAGGAGCTCCGATTCCCGAACGGCAAGCGGCGAGGATTCGTCCGCAGCGCACGCCGCCACCGGCACCATCATCGCCAGCGCGATGACCGCCCGACCGAGCCGGCAGATCCGTTTCCCGATCGTCATGGTGATTCCAGCGCCTCCCGGCCGCGTTGCCGCTGTCGCCGGAGCGTCTCCTCCCGAATCTGCTCCTGGGTGCGAATCACTCCGCGGAGCCGCTCGATCACCTCGTTGACCGACTCGAGCTCCAGCATTCTTGCAAGCACCGCCCGCATCCGGGCAAGGGCATCATCGAAGGCCGCCACGACGGCCGAGCGTTCGGCGGAATCGTCGCCCTCCCCCCTGCTCCGCCGCGCCGCCTCCGCGAGCGGATCGGTCGCCACCAGGGCGAGCGGCGTGGTGATCTGGCCGAGCAGCCGGGCGTCGAGGTCGGCCGTGAGCAGTCCATTGTTGGCCAGTTCCCGATGGATTCCACGCACCTCGGCGGCGATCTCCGTCGTTTCACCGGCAGCCCGTGCGGCAGCGTCCCCTCCGCGGCGGCGCGCATCGCCAGGATCGCCGTCCCCGGCCGCCACCGCGTCGCGCCCCTTCGCGAGATCGTCGATCGCCGCCTCCAGACGCCGACGGAGCAGCACCTCCCGCGCTTCGAGCATCGCCTGAAGCACGTCTGGCTCGACGACGTCGAGCACCCACGCGTCACTCGACGCCTCGTGCGGCCCGCCATCGAGCGGACACCCGTCCCGGGCGGTCATCCGCAGTTCCACCGTCCGTCCCGGCAGCAGTCCGGCCTCGGCGAGGGACACCACGAAGGGCCGTTCCGGTAGGCATTCCACCTGGGTCGCGCCGGCGGACACATCCTCGAGCACCTGCTCCACCACGGTGTCGCCCGACACGATCCGAGCGGCCGCCGCCATCAGGCCGTGGTCGTCGGTGATCGTGCCCACGATCGGCACCTGGGCCTTCGGCGTCACCGCGGTGGAAATGCCGTCGAGCCTGAGCGTGAGCCGCGGCGGCTCATCGGGAGTCGCCGCAAGCGTCATGACCACCGGCTCGGTGTTTTCGAGGCCGTCGTCATCCTCGAGGCGGACGAGCACACTGGAGTCGACGTCGATCGGGGGCGTGGTGGCGGTCACGGTGGGAGGGGTGGCGGCCGTGTCGATGATGGTATCAAGGGGAATCGATCCCTCGTTCGGCGCGACCGTCGGGCGGAGGGCGACCGAGGCCGACCGCAGCGGCTTGGTCGCGGTGCCGGACAGGACCACCACCGACCCGCGCGGCACCGCCACCAACCGGCTCGCCGGCAGCGTGCGCTCCTGACCACCGAGATACACCGGCAGGGTCATTCGGATGCCGAGGCCCACGAGCATCGGCCGATCGGCCACCTCGATGACGAGCCCGCGGAGCCGTGCGTCGCCTCCGCGGATATCGAGTACGAGATCCTCACTCACTCCCTTCAGGCGATGGCCAAACACCTGCCCCGTCGAGGTCACACCTCCTCGGCTGCCCATCCGCTCGGTTCGCCAGTCGCCCGTGCTCTTCGTGCGCAGTTCAACGACGTCCGGCATCGCTCCCCCGGTCACCGACGCCTCGACCTCCAGATCCACGTCGCTTCCACGAGCCACGATCATCGTGCCGTCGGTGAACCCGCGGGCGACGAGCTGCACCCGCCTCGGCCACGCCACGTCCTCGAGCCAGAGCATCCGCCGGCCCCAGACCTCGGCTTCTTTCGGCGATTCCATCCCGCACCACGCCGTCAGCGCGACGCTTCCCACCGCCGCGGCCGCAAGCATCGTCAACCGACGGCGACGAAAAACCGCCCCGCCTCGAACCCGCGGCGTCAGGGCGGCGGCTGCGGCCATCGTGTCGGCCAAGAGACGGGCATCGACCGTTTCCCCCTCGTGATGAACATCGCCTCCATACGCCACGGCCGTGGAAAGGGCGTCGCCAAACTCCGGGTGTGACCGCTCCACCACGAGGGCGAGTGCTGCGTCGTCGAGCGGCACCGCCAGACGCACGATCAGCCGCGTGGCCACAAGCCACGCGACGACGACGAGCGTGGCAGCCAGCCAGCATCCCCTCGCCCACGACGGCGGCTCGATGGAGCGATCGACCACGAATGAAAGCCAGGCCGAGCCGGTCGCCACGATCACCACGGAGGCGAGCGCCTCCACCGCGATCCAGGCTCGGGTGCGACGCCGAATCCCGGCGAGCAGGCGGGTGATGGCCCGCATCGGCGGCGAGGCTTCGGGCACTGACACGGAAGCGACGGTGGTCATGTCAGGCAAGCCTCGCAAGCCGTCGGGCCGCCCACTCGACGCACAGGCATCCGCACACGATCACGAGGATCGCCGTGTTGAGCCGCCGCTTGAATCGCACGTCCTGCGCGCCCGCCTCAAACTCCCGACGCGTGCGATCCGGAATCGCCTCGACGATCGCGCCCGCCACGTCGGCGGCGGCATCGCCATCCGCCAGAAACCGTGCGACGCCCCCGGTCTCCGACGCAAGCCGCGCGAGCCGATCGCGTTCGAGACGCGGGGAGCGGAGTTCGCGGTCGGGGAGTTGGGCCTGGATGCGCCGCACGACCGGCGCATCGCCGGAGGCGATCGGCTCGACGACGATCTCCCACGGCCCCTCGTGCGACGCCACGAAAGCCCCTGTGAGCGTCCCGGGGCGGGCGGCTTCAGGCGCGAGGGGCACGGGCAGCGTGGTTCCGTCGGGCATGACGACATGACAGCCTGGAGAGGCCGTGCTGAGTGCCTCACCGGTCAGCACCCGCAGCCTCACCGTTCCCCCCACCGGCACCCGGTCGCGATCCACGATCAGTCGTCCCCGACGCGACCCGCGGGCGAGCCGCCCCTGCGACACATGGCGGAGCAGCTGCGGCACGAGTCGCTCGTAGGCCGCTGGATCCACGCCCCGCAGCCGCCAGAGTTCGCCGCTCCCCTGCGATATCACGATGCCGGAGCCATAGAACTGTCCCGCGAGATAGATGCCGTCGCCCGACGCCTCGCGGCCAGACAGCGTTGCGTAGACCGTCGCCCCGGGCTTGGCTGCCATCGAGGGGAGACAGGCATAGACGCCGGGAAACTCCCCCCACACGGCATCGCTCCCGGCCGGAGTGGCCGCGAGCCGAAGAAACTCGGCCTCCATCCCGTCGCGTGTCAGCCGGAGGGGCCGGGGCGTCATGCTCGCGGGAGGACCACCGATGGCGACGCCCGCGGTGCGGGGCAGCTCCACGGGGTGGAGGGATCGCATCGTTTCGCTCCGCGGGTCGGCAAGCCATCCCTCCGTGAACACGCCTCCGGCGATCAGCATCAGCCCGCCGGAGCCGTCGGCCACCCATCGCTCGAGCCGCGATTGGGATGCAGGATCGACGTCGCGCCAATCGTAGTCAAAGGCGACGACGGCATCGTAGTCGGCGAGCGCCGCGTCTGAACCGGGAAATGCGTCGAGGACACGCCGCGCATCCTGAGACACGCCTTCGACGGCCGTGGCCAGGAGCACGTCGACCACGAAACTCGCATCACGTTGAAGAAGGTTGCGCATGAACTGGTATTCCCGGCTCGGCCCACCGGCCATCAGCAGCACCTGCGTCACGCGATCCACCACCTCGACGTCGGCCGATTGGGTGTCGTCGCCCGGCGTGCTGTCGCCGGCGGGCGGCGACACCGACACGACGAGCACCCGTCGCCCCGTCCCCTTGAGGCCGGGCACGTCGAATCGGATCGGCACCAGATCGCCATCGCCTGCCAGCACCGCGTCGAGCGTGTCGATCGGCCGCGGCGACGAACCAACGGTGGCGGAGGCTTCGGCAAGGGTGACCCGCACCCGCGCGCCGGCGAGGCCATTGGCCTGCAGGAACGCGGTGACCGGAAAGCGGTCTCCGGGAAAGACCCGCGCCGGTACGACCACATCCGACACCCGCACGTTGGCAGGCAGCACGTCGCTGCCGACGCCCACCGTGTGCACCGACACGCCCGCGGCGGCAGCAGCCGACGCCGCCGATCGCGGATCCACGCCGGCGTTGTGACCGCCATCCGACACCACCACGACCCCGGCGAGCGTGCCGTCGGCGGCACGGCCAAGCGGGGCGAGCACCGCCTCACCGAGCCGCGTCTCGTAGCCACGCGCGGCGAGCCGATCGGCCCACGCGGGCTCGGTGGTCGCATCGGCCGGAACCCCGGTCGGAAGCGTGGCGAGCGACTCGACGTCGGCGTCAAACCGCCAGACCGTCACGTCGTGCCGCTTCCGCAGCCGTGTGAGCAGCCCAGACCGAGTGAGCAGGTCGATCGCGTGGCGGGATCGAGCCGTTCCCTGCTCGTCATCGTCGAGCGACATGCTCGCGCTGGAGTCGACCACCACCGCCACCCGCGAGGGCAGCACGATCTCGTGTTCTGCGATCCGCTCGATGTCGAGCAGCGCGACGCCGATCGCGACGAGCGTGATGACACGGAGGCCTGCAAGGGCGATGGCCGCCCGCCGACGAAGATCGACAACATCGCGGCGATAGAGCCAGACGACGAACGCGATCACGGCCACCGCCACGAGGCAGGCCGCAGGGGGCATCCACCATGCGTCGAGTCGGTCCATCAGCCGGCTGATGATCCGGTGCCGCACGTCGTCGGGAATCGGCGTCGTCGAGATCAGTGGCATGGATCGCTGGCGTCAGGCGGCACGTGGCCGCGGGGCAACGGGATGATAGCCGGCCGCATACGCAACGGCCTGCTCGACGAGCAACACCACGACCACGACGGCAAGAAGCGGGATGGCCCACGACGAGCCCGTCGTGTCGGCCATGCCCGCGTCGACCGCCTCGACCGGCTCAGAGCGAAATGGCACACCGACCAGGCCGCGATCGAGCCGGTCGCGGCCGGCGCGTTCGAGCCTTCCCTCGGCTGGATCGACGTTCACCGCGGCGAGCCGCTGGCGCTCCGTGCCGTCGAGGCGTCTCCATCGGGCCTCGTGGAGACCGGGTGTCGTGGTGACGTCGAGTCGGGCCGTGAGCCCCCCCGTGCCGTCGGGCATGGCGGTGTGCCGCACGACTGCACGCGATGGTGGCACGAGAAAATCGACGTCGATCTCGTCACTGCCCGGCTCGAGCGGAATCGTCACTGGGTCGCCGACCGTCAGCGTCGCGATGGCCCGACGGCCGCGGGCGACGTGACTCTCCAGTTCCAGCATCACCACCACCCAGCTCGGATTGCCTCGCGACCAGTTGTTCCACGTGGGGGCGGCGGTAGTGAGCACGGCCACCACCATGCCGGCACCATAGGGCCGCTCCACCGCCAAGGGCTGTCCGGTGCGGAGCGAGAGAAGCCTTCGCCCTCCGGCGGCCGTCGGGTCATGGCCCCGCGTCACCGCCCACGACCGCTCGACCCGCACGGCGTCGAGCAGGGGGTTTCGCTGTCCTGCCAGCACGGCGACGACCGGGTGATCCTCCGGCACGAGATCGGGCAGGTCGGCATCGGGAAGGAGATCCACCGGCCCGGCAAGCGGCACGGGAAAAAGCCCTTCGCCGCCCCGATGGAGCCGTTCGTTCACGAAGTCGGCACGGGTCCGCGGCCCGCAGAAAAACACCACGCCTCCGCCGGCTCGCGCATACGCCTCGATCGCCGTCACGGCCAGGGCATCGAGCCGTTCGACATCGAGCAGCCACACACCGTCGAAGCGCGACAGATCGAGCGTGGCCAGGGCGGATGGCGGGGCGAACCGCGGCCGGATGCCGGTGGCGGCTGCAGCGCCGGGGGCGAGCGCGTGGGTCACGTAGAAGCCGTCGCCGTGGGCCGGTCCCTGCGGGTCACCATCCACGATGAGCACCTCGACGCGTTCCCGCACGTCGACAACAGCCCACCTGGCATCATCGGCTGGCAGCACATCACCAGGCAGGGCCGCCTCGATCGCATGATGACCGGCGGAGGAAAACCGCACGTCAAACCGCCTTGTGGCGGTGCCACCCGCCGGAATCGAGTCGATCCGCAACCCCGGCCGGCTGGCTCCATCCTCGCGGATCTCCACGAGCACGTTCTCGGCGGGCGTCGTCGCGTCGTTGCGCACCTCCACCTCCACGGGCATCAGCACGCCGGACGCCGGCACGCCACCGGCCACCTCCAGGCGTTCGAGCGTGAGGTTTCCCGCTCCCACCGGAGCGGCGGCGCAGTCGATGAACCGAAGCGTCACGCCATCGGCCGCGAGGGCCCGCAACGCCGACGCGAGGCCGTCGTCGGAAAGCCAGTCGCGGCTTCGGAAATCGCCCACGATCCAGAGCGTCGTGGGATCGGCGTCGGTACGAAATCCTCGTGCCGCCGCCTTGACGGCCTCGGCGCCCCCGGTCGCTCCGGACGAAACCGCCGCACCGGCCAGCGCGTCGCGCACCGCCTGCATCGTCGACGGCGTCATCTCCTGGGACGGCACGATCCAGACCGGTGGCTGATCGGACGCGGCCGCCAGATGCGACGAAAGCCCGACGCATAGCTCGCGACGCCCCGAACCGGCGGCCAGGTCGGCGGCCAGTCGTGTCACGAATCGCCGGGCCCGATCGAAGGCGGTGGCCGGTCGCGTGTCTCCACCCGAGGCGTCGGTGACCACGGTGGCCGGCCCCGATCGGTCGCCCATCGAAACGCTGTCGTCGAGCACCACGACATGCCGAACGGCCCCGCCGCCCAGCCCGCCGCCGACCGCCTGCCAGCGGGGCTGGGCGAGCGCCATCACCACCACCGCCACGGCGGCCATCCTGAGAGCGAGGAGGAGGATCTGTCGCAGGAGCACCTGCGTTCGATACCGACGTTGGCTCGACAGCAGAAACTCCATCGCAGCCCATCGCACCCGCCGCTGCCGAAGCCGATTCAGGAGATGGATCACCAGCGGCACCGCCGCCAGCGGCAAGCCCCACCACACAAGCGGCGCGAAATCGAACGTTGGCATGGTGGTTTCGCTCCGCCTACGATGCCGCGCTCGACCGACGCGAGAGAAACCGCACGATGGCCGCCGACGGTGACTCGCCGGTGCGGATCAACGCGTAGTCGCACCGCAACGTGGCCGTGAGCCGCCGGACGTCGACGAGAAACTCGTTGATCGCCGCCAGGTAGCCCTCCCGAAGGGCCCGGGGGTTGCACGCGACGTGGGCGGGGAGTTCGAGCCCTTCGAATCGTGTCGCGCCTTCAAACGGAAAGTCGATCTCGTCGTCGTCGAGCAGGTGCAGCACCGCCACGTCGTGGCCACGGGCCCGCAGGAGCTTCAAACCCTGCGACAGGCCGGCACGATCTCCGAGAAGATCGGAGAGCACGATCACGAGCCCGCGCTTCGGGAGCATCTCGGCGGCAGCCCGGAGCGCGCGGTGCATGTCGCCAGGCCCGGCCTGACGCGGCGTTTCAAGCAGGTCGCACACGCTCGTCACCTGCGATCGGCGGGTTCGCGCCGGCACGCTCGCGGTGATGCCGTCATCGAACACGGCACAGCCGACGGAGTCGCCATGCGACAGTGCCAGCCACGCCAGGCTCGCCGCCAGCGTGGCCGCCAGCTCGAACTTCGTCGGACGGACGCCGGCGGCAGCATCGCCGGCGTAGTCCATGCTCGCCGAGCCGTCGACGAGCAGCGTAAGCCGGAGATTCGACTCCTCCTCGAACTCCTTCACGGTGTACCGATCCTGCCGCCCCCACACCTTCCAATCGACCCGGCGCAGATCATCCCCGCGGACGTATTCACGGTGCTGCAGAAACTCCACCGACTGCCCCCGGAACGGGCTTTGGTGGAGTCCTGCCAGCACACCCTCGACGATCTCCCTCGCCCGCAGTTCGAGCCGGCGAATCCGGGCGATCGTGTCAGGATGCAAAGATCGTCTGGAACCGCGGGTCACGCGACAGGTCGTCCTCTCTGGAAGGGGTGGATTCGAGGATGCGGGCGATGATGGCGTCGGGTGTCACGCCCTCGCTCTCGGCGGCGAAGCCCACGACGATCCGGTGCCGAAGCACCGGTGCCGCCAGCGCCTCGATGTCGGCCGCCGTGACATGGCTGCGGCCGTGGAGCAGGGCCCGTACCTTGGCCCCCACGATCAGAAACTGCACCGCCCGCGGACCGGCTCCCCATGCCAGCTGATCCGACACGAAGTCGGGCACGCCCTCCTCGCCCACGCGTGTCTGGCGCACGATCGCCAGCGCGTATCGAACGAGGTGGTCGCTGACGGGCACCTCCCGCACGCTCTGCTGGAGCGCAAGGATGTCGGCGGCGGAGAGCACCGGCTCTGCATCGTCCCCAGGCACGCCGGTGGTGCGCCTCGCGATCTCAAACTCCTCGGCGAAGGTGGGATACCGGACGAACACCTTGAACATGAACCGGTCCTGCTGCGCCTCCGGCAGCGGGTAGGTGCCTTCCTGCTCGATCGGATTCTGTGTGGCCAGCACGAAGAAGGGATCGCAGAGCCGGTGGCGAACCCGTCCGACGCTCGCCTGGCGTTCCTGCATCGCCTCGAGCAGGGCAGCCTGGGTCTTGGGGGGCGTGCGGTTGATCTCGTCGGCGAGCACCACGTTGGCAAAGAGCGGCCCCTCGAGGAAGCGGGGCTGGCGCGTGCCCGTCGCACGGTCTTCCTCGAGCACGTCGGTGCCCACGATGTCGGCCGGCATGAGGTCGGGGGTGAACTGGATGCGGCTGAACGACAGATCGAGGCTCTTCGCGAGCGTGCTCACCAGGAGCGTCTTCGCCAGCCCGGGCACTCCCTCGAGAAGGCAATGCCCCCTGCTGAAGAGACTGATGAGGAGCTCTTCGATCACCTCGCGCTGGCCGACGATCACCCGGGAGAGCTGTTCGAGGATCCGGCCGTGGGCCTCGTGAAGACGGGCGACGGCGGTGTCGGGGGATGAATGCATGTGGATGACATCTCCGGGTGTGGCGGTCAGCGTTGGTAGATGGGCAGCGAGCCCTTTTCAAGCTGCAGAATCACGAGGTTTGTGGCGGTGGTGTAGACGGTGCCGATGTAGCCCTGGGGCCAGAAGACGCCATCGCGATCCCGCTGGGCCTCGGCGAGAAGCCGCTTCTCCACCTGACCGCGATAGCCCTCCCACGATTCCCCCCCTTCACGATACATCACCTGGGAGTAGTAGAAGTGGGCGTAGTGCCAGTGGCCGAAGCTGTTGTTGCCGATGTTGCCGAGATGTCGCCGGGCATAGGCGAGCATGCGCGGCACGTGGGTGTCGTCCTCTTCGCCCGCATTGAAGAGGCTGGCGATGGCGGCGGCCGAGATCGCCGGACGCCCCCCGCCCCCCTTCGAACTGTACTGCACCCCGCCGTCGTCGAGCGTGCAGGCGTGGATGTAGGCGATCGCCCGGTCGATGATCTCGCGCGGCACCGGAATCCCGGCGTTGCGGCACCCCCGCAGGCCCTGCACCTGGGTGATGGTGGTCGAGCCCTCGTCGAAATCGTTGCCGTCCTTCGCGCTCACATAGCCCCAGCCTCCGTCCTTGGTCTGGGCGCGGCCGGAAAACACCACCGCCTTCGTGAGCACCCGCACGAGCTCCTCGCGCCGGCGTTCGTCCTCCTCCTCACCCACCACCTGCGAGAGAAAGAGCATCGCGAAACCGTGGCCGTAGGTGTAGCGATCGTCACCTTTGGGATCGCCGATCAGGCCGTTGGCGCGGGAGCGGCTCACCAGGAAATCGACGGCGAGCCGGATGGCCTCCGCATGAGGCCCCTGCGAGGTCGTGGAGCCCTCCATCAGCAAGGCCGTTCCCGCGAGGGCCGTCATCGCCGTGGGGTATCGCCCTTCGTTGGCCGTCCAGCTTCCGCGCCGCGACTGGCGTGCCTCGAGCCACGCGAGCCCCTCGGCCACCACCTCGTCAACCGACTCGCCGGCGCGGGACGGAGCCGAGCCGACGACGAGCAACCCCGCGATCATGCCGGCGACCGCCGTACCCCAGACGAGGCTTGGGCGAGGGGGCGGACGATGCATGCGGCGATGACAGACAGCAGCCATGCGGTCATCATACGACGGCGGACGATTCAGGGATCGTCCGCGGCCGGCGCACCGAGGTCACCCACGCCGCGGCGCACCGACGGGAGCCGTCCGTCGGCCTGATAGGGTGGCCGCGGGGGCATGGCGTTGCCCGTGAACTCGAGTGTCACCGGCGGGGCCGTTCCATTGGCGCCGCGGACGGTGATGGTGTGGGCGTCGGGTGATCCCATCACCTCGCAGCCGACGAACATCTGCAGCGTCACCGGCAGCCGCTCATCGTCGAGCACCGCATGGCCGGACCGCTTGTCGAGGCACAGCACGTTCATCTCGTGGCGTCCCCCCTCGCCGCCGCGGGTTTGGCGACACAAAACGAGCACCGGCAGATCCTCCGGCTGCGACAGGAGCAGGCTCTGCCGCTCCACGGTCGCCGGCACCGGCCAGAGCGGGCTGCCGTCGGCGCGATCGACGGCCCACACGGCACCGGAAAAGGCCGGCGTCGACTCGCTTGCCGCCAACACTCCCTGCAGCGACAGCGTGGGGCGGTCATCGTCGAGCACGGGCGAGTCGCCTCCCGCCACCACCAGGTATCGATCACGCCAGGTGAGCACATGGAGCAGCTCGAGGCGACGCGGGCCCCCGGCGAGATGTGTTTGCCAGACCGCCCCCCCGATCGTCATGTCGATGAGGGTGAAGGTGCCATCGGGCTCGAACACGCCGAGGTGGCGGGAGCCGACGGTCGTGGCGAGTGCGTCGCCGGAGAAGTCACCGAGGGGGATCGCGTCGGTGCCCGCCGGATCATGCCGCACGAGCCGCACACGGGCAGCCGACAGGCTGGCGTCGAGCGGATCGATCGCCACGACGAACCGGCCGCTCGTGGCAAGACGCTGGCGTCGGTGAGGAAGATCCACCACGTCGCGAAGCCGTCCATCTCGAATCGCGATGACCGGCGATCCACGACCGTCCACCGTGCACCCGCAGAGCACCTCGTCGTCGCCGATCCATTCCGCCACGGCGGGAAGGTTCCGCCGTTCCCACAGCACCCGGCCGGTGGCCGGATCGAGCAGCGACGCGGAGCGGCCGGAGGCGACGAGCACGCCGCCGGCAGACGCTGGCGGCAGACGGCTGACCGAGGGGGAGAGGTCGTCGGCCTCGGTGATGCGCCGTCCGAGCGGAATCCCTCCGTTGCGGGCAATCCTGCCCGACGACGGCGCCGTGATCCGGATGGTGACACCATCTCGCCCCGATGGGGAACGATCGGCCTGACGCCACAAGAGCCGGCTCTCTCCCGACACGCCCCCGATGTCGAATGCGGAAACGCCTCCCGACGATCGCACCACCAGCACGCGGCCCACGACCGATGGCTCGATCGGTGGAATCCTGCTCATCCATGGCACGCCGCCCGATGTGCCGTCGCTGTCGAGGCTCAACGGCTCGATCGCCGGACGTCCGAAGCGATCGTGGACGAGCACCTTTCGCTGCTGCATGTCGTATCGCACCGACATGTGATCGATCACCGAATCGAGGCATCCGGCAAGCGGAGCCACCACGATCTGGCCCCCCGGCCCGACACTCGTTGGGGCGAGTCGCGATCGCTGCACCGACACGGCCCCAAACGGCCATGCCTCCTCACCCCCGTCGGTCTTGGCCGCCGGTGCGGGCGATCCGGCCTCGGCCATCAGGTGCCGCCACACCTCCACGTGACGCCCCGCCGACGCCAGCCCGTCGCGGTTGGTCATGTTCGTCACCGCGGCACGGGCGGACCCCGCCGCGGGATGGGAGCCCACGCGTCCCAGGAACGTTTCGAGCCGTCGCAGTCGAGCCGCCTCGTCGACCGTCGCCACCGCCTCCGCCTCGTCCGCGATGGCGGCGGCCATCGTCGACCCCGCGTCGCCGACCAGCCGTCGGGCGAGTTCCTCGATGCGTCCGCTGAGCCATCGGTCGGCATCCACCTCGAGCGACGGATCGGACGGGTCGTCGATGATCCTGTCGGCGGCTCCATCCTCGGCCAACTGGACCAACAAGCCGCGACATGCCGACCAGGCGGCCTGAAGGTCGCCAGCATGCAGGGAGCCGTCGGCCACGCCCCGGAGCACGGCGGCGTCGCCGGCCGCTGGCACCCCGGCGTCGCGCCACGCCGCCCACACAGGCGCAGCCGCCTCGTAATCCCTTCGAAGGGCAAACGCCATCGCGTCGGCGAGCGATCGCGGCGGCAGGCGCATCGCATCGGCCGCCCGAAGCAGATCGGAGAGGCCGGCGCGCACATCCCCGCCGTCCACCGCCATCTGCGCCGACCACACCAGCCGCCACGGCTCCCGATTGTTGTCGAGCTGCGCCGTCTCGATTCGCGTCTCCAGGTCGGCGGCCTGATGAAACACATCGACGGCATCGAGGCCTCTCGAGATCACCTCGCCGCGATGCGCCACCAGGTTGCCCGGAGACGCGCCACCGCGCCCGGCATGCCGGCCGACGATCGCGCCGCTGGCTGTCTCCACTTCCACCACTTCGGGCGTGTCGTAGGGGACGAACAGACGAGCGTCGGTCACGAGGCTTCGGCCGCTGACCACGGCTGCCGCCGGATGCGGACGCACCCATCGGCGACGGCCCGTGTCGATCGACACCGACTCGATGCCCTCTCGGTCGATCAGCATCACCGAGCGGTTCACGACGCCGGCCATCTGGACTCCACCGCGACGTTCCGTCGTCCATGCTGGCGTGCCATCGCGAAGCCCCAGGCAGAGGACGCCCGTGCCGTCGTAGGGAACCACCAGCACTTTGCCGTGGGCGATCACGGGCCAGGGCTCTCCCGCCACCTGCGACGCCGCGTCGTCCACCTCGGCATCGACGGCGAATGGCCCGCCGATTCCGCGCTGCGCCGCCTCGGCCGACGCCCGCGACCGATAGGTGTGCGCCCACAAGAGCGTGCGGGTCGCCGCATCGATCGCCACGAGCGCGCCACCGCCGAGGGGGCACACGAGCACACCTTCGCCGAGCGACGGCGTGAGGCCGGCTCGGCGCCGCATGACGTTGTCGGGATTGAACGACGACTGCCGCTCGTCGAGATCCGCGAGATGCTGCGACCAGAGGCGCTGGCCCGTCGAGGCGTCGCGCACGTCAACCCGCATCTGCCCCTGCGCCTCCACGAGCACATAGATCTCGCGGCCGACGACCAACGGGGCTCCCATGAACCACTCCGGAGGGCCGTCCACCGATCGTGCCGGGATCCGCCAGAGGAGCTGTCCGCGGGCTGTCGCGTCGTAGGCGCAGAGCACGTTGCCGCCCCGCCATCCGCCACGATCGACGCGGCCAAATGACGGCACCGTCGATGCAACGGCTTCGGCATGGCTCTCGACGACAAACACGCCTCGTCCATCGCTCGACAGCACGCTGCCGGTGAAGTCGTCGAACGTGCGACCAAGCGCCGCCACGGCCCCCTCGTCGCCGTCCTGAAGCGAGGGGTTCATCGCCGACTGCAGCCAGAGCCGCTTGCCGGTTTCAAAGTCGATGCCCAGCACGCCGAGCGGCGTCTTCACGACGATCGTGTCGCCCACGGCCAACGCATTGCCCGCCGGCCACGTCGCCCCCCCCGCGGCCGCGGCGGCCCGCCGTCGCCTGTCGAGGAGCCGCGACTCCTGGGGATGGCTCGTGATCGGCACCCGATACCGAGGCACCAGGAGAGGCCGTGTCGCCGCGACGACTCCCTGCCGGGCCGCGTTGCCGCCAGGCTGGAGCCAGGCGCGATGGACCGCGGACGATTCGGCCGCATCGGCCGAGAAGGCGGGTGGTGGGAAAAGATCCGACAGCGCCATATCGCTCGAGAGGGCGACGTCACGACCGCCGATCCGCGCCATGCCACGGACCTTCTGGCGAATCGCATCATGCCGTTCGCCGGAGCCGGCTTCATCACCGGCCCGCTCCTGTACGCACGCCTTCATGAGCCAGAGCATTGCATCGTCACGACCTGCTCCGGCGCCATCCAGGAGGCGATCGAGCCAGGCGTCGGCGACCCGCCATTCGCCGGCTTCCAGCGACTGAACCACGAGGATGATCGCCGCCGTGTGGCCGGCCGGTGTCGCCATCCACCGCCGCGCCACCTCCGCGACGCCAGCCCCATCGCCGCGATCGATCGCGTCGGCCAGCGACCGCTCGGCCCGGCCGCCAAAGAGGAGCTCATACGCCGCGCGGCCTGCCGCTGGCAGCTGCATGATGAGACCGGACGCTTCTCCCCGGATGCTGCGGCGAGTGCCCCCATGATCCCCTTCCGCCACGAAGGCGTCGTCGCCCTCCGAAACGATCTGATCGAGAAGCGTGGCCGCGTCGGCCCAGTCCCCCGACGCCATCAGTCGTCGAGCCCGATCGAGGAGTCGCTCTCGCTTTCGGCTTGTCGGGAGAAACAGTCCGGTGTCGTCAGCCGCAGCAGCATCGGCGTCTTCAGACGCATCGGCGATCGGCACCAACGGCACCGGGCCCGGGATGTCTTGCGCTCGCGCGACCACCACGATCGCCAACGCCATCGCGGCGATCGCCGCGGCATCCCATGAGCGGCGGGGCAACGAAACGCGGAGCACGACGGTCCTCACGGCATGGCTGGGAGCCTTCCCTCGACCCGCTGAATCCTAGCATTCCGGCCCGTGGAGGACGGTGAGAGGGCACGGCCCGCCGTGCCCCGGACGGAAGCTCAAAAAGCGGTTTTCTCAGGCCTTTTCAAGCGTTTTTGGGCACCCCGTCGTGCCCAGGCGTTTGAGAAACCGCGTTTTTCTCGGAGAAGACCCGCGTTTCGGGTTGCATTTTCAAACCGCGGAAGTCTAATCGGAGCCATTGTTCGGCCGTTTTGGCCGTGTTTTCCTTGCTGACGGCGGTGGTGCCCCTGCCGCGTGTACTTCTGAAACTTCTCTTTGGAGGAAATGGCGATGGCGAAGAAGTCGGGTAACAAGCCCATGACCAAGACCGAGATCATGCGAAGCATCTCGGAGACGACGAACCTTCCGAAGAAGGACGTCGTGGCAGTGCTCGAGGCTCTGACCACCGAAATCCAAAAGGCCCTCAAGGGCAGCGGTATCGGCGTGTTTTCGATCCCCGGCCTCGTGAAGATCGAGCGTCGCAAGGTTCCGGCCCGTCCGGCGCAGAAGGGCGTGAAGAACCCCTTCACCGGTGAGCTGCAGGATCGTCCCGCCAAGCCGGCGAGCGTCAAGGTGCGCGTCCGCGCTCTGAAGAACCTCAAGGCGATGGTGAGCTGATCCATCGGAACGCCGTCAAACGGCGTTCATCCGCGATCATGCGAGGGGCGGCATCGAGTGTTCGGTGCCGCCCCTTTTCTTTTGATTAAGGGAGTCGCCAGTTCAGGCAGGCCTGGCGAGATGGGCAAGGCAAGCCGGCCTGTCGTGGTTGTAATGCTGGTGATGACTGGGGAAACAGCGAGAGAGGTGCCGATAGAGCCGACATTGGCATCGACGCAGAATCCCGGCGGGAGCCCACCTCATGACCTCACCCATCCGCCCCTGCCCTCTTCTGGAACGCGACTCCGGCTCCACGCTGCTGCATGACGCTCCGGCGCCGTGGGAGCTCCGCCGATGCGGCGAAACAGGCTTTGTGTATCTCGCGAATCCGCCTGCGCAGGACCGGTTTCGTGATGAGTTTGCGTGGGAGGTGACCCATGAGATGGAGTCACGGCGACGCCGCACGGCCGAGCCGGTTCTGTATGCGATGAGCGGTGCCTTCAAGACATTTCGCCATCGGTTCCTGAAGCGAGACAAGATGGTGGGGATCGTGCAATCACTCGTGATGAAGGCGGCGCGGGAGGATGCCGACGCGACAATCCGGCTCGTGGATGTGGGCTGTGCACAGGGCGGCCTGCCGCTCCGCGTCGCGGCACGGCTGCCCGAGGGCGTTGCCGAACGGCTCGAACCGGTGGGCATCGAGATTTCGAACTACCTGGCGAAGCTGGCGCACACCGCCCTCCGCAGCCGTGGCGGCGGATGCCTCCATGGCACCGGCATCGACGGACTGGCTCAGCTGGATCGAGGCAGTGCGCATGTCATCGTTCTGTCGTGCATCCTCGAGCACGAGATCGAGCCTCTTCCGCTCCTGCGCCGGTGCCGCGAGCGGCTCTCCGCCGACGGCCACGTGGTGGTGAAGGTGCCGAACTACGCCTGTGTGGGCCGCCGGATCCGTGGCCGGCGGTGGTGTGGCTACCGATGGCCGGACCACGTCAACTACTTCACCCCCGACACGCTCGCCGCGATGGCGGATGCCGCCGGCCTGCGGGTTGTGCGGATGAACCTGTTCGACCGCTCGCCGCTGAGCGACTCGCTCTACGCGGTGCTCGGCCGAAGCCCGTCGGCCGTCCTGTCGATACGGCGGCCCGAAGACGTTGCCCCGCCGCTCCGCCGGGTCGCCTGACGCGACCGGGCGTCACGCCCGATCCAAGGCCAGGGCCTGAAACGCAAGAATCCCGGAAAAATCGGAGATTCTTTCCAGTGGACAGGGCCGGAATCGAACCGGCGACACATGGATTTTCAGTCCATTGCTCTACCAACTGAGCTACCTGTCCCGAGCCCCTTTCCTAGGTCGAAATCCGCCGATTGTCAACGAGATCGGTGCTTTTCCCCGCAGAAACGAGGGATCAACCAACGCCTCCGACGATTCATCCATCGGACGGGATTCTCGCTAGAAGCGCCTTATGAGCTTCGCGGTCACCAGGGCGGCATACGTCAACGCAAACGCGCATACCCCGAAATACAGCGGACTTTGACCGTTCGTCACCGTGAAGAACTTCTTGTCATCGATACTTCGGACTGCAGCAAGGAACACTGCAATCATGATTCCTACGAAAAAAGCTGGCAGCAGCGCATTGGCGAGTGCCCGACTCACTTTCTCAATCCAAAACCTCAGTTCGACCAAATCATCTCTCGGAGCAAAAACCATGGCTGGGGGCATTTCCTGAGGCTCTGGAAGATGATCTCCTAGAAAACTACCTGAAGGCGCTACTCCGCTTGAAGGGGAATCCCGAAACGCCGCCCCTCCAGTCACTGGAAAACTTACCGCTGGTGAAATCAGGCCGCCATCCGGAAGCCAGTTTTCGAGGCGAGACGACACAACAACGGCATCCAGTCGCTTCAAAGGCGACTTCGCCATCATTTCATCAATCAACTGACAAACATCATGACTTAATTCGGGCTTGAGATGTGCGATGGGAGTTGGCACTGCGCTGACGTGTCGATGTCGTTTGTGTTTTGAGTCTCCTCCCGGAAAAGGAACGCGACCAGTCAAGGTGTAATAGAACGTGCATCCGAGAGAATACACGTCTGAACGTTGACCTACGTCCTTGGGTGACGTCACCTGCTCTGGAGAGATGTAGTCCATCGTTCCAACGATTCGGCCATCTCGCCAGGAATCACCCTCGGCCTCTGAACCAGCCAAGCCGAGATCGATGAGCTTTGCTTTGCCATCGGGAGTGATCACGATATTGCCCGGCTTGATATCCCGATGCACCATTTTCCGCTCATGAATGTACGCAAGCCCTCGGGCAATCTGTGCAACGACCGAACAAGCATCCAGTTCATTCAGTGGTCCGAACTGCTTGACAAAACGATTCAGGTTTTTGCCTTCAATGAGTTCGGTGACAAGGTAATGAACGCCTCCGTCGATTCCTGCGTCGAACGCTCGAACAAGCGCCTCGTGATCCAAACGAGCCAGCATCCGCATTTCACGACGAAACGCAGCCTCAGAATCCTCGGTTGCTTTTTGACGAGGCAGCACCTTCAGTGCCACTCTGCGGCCCAACATCAAATGTTCGGCAAGAAACACCTGCCCCATGCCGCCACGTCCAATCTCATCGAGCACCATGTATCGGCCGAGCCGAAATCGAGTCCGACCGGACACAATTTCTCGAGCCTGAAACTCGGTCAACCAACCCTTCTTAACCGCCAGATCTGCCAAGGCCCGGTCCCAGGCCTCCGCTTCAGAAGGCTGGAAGGACTGCGTACGGCCCAATTCGGCAACAAGTGACCGCAAGTGGTCTTCAGTAAGAAGTCCGCTCCGAAGGGCGGTATCACAAAACCGTTTGTTCTCGGACCACGACATGAGCACGAACTTTCCAAGTTTGCCTCGGAGAGTGTACCACCTGAAATGGGGATCCATTCCACTGGAAATCACCGCCGTCCGGGAGCGTGAAACAGGCTCGGAAACACCTCCCGCCAGGCGACGTCCGCCGGGGCGGAAAACGTCATCCGCTCCTCGGTGGCAGGATGATCGAGCGACAGGTGGACAGCGTGAAGCGCAATGCCCCCCGCCCGACACGGGAGGCGACTTCCGTAGAGGCGGTCGCCCACGATCGGGCAGCCCCGGGACGCGAGCTGCACCCGGAGCTGATGCCGGCGGCCGGTTTCGGGCACGAGTTCCACCAGCGACACTTCGCCGGCGCGTTTGACCACGCGGGCGCGCGTCGTGGCGGCCTTCGGCGCCTCGTCGCCCCCATCGCTGCGAGCGGCTGAAGGCGGATGGAGCACCGACATGGGCTCGCCCATGCGGCGGGCGATGGCGTCACGCCACTCCACCCACGTGTCGATGGCTGCCGGAAAACGGCCCGTCACCACGGCGGCATAGGCCTTGTCGACCGTTCGGTCCCGAAACTGGGCCGACAGGTGGGCTGCCGCCGCCGGTGTCTTCGCGAACACCACCACGCCCGACACGGGGGCATCGAGACGGCTCACCACTCCGACGAAGGCCCCCTGCCCCAGCCGTCGCTTGAGAAATGCATAGAGACTCGGCTCCCCAGACGGGGCGTTGGCGGTGGGAAGGCCCGCGGGCTTGACCACGACGAGGAGATGGTCATCCTCGAACAGGGTTTCTGGATTTCGCGGTGGAGGTGTCATATGAGCCAAGCGTCGCCACGGCCGATCATCCTTGCAAGCCGCTCCCCGCGGCGATTCCAACTCGCCACCGAGGAGGGATGGGAGGTGACCGTCCGGATCCCTCCAGAAGAAGCTGAAACCAACGCCGACGCCAGGGGAGCCCACGAGTCGCTGGCGGCCTATGTGAGGCGGCTGGCCAGAGCCAAGGCCGACGCCGTCGCAGCCACCGGCGTCTCCGGAACGATCCTCGCCTGCGATACGCTCGCCGAAATCGACGGCGTTGTGCTCGGAAAGCCGATCGACCGTGCCGACGCCTGCCGCATGCTCCAGACGCTTTCAGGCAGGCCCCATCGCGTCGTTTCGGGGGTGTGCCTGTGGAACCATCCCCACGGAACGCCCCTGCTTGGCGACGCCGAAAGCGTTCTCGAGATGGGCGAACTCACTGAGGCGTTTCTCGACTGGTATCTGGAGAGCGGCATGTGGATGGGCAAAGCGGGGGCATGCGGATTCCAGGACGCCCGCCTGCCCCTTCACCTCGTCCACGGCAGCCCGTCCAACGTCGTGGGCCTGCCGCTCGAACTCGTGCGAACCATGCTCGCCCAACTCGACGCCACCCCATGATCTGTGACACGATCCGTGACGGCCGCCTCGATGCCGAGTCGCCCCGATCGTCGCCCCTGAAAACGACACTGGCCCGCACGGCTTTTTGGCCGTGCGGGCCAGGCGAATAAAATTCCGGCGATACCTACTCTCGCGCTTTGGGCACTACCATCGGCTCTGGAAGCTTAACTACCGTGTTCGGGATGGGAACGGGTGGGACCTTCCAGACATGGTCACCGGAAATATTGGGTCGCCGCTCTCGCGGCGAAAATATTGCTCTGCCGCTGACGCGGCAAAAGGTCGTGGTAATCGGCATACGCTCTTTCGAGCGTGCTCGTGCTCGTCTCACCCGCGAACGGATGATCGTGCAAGCACTGGATACGAGTGGTCAAGCATTCGTCCGTTAGTACCGGTTAGCTGAGTGCATTGCTGCACGTACACGTCCGGCCTATCAACCTGGTCGTCTTCCAGGGGACTTTCGGGTTAAACCCTACGAAACCTGATCTTGGGGCGGGCTTCACGCTTATATGCTTTCAGCGTTTATCCGTTCCGTTCATAGCTATCCAGCCGTGCCACTAGCGTGACAACTGGAACACCAGAGGAACGTCCTTCCAAATCCTCTCGTACTAAAGAAGAATCCCCTCAAGTTTCGTGCGCCCACAGCAGATAGGGACCGACCTGTCTCACGACGGTCTGAACCCAGCTCACGTACCACTTTCATTGGCGAACAGCCAAACCCTTGGGAGCTTCTTCACCCCCAGGATGTGATGAGCCGACATCGAGGTGCCAAACCGCTTCGCCGCTATGGACGCTCGGAAGCGATAAGCCTGTTATCCCCGGAGTACCTTTTATCTGATGAGCGACGGCCTTTCCATACAGAACCGCCGGATCACTAAGTCCTACTTTCGTATCTGCTCGACTTATGAGTCTCGCAGTCAAGCACCCTTCTACCTTTGCGCTCGATGCCTGATTGCCAACCAGGCTGAGGGTACCTTTGAACTCCTCCGTTACTCTTTTGGAGGAGACCGCCCCAGTCAAACTGCCCAACTGACACTGTCCTCTGCCCGGATTCACGGGAATCAGAGTTAGAACTCAAACGAATCCAGGGTGGTATTTCAACGTTGGCTCCATGATGGCTAGCGCCACCACTTCGAAGCCTCCCACCTATCCTACACAGAACACGTCCGAGACCAATATCAGCCTACAGTGAAGGTTCACGGGGTCTTTCCGTCACACTGCGGGTACGTGGCATCTTCACCACGGCTACAATTTCACCGGGTCACTGGTTGAGACAGTGCATCAGTCATTACGCCATTCATGCAGGTCGGAACTTACCCGACAAGGAACTTCGCTACCTTAGGACCGTCATAGTTACGGCCGCCGTTTATTGGGGCTTCGGTCGCGGGCTTCACCTTGCGGCTAACCCTCTTCCTTAACCTACCAACACCGGGCAGGCGTCAGACTCTATACATCCTCTTGCGAGTTAGCAGAGTCCTGTGTTTTTGATAAACAGTCGCTGATGCCGATTTACTGTGACCCCCCATTGCTATAAACATCAGGGGGTACCCCTTATCGCGAACTTACGGGGCCATTTTGCAGAGTTCCTTAACCAGTGTTCTCCCGAGCGCCTAGGACTTCTCGTCCCGCCTACCTGTGTCAGTTTTAGTACGGTCACATGCCTTCAACCCTAGAAGCTTTTCTTGGACGTCCTTCAGATGACTATCGAAACATAAGCGTCTTTGTCCGATGCTTCTGGATGTCGCTGCGGATTTGCCTACAGCTACCTTCCACACCGGCGAGGGACATTTCTATCCGTCCCCTCACCCTTCAGACGCCGTCCCTCCATCGGTCCAGCATGTGGCGCAGGAATGTTGACCTGCTGT
>JAFMIU010000004.1 GCA_017853835.1 Pirellulales bacterium | reverse complement strand
AGCTTTATGACATCGAGGACCGGGCAAAGCCGCTCACGCCGCCTGAACGTCAGGAGCTTCGGTATGCCGAGGCTCGGCCGATCTGGACACGGATGCAGGAGTATCTCGCCAGTGAGGCCGTCTCCAACGTGATGCCGAAGGAGCCCTTCGGGCAGGCACTGACCTACCTGCGGAACCAGTTCGACCATCTGCTCGTCTATCTGGACGATGGCCTGATGCCGATCGACAACAACGAGACCGAGCAGCTGATGAAGCAGGTGGCCTTGGGCAGGAAAAACTGGATGTTCATCGGAAGTGTTGCGGCGGGCTATCGCGCCGCAAACCTCATGTCGCTCGTCAGCAGTGCCGCGCGGAACGATCTCGACGTCTTCATGTACGTGAAGGACGTCCTCGACCGACTGTTGGCCGGGGAGACGAACTACGACACGCTTCGCCCCGACGTCTGGAAGCAATCGCACCCGGAGGCGATCCGGATCTACCGCCAGGAAGAGCGGCAATCGAGGGCGGATGCCAAGGCTGTCAATCGCGCCCGGCGACGCATCAACCGCAAGCACTGACCAGCCCCGGATCGCCGCCATCCGCTCCGCGGGGCATATGGCGGTGGTGTGCGCTCACGCTGAATCTCAAGACAGGTACCCTTCATCCATGGTCTGGGAGCGGGGACGTCACCGAATGAGCAAGCGCCGCCGAGTGCCTCGGGCGGTCGGTGGGTGCGAACCGCTCGAGCCCCGACGACTGCTGAGCACCACCACGCTCCTTCCCGTGGCCGACTCGGTCACCAGGGGGAGCAGTTCGTCCGGTGCGGCCCAATCGCTCGATGTGCGCGATTACCAGGGGGCGGGGGGCGATGGCATGGCCTACCTTCGCTTTGACCTCTCGGGCGTCGACCTCACCGGGCTCACCAACGCCTACCTGACGCTCCAGAAACTGGGCGGCGACACCATCAACGGCGACCGGTTCGACGTGGCCGGTCTGCTCAACCTGCCGGGCAACACGTCACAGACCTGGAGCGAATCGACACTGGCCGTGACGGGCCCGGGTGAGGAATACACGGCGACGGCCGGCAATGGCCTCGACATGACGCGGGTGGTCAATCTCAGTTCCGAAGGCGGGGCCGGGGCCAATGTCATCGAGCAGGTGAGCAACAGCGGCTCGCCGCAGCACCTGTCCGGTGTCGATCTGATGGCGTTTCTCAAGGACCGGAAGTCCGACGGCGGTCTGGCCACCTTCATCGTGCTCGTCGACGCCGGCGCCAATCGTGGGTGGACCTACGGCTCCCGCGAAAACGCCAATGCCGCCCTCCGGCCCACCCTGCGGCTGGAGTGTACGCCCGCCTATGAAAAGGCTGCCAACACCCCGGCGCGGCAGATGGAGGCGCTCGATCGGGGCCTTGTGGCGATGCGGCGATCATCGTCCCAGGTGTATCTCGGCTGGCGACTGCTCGGAACCGATCCATCCAGCGTCGGGTTCAACGTCTACCGTTCGACCAACGGCGGCACGGCCACGAAGCTCACAGCCACGCCGATCACGACATCCACGAACTACGTCGACAGCACCTTCACCGCCTCGGCCGTCACCACCTACTTCGTGCGGCCCGTGATCAACGGCGTCGAGCAGCCGCCAAGCGAGTCGTTCGTGCTCCCCGCGAATGCCCCGGTACGGCAGTATCTCGAAATCCCGCTCGACATCCCGCCGGGCGGTGAGGTTCCCGACGTCAACAATCCCGGGCAGACGGCTCCCTACACCTACACGGCCAACGACGCGTCGGTGGGCGACCTCGACGGCGACGGCGAGTATGAGGTGATCCTGAAGTGGAGCCCGACCAACGAGCAAAACGCCGCCTACGCGGGCTACACCGGGAGCACGATCTACGACGCCTACACACTCGACGGCACCCGCCTGTGGCGGATCGACCTGGGGATCAACATCCGCTCGGGGGCCCAGTATGCCCCGTTTCTCGTCTATGACCTCGATGGTGATGGCCGAGCCGAGGTGGTGAGCCGCACGATGCCCGGCACCCGCGACGGCCTCGGCCATGCCGTGATCCTTCCCGGCGACGATCCGAACGCCGACTATCGCGACTCCAGCGGCCGCATCACGACCGGCCCCGAATACCTCACCGTGTTCAACGGGCTCACGGGGGCCGCGATGGCGACCGTTCCGCTCACGCCCGACCGCGTCAGCATCTCCACCTGGGGCGATTCGTATGGGCACCGCGGTGAAAACCTCATGCTGGCCCCTGCCTACCTTGACGGCCAGCGGCCGAGCATCGTGGTGGGCCGCGGCGTGTTTGGCCCGAGCGGCACCCTCCCCGCGAGAAACGAACTCACGGCCTGGAACTGGCGAGATGGTCAACTCACCCAGCAGTGGTGGTTCCGCGCGAACATCGGCATCAATGGCAACGTCAACAGCGAGTATCTTGCCCAGGCCAACTACGCGATGATTCCCGCCGATGTCGACGGAGACGGCAGGGATGAGATCGTCTACGGCGCCATGGTCGTGGACGACGACGGCACCGGGCTCTACTCGACCGGGCGCGGCCATGGTGACGCCCTCCACGTGTCGGACATGGATCCCTCGAATCCTGGACTCGAGGTGTTCATGCCCCAGGAAGACACCGCCATCGGCAACCACACCGCGTCGGTGATGCGTGATGCCGCCACCGGCACGCTCCTGGCGGCGCCGCTCGTGAGTGAGGCCGATGTGGCCGCCGGAACGTTTCCCGACGTGGGCCGCGGCATCGCGATCGACATCGATCCCAACTATCCGGGCTATGAGTTTTGGGACAGCTACGACCCGAGCATCTACGACGTGCACGGCAACCCCATCTATGCGAAGCCGTCGAACATGCATGTGAACTTCGGGGTCTGGTGGGATGCCGACCTGCTGCGGGAGACGCTCGACAACACCACGATCAGCGACTGGAACTACACCACCCACGGCCGCAGCAATCTGGTGTCGTTTGCCAACAGCGGGATCAACAACTCCTCGGGGTTGTCAGCCAACAACGGCACGAAGAGCACCCCCTGCCTTTCCGGCGACATTCTCGGCGACTGGCGGGAGGAGGTGATCTGGCGGAAATCCGACAACTCGGCGCTCCAGATCTGGTCGACGACCACCACGGCCACCAACCGCATCACGACGCTCATGCACGACCCGCAGTATCGCGAGGCCATCGCATGGCAAAACGTGGGCTACAACCAGCCGCCCAATCCGAGCTTCTTCCTTGGGGCGGGCATGGCGCCCCCGCCGACGCCCACCATCTACACCGTGGCCTACTCGCCCAACGTCGCACCGACCGGCCTGTCCCTGTCGCCAGCTGCGATCGCCGAGAATGCCGGAGCGAGCGCGACCGTCGGGCGGTTCACGACGACCGATCCGAATGCGGGCGACACCTTCGCCTATGAACTCGTCGGGGGCAGCGGCTCGTCGGGCAACTCCCTGTTCCGCATCGTCGGCGATCAGCTCGTGGCCGTCGGTAGCCTCGACTATGAGGCCGCTTCGGCCTGGTCGATCCGGGTTCGGACCACCGACGCGGGCGGGCTCTCGTTTGAAACGACGGTCACGATCCGTGTCATCGACGTGATCGACGATTACGTGATCACGGTCGCCGCTGGACAGCAGGCGACGCCGTCGTGGCTTCCCCAGGGTCTGTTTCGGCTCGTGAAGCGAGGGCCTGGCACGCTGGTGCTCAGCCGACCGTTCTCCTATTCCGGCGGGACGGTCGTCGAGGATGGCCGCCTCGTGGTTCAGGATGCCGCCGGCATCGGTGCGGGGCCGCTCGATGTGCGGGATGGCGGGGTCGTGTCGCTCGACCTGCCGGCCGATCAGGCGTCGGCAACGCTTCCACCGGTGGCGATGGTCGCGGGTTCGCTCCTCGACGTCGGAGACGTGCGGATGACGATCGCCGGTGGGGCAACCGCGGCCACCGTGGCGGCGGCGATTGCAGCGGGGCGGGGTGATGGCTCCTGGACCGGCATCGAGGGAGTCACCTCGTCGACGGTGGCGACGGCGGTCGCACAGGGTTCGCTTCGTGCCTTGGGATGGCTCGACAACGGGAACGGAACGTTGACCGTGGCCTTCGCGGCCCCCGGCGACTCCAACCTCGATGGCCTGATCGACATGCTCGATGCCGCAACGTTCCTCGGCGCCGGGCGATTTGACGCCGGACCTGGCAGTGGCTGGGCGGACGGCGACAGCAACTACGACGGCACGGTCGACATCCTCGACGTGGCCGACTTCGTCGGAACGGGCCTCTTCGATGGCGGCCCGTATCGTGTGGCGATCGCGGCAGCGGCGACCGCGGCAGTCCGTTCGGACAGTGTGCAGGCGGCGACCCTCTCGTCGATCGATGCCGCGTTTCTGGCGTGGGCGCTCGACGGTGGCGGCGTTCCGCACAAGAAAAAACCGCCGAGCGTCAGCCCCTGACGGCACGGCGACGGTGTCGCCCCGCAGGTCGAAGCGTTATCGACGCGGCGATCAGCGCAGGAATCAGCGAGGCCACGAGTGCGGGTTCAGGAACGGCGGCGAGGGAGTCGCGTGTGTCGATACGACGCGTACCCTCCTCGACCGTGATGACGCCTTTCAGCGTGTTGACCTCATCGAGCACGAGCGTGCCGATTCCCGCCTTGGCGATGCGAGCATCGCTATAGAGTCGCGGGTAGGACGCGGCGGCGACGTCCACGAAGGGATTGTCCGTGGGGATGGCGTAGGTGCCCGTGACCGACTGCCCGTCGGGGCGGATGCGAAGCACCTTGCCGACGACGGTGTCGAGCCGCTGCGGCGAGAGTCGTGTGGCGCCGGCACTCTCGCCCGAACCGCCGTCACCGCTGGTGATGTCCATCGAACGAAAGTCAGGGTGCGTCGGTGTCGAACTGCATGGTCACGAGGCCCGCCGCGTAGCCTGGATCGGCGTCACAATCGCCGTGTCGACACCGTTGAAGATGGAGTCGAAATCAAGGTAGGTCGAGAACAGCCCGGTGGCCCGACCGACGATCATGAGCCGGCCATTCATGTCGTTGGTGAAGAACCGCTGCGAGGCCAATCCATCATTCGGGTACAGTGACCAGAGTCGATCGTATGATGGAAAGGATCCGCCGGGCATCCATGGGCGTTTTCATCCCGAGCCTGCCCCTCTCGCTCATTCGAGGGCCCGTCGGAGCGTATCACCTCCCGTCAGCAGCGGGTAGGTTGTGGTCAAGGGACATTCAGACGATGCGAGCCATGTTCTCCCGAGTCCTGTGGTGCGGTGCGTTCGCGGCGATCCTGTTTCGTGGCGTTGGGTCACCGGGTTTGGCTCATGCCACCAGTGTCCCTCCGGATCATCCCGACGTGGTCCGGTGGGAGTCGGATGTTCAAGCGCTCGAGGCACTCGATCGTGCGAGCCCGGATCCCAACAACGCGGTGCTTCTCGTGGGCTCATCGAGCATTCGACTCTGGGAAACGGCGGCGGACGACCTCGCCCCCTATCCGGTCGTGCGGCGGGGCTATGGCGGCGCCAGGTATCGCGACCTTTGCCACTACGTCGATCGACTCGTGGCGCCGCACTCGCCGCGGGCCATCGTCGTGTTTGTCGCTAACGACATCACGTCGGCGGACGATGCCCCGTCGCCCGAGGAGGTCATGGTCGACGTGCGGGCCACCCACGCGACGATTCACGCGAGGCACCCAGGCGTGCCGGTGCTCTCCGTGGCGATCACTCCCACGGAGTCTCGATGGGCCGCCTGGCCCTCGATCCAGCGGCTCAACGGACTGATCGAGAGGATGGGCGACGAAGCGCCGGCCACGTTTTTTCTCCCGACCGCGGCGCGGTTTCTCGATCCGGTGTCTGGAACGCCCGAGCCAACCCTCTTTCGCGACGATCGGCTTCACCTGAGCCGACGCGGGTATCGGATCTGGGGGGCGGCGATCAAGGAAGCCCTCGACCGCGTCGTGCCGCCGGTCGCGGCCGTTGCGGAATGACATTAGGCGATGCTGACCCACGGAGGAACCGATTGTGGGGGGACGGTGGCCTGTCGTAGACTCCTGGCACGGGGAACCCATTCGGTCCATCCGATCGGGAGAAGGGCACCATGGCATCGACGCGTTTGAGCCGCATCATTCCACAGATGTTTCTCGCCGCTCGTCGCACAGGTTCGTGCGCCGAGGGGGTGGGGCGGAGCCGTCGCCGATTGCGGAGCGAGCCCCGCCTTGAACGGCTCGAATCGCGGTCGCTGCTCGCCGGCGACATCTCGCTCGTCGCCCCGACGTCGCTCCCATCGCTGGGGCCCGTGGAGACTCCTCTGGCCAGCGCCTCGTCAGCAACACTCGCGTCGATCGTGGTCAAGGCGCCCCTCCATGTTCCAAGCGGACAGGTCGTCTACGTGGCCGCGATGGCGGTTGATGCCGCCGGGCAACCCATTCGCGACTACGCCGGCACGGCGATCGTCACGTCGTCGGATCCGCTGGCACGGCTTCCCGAATCGGTGACGTTCCAGGCTGGGCGGGTGCTCGTGCCCATCGTGTTTCACACGTCCGGGGAGCAGGTGATCACGATTACCGATGCAGCCGATCCCTCGATTTCGGCGTCGGCCACGACACGCGTCGCCCAGCCCATCGTGGCGACCAGCATCTTGGTGGCGGTGCCGGCGCAGGTCGTCGCAGGCCGCGCGGCCCCGGTGAAGATGATCGCGGTCGATGCCGCCGGCAGGCCCGTGCCAACCTTCACCGGCACGGCGTCGATCACGACGTCCGACCCCGGTGCGACTGCAACGCAGGTGTCGTTCATCAACGGTCGTGCCCAGGGAACGGTCACCTTCGCTGCGTCAGGCCCGCAGACGCTCACCGTCACGTCCCACGGCGACGCCCCGATCAGCGGAGCGGCTGCGACCAACGTGCTGATACCTCAGGTTCTCACTCGTTTTGGTGTGTTCCTGCCCGTTCGTGCTCCAGTGGGAGGGCTCGTCACCGCGATCGTGGCGGCCCTGGATGCCAATGGACGGCCGATCCGCGGCTTTGCTGGCACGGTCGGCCTCACCTGCACCGATCCGCTGGCCACGGTTCCTGAGTCGGTCACGCTGCAGGACGGCCGGGCGAGCATCGTGGTCAGGTTTGGCACGGCCGGGGAGCAGACCCTCACTGCCACGGGCGGAGAGCTGACAGGCAGCGGATCGATTACGGTCCTTGCCCCCCCAACGCTTGCGGGATTTGCCGTGCTCATGCCGAAAACCGTCGTCGCCCGTCTCCCGGTGACGGTCGTGCTCGCCGCAATCGATAACGCGGGGAAACCGCTGGCAGGCTTCACCGGTGACGTCACGGTGTCGTCGTCAGATCCCCTGGTGCGGTTGCTGCCGGGGACGACGGTGAAGGTGACGAATGGCCGGGCGGTGCTCCGGGCGGTGTTTGGTACCGAGGGGAGACAGACGCTGACGGTCACCGGGGGCGTCGATGGATCCCTCTCAGGATCCGCGGCAACTCTGGTGGTCACCAGCGTGCGGGCGACCCCGGTGTAAGCGTCGCGTGCGGTGGCAGGCGTCGACAGATCGAGCGAGGGGCAAGCATGGATGCCACACATCGTCGGGGCTTCACCCTCATCGAACTGCTCGTGGTGATCGCGATCATCGGAGGATTGATCGCCCTGCTGCTGCCGGCCGTGCAGGGGGCGCGGGAATCGAGCCGCCGGATTGGATGCGCGTCGCATCTGCGCCAGATCGGCCTTGCGGTGTTGAATCACCACGAGGCCCGTCAGGTCCTGCCCACAACGGTCGTTTCCGGCACCGTGTCGGCGCGCGGTGACTTCGATCCACGATCGGGCACGTCGCATTCGTGGCTCGTGGCGATCCTACCCTATCTCGAGGAGCAGCCACGATTCGATCGCTTTGATCTGCGACGGAATCTCTTCGACGGGCCTGTGGCCGAGGCGAGCGACAACCCAGCGCTCGACACGCCGGCGGTGCTGCGATGCGCGAGCGACGAGCAACGTCCCCCGTTTTGCGACGAGGCGATCACCGAAGGACGGTCGTTTGGGCGGGGAAACTATGCCGCCTGGGCGAGCCCCTACCACGTGGAGTTTCAGCACCGGTATCCGGCCGTGCTCGGCTGGCGGCCCCGGCCAAGGCTCACCGATCTGCGTGACGGCACACATGCCTCGTTGATGGCCTCCGAGGTGCGGGCCGGGGCGGATGCCTGGGACTCCCGTGGCGCCTGGGCCGTGGGCTGGAACGCCGCCAGCGTGCTCGCGTTCGACATGCATCCCTATCCCGACAAGCCGCCGTTTCGCCACTTCCCGATGAGTTTGGGGCACACGCAGCGTCCCAACCTCACAAGCCCATCGATCAACGCCGACATGCTCTATGCCTGCCCCGATGCCGAGTCCACCACGGCCCGCGGGATGCCCTGTGCGAAATGGTCGGAGGACGATGTCTGGCGGTATCTCTCGAGCGCTCCACGAAGTCGCCATCCTGGAGGCGTGCAGGCGCTGTGGGCCGATGGGCGGGTCGATTTTCTCGTCGACAGCATCGACGAGGTGACGCTCGCCTACCTGATCGCCATCGACGACGGCCGTCCGGTGCAGCCCCCCGGCCCCTGACGGCGCTGGCGGGGCAAATCGCCGCGGTTGCGAACCCGGCCGGATTCCGTATGGTGGGGCCGATTCCACGGAGGTTTGACATGGCGACGATCAAGGCGTTTCGGGCGGTTCGATACGGTGCGAAGCAGGGCGGAGACCTGTCGGCGGTCGTCGCGCCCCCCTACGACGTCCTCGACGAGGCGGGCAAGAAGAAGCTGCTCGGCCGTTCGCCGGTCAACATCGTCGACATCGATCTCCCATTCCTCCCCGCCAAGCAGGTCGGCCCCGACCCGGTTTATGTCGCCGCGGCCGCGACGCTGTCCAAGTGGCTCGCCGACGGCACGCTGGTGCGCGATGAGCAGCCGGCGATCTACGCCTACACGCAGGTGTTCACGCATCGCGGCCGGGAGTACCGTCGCCGCGGGTTTTTTGCCACGGTCAACCTCGAGCCGTTTCATACCCCGGCCGCCCCGACGCAGGTGGTGCCGCACGAGAAAACCTACGCGAGCGCGATCGAAGACCGCCTGAAGCTCACCCGGGCCACGGGCGTGCAGCTTTCGCCCATCTTCGGCCTCTTTCCCGACGCGCAGGGCACAGTCAACGATGCCGTCTATCGCGGTCTGGGCGACCCGCCGATCCGGGCCACGCTCGACGGTGTGGAAAGCCAGCTCTGGCCCGTGACCGATCCTGAGGTGCAGCGGCAGGTGATCGAGGCGATGCGCGACAAGAAGGTCTATATCGCCGATGGCCATCACCGCTACACGACGGCGCTGGCGTATCAGCAGGAGCAGCGTGAAAAGGCCGGGGGAACCCTTCCGGCCGACCATCCCGCCAACTGGTGCCTGTTTGTCCTGTTGAGCATGCACGATCCCGGCTGCGTGATCCTCCCAACGCATCGCATCGTCGGCGGACTCACGTCGTTCGATCTCACCACGCTTCGGGAGAGGCTCGCCGGGGTGTTCGAGGTCGTCCCCGCGGGCTTCGAGGTGGGGCAGATCGGTGCGTTTGAGGAGTCATTGGCCCGCGAGCCGGGAACGGCCTTCGGCCTCTATGACGGGAAAACACGGCAGCTGTTCACCCTTCGTCTGACGAAGCCCGACGTGCTGGCCGCGCTCGAGCCCGGGCAGAGTGAAGCCTGGCGGTGCCTCGACGTGGCCATCCTCCGACGGTATCTCCTCGACGAGGTGATCGGGCCGACCTTTGCCGGCGGCGAGGTGAAACTCGCCTACACGGCGGATGCGACCGAGGTGCCGGGAATGACCGACGGGGTGGCTTATCCGCTGGCGCTGATTCTCCGGCCGACGCCACTGAAGGCGTTGGAGGATCTCGGCGTGTATGGAGAAGTAATGCCCCAGAAGAGCACGTTCTTCTATCCGAAGCTGGCGACCGGCCTCGTGATCAATCCGGTTTCCTGAGGAGCGTCCGACCGATCACGTAGCCGGCGATGCTGGCGGCAAGCCCCCAGAAATCCGACGGCACCGTGGTGATGACGCTCGCCAGTGCGTCGGGCACCCGCTCCGGCACATGCTCGATCGTAAACGTCGCGAGCCAGGTGATGAAACCACTGAGGATCGAGAGCACCGCGGGAAGTTCGCCTCCTGGGCGGCCATAGATTCCCATCGTGACCGGCACGAACAGGGCCACCAGTTGGATCGACAGGGCAATGTCGAGCAGGCCCATCAGCGACTCGCCACACAGGGCGAGCGCGATGCCACCAAGGGATACGAGGACGACGCAGAGGCGATCTCGCAGGAGGGGATGACGCCCCATGAACGCGATGTGGCGGAGAAGGTTGTGGCCAAGGATGGTCGCCGGCGCCAGGACGGCGCTCGTGGCCGTGGATACCACCATCGACATCACCGAGATGACAAACACCACGAGCATCCCGGTGGAGAGGTATTCGCCGGCGAGGAAGCTGACGGGGTCGATCGCATGGTCGGGGTGGGTGACGAGTGAGGCCAGCCCGAGCGTGACGGGAATCATGCCAAACATGAAATAGAGAACACCGGCCAGGATGCAGGCGTGCATGGCCGTGTTCGGGCTCTTGGAGGCAAAGACCCGCTGCTGCAGGTCTTGCCCCGGAATGTTGCCGAAGAGCCCTGTCGACCAGGCAGCGAGCCAGGCAAGCATCACGCTCAACGATCCGTCAGCGGGGATGAGCCGGAGATGGTCGGGGTGCGTTCGGGAGACTGTGTCATAGATCCGACAGAGTCCGCGCCAGGCGTTGCCATCACCGAGTTCGGGGATCGACAGCGTCGTGATGAGGAGCACCACGAGCCCACCGAGGGCGACGACGATCTGCACCGTGTCGGTGAGCGTGACCGACCACATTCCCCCGATCATCGTGTAGAGCAGGGTGACCGAGGCGACGACCAGGATGCCGGCCACGAATGGCACCTCGAAGTAGAGTTCGAGCACCCGAGCCAGGGCGGTGTATTGCAGGGCGACCCATGAGAAGTACGCCGGCACCTGGATGCAGCCGCTGATCATCTCCGCCCGCGGTCCGTACTTCACGCGGAAAAAGTCGGCCATCGTGCAGAGTTCCATCCGCCACAGTGGCCGGGCGAAAAAGATGCCGGCGATCACGAGCGTTCCGGCGCACGCGAAGGGATCGAGGACCACGCCGAGAAGTCCTTCCTCTCGGGCGGCGCCCGCCGCGGCAAACATCGTGGCGGCCCCAAACCAGGTGGCGATCAGCGTGCCCCAGGCCAGGAAGAGCGGCAGCCGTCGCCCGGCGACGATGTAGTCGTTCTCGTCACGAACACGTCCGCTCGCATACACGCTGATGGCGAGCAGGAACACGACGTATCCCACGAGCGTCCAGCCGAGAATCTGCACGGCTTCGGGGGCGAGATCGAGACGCGGGAGAGAGGTCTGAGAGAAAAGCATGGGGCAGGCCGGGAAAACGATCCGCACCGAACGCCCTGTCCGGAACGATCGGTGAGCATTGTAGCGATCCCGGCATCACTCGTGACGTCGGAACCCTCTGGAGTCGGCCCGTGCCCGCGCCTCACCCCAGAGCTGCTCGAGCGCGCGGAGGTGATGGAGGTGGGCCTCCTTGCCATCACCGGCATGGCCAAACACGACGAAACCCGATCGGTCAGCCTGGCTGACCACGGCGAAAGGATCGTCGCCCACGATCGGCGCGGCTGTTCGAGGGATTCCGAGTTCGGTCAGGAGGTAGTCGGCCGTTTCCGTCGTGCTCGCGTAGGGTGTCGGCTGGGCTGAATGGGCCAACACGAAGATGGCGTTGCCGGCAGCCGCACGCCGTGCGAAGGCGAGAAAGGGAGCCATGTCCCGTGGATCGACGCGACGCTCGGATGCCCCGTCTACAAGCCCGGCGTAGATGGAGTCGGCGGCGACGACGGCATCGATGCGGTCGGCGTCGCCGGACTTCAGGATCTCCCGCACGGCCCCGTACCCGGCGCTGAAGCACGACAGCGTCATGCGTTCGAATGCCGGTTCGGTGTCGTCGCGACCGGCCGACGCGATTCTCAGGAGGGTATGAAACAGGTCGGGGTTGGACTGAAACGGGCTGGCGTAGGCTGCCGAAAGCCCCGGCATGTTCACCACGAGCACCGTCTCGGCGGTTTTGTCGCGATCCATGACATCCCGAATGGTCTCAACAGCCCCATGAAAGTGCACGATCAGACCGGCGTGCCGTGGGGTCGGGCCGTCGGAATCGTCGATGTGCCGATGCAGAACGTAGGCCGCCCCCTTGTCCACCGGCGTTTTCGGCGACACGGTGACCCGTGAGTCGGTGGCACCAGCCGTGCGTGACGGGCCGCCGCCGGTCGTCGCTATGATGGCAACGATCAGAACGATGCGCATGGTGTCCTCGGGTCTGGAGCGGGTGGGGGGACGTCGGGAGGCAAATGACTGCACGTCTCGTGCCAGAACGATGTTCCGTCGGGATGCCGCGACGGCCGCGGTTTCGTCGCTGGTTCGCACGGCCCGGAATAAGCCGTCACGTGGCGACGCCTTCGGCCGCTCACCATGCGGCGTCACGTCGTCACCCGATTGGTGATACGCTTCGCATCGAGTTGGAATCCCTCTGGCTGGAGTTTTGCGATGCCATCCGCCCCTGTTCGCCTCGGTCTGGTCCACACGTCGGCGACCCTGGTCCCGGTCTTTGAGCAGTTGTGCCGCGACCACCTTTCGGGTGTGCACGTCTTCAACATCGTGGACGACAGCCTCATCAAGGATGTCATCGCCCACGGGCGGCTGCGGCCGGCCACGGCCCGTCGGGTGGTGCACCATGTGGCCGCGGCGGAGGCGGCAGGGGCCGACACCATCATGGTCACCTGCTCGTCGATCGGCAGGGCCGTGGAGACGGCAGCCACGCTCGTCGATGTTCCGGTGATTCGTGTCGACCGTCCGATGGCGGAGCGGGCCGTGGCTGCCGGCCGCCGGATCGGTGTGATCGCCACGCTGCCCACCACACTCGACCCGACGGCCGATCTGATTGCGCGGTGCGGCGCCGAGGCCGGACGTGAGATCGTCGTCTCCGCCCGGCTCTGCGAGGGGGCTTTTGAGGCCTTGATGGCGGGCGATTCGGCGACCCACGACGCGCGGGTGTCTGCGGCGCTCGAGGATCTCGCGAGCGAGGTTGATGTGATCGCGCTCGCCCAGGCGTCCATGGCCAGAGTGGTGTCCACGCTGCCTGTGTCGTCGTCCCGCCCTCCGATTCTGGCCAGTCCGCCGCTGGCCGTTGACTGGCTCCGCCACCATCTTGTCCGACACGACTGAGGGATCGCCGTGCCTCAATTGCCCTTTGTTGCGCAGGCCGTTCCTGTTGCGGGGGGGATGGCCTCGGGCGTAGGCTCGAAACTTCAGTTTGTCGCATCACAGCTTTTGACGGGGGGATGGCCATGGCATCCAGACCGATTCGTCTCCAGACGTCGTCTTTCCAGCGGGCTCCGCGTGTGTCACATGGTTTCACACTCGTCGAGCTGCTCGTGGTGATCGCCATCATCGCCACGCTCATCGGCCTGTTGCTGCCCGCCGTGCAGAGCGCCCGGGAGGCCGCCCGACGATCGAGCTACATGAACAAGATTCGGCAGATCGGCCTCGCCGCCCACAACTATCACGATGCCCGCAAGAAAATCGTTCCGCACTCCACCTACCCCACGTGTCTGAGTGCGCAGGCGAAGCTGCTGCCGTTCATGGAAGACAAGGCGATTCATGACCTCGTCGATCAGAAGAAGCATTGGCGCGATGCGGCCAACAAAAACGCCTTTCTCACGCCGGTGACCAATTTCCGATGCCCGAGTCAGGAGGCCACCGAATGGACCGACATGGGGAATCTCACCTGGTGGACGCAGGGGAACCAGCTCGACAACCTTCGTTGCCACTACTACGGCGTGCTCGGCGCACGGCCGGGACCGGCGGATCCCGGCATCCAGGGGTCGGGTGGATGCACGGGCACGTTTACCGGGGCCCAGGCCACGTATTACCAGCAGGCGTGAGATCTCTACACGAGTCCGAGTGGCAGCTCCGGGGGCGTCGCCACCAATGGAACGATCTTTCCGAATAGCAAGATCGACTTTGGCGACGTGACCGACGGGACCTCGAAGACCTTCATGTTTGCGGAGTGTTCGTGGGTGATCGGTATCCAGAAGCCTTGGATCGTCGGGGCTGTCACGTGGGCGACCGATGCGAACGGGGCCTACGGCTGGGTGAACAATGCGAAGAACATTTATCACCCGATCAACTCGAAGGTGTTTACGGCTGATCCCAAAAGCTCCAACTGGGCGCCGATCGTCAATACGACGAACGTGAGCATGGGAAGCATGCACCCCGGGGGCATGAATGCCCTGATGTGCGACGCATCGACACGGTTCGTGAGCGAGAGTATCGACCTGGTAAATGTCTATCGCCCACTCGCGAGTCGCGCATCGTCCGAGACGATCGGCGACTATTGATTCTTTGGTGTCAAGGGTTTGTCATGCCACGATTTGAGCGATGGAATGGGATCGTCGCCACCTACGCTTTGAGGGAGTGCCTGCTCGTCGCATTCGGCGGGGTGCTGCTGGCGGGGTGCGGAGGAGGCCAGCCGGCCGTGGCACCCGTGTCGGGTGTGGTGAGGCTCAATGGCAAGCCCCTGGCATCTGGCCAGGTGACCTTCTGGCCAAACTCCGGGCGGAGCGCCGCGGGTTTTATCACCGCCGATGGCTCCTTCCGGCTCACCACCTTCCGCGATGGGGATGGCGCTCCGGTCGGCGAGAATCGTGTGACGATCACCGAGGCCACGGCGGCAGCGTCGGGGCCGCCTGATGTCGATCGTGACCAGCCGAATCGGGCGGCCGAGCGATCCCCCATCCCGGCGAAGTACGCCAGTCCCGAATCGTCGGGCCTGACCTTCGAGGTGAAGCGCGGCCAGAATACGGCGGAGTTCGACCTCTCCGCCAAGTAAACGCCACCACGCCTTCGGTAAGGAGGGTGTGAACGTCATGCTCATGCGCTGACGACAGGGTCTTTGCAGCGTGTCGCGTAGGCGTCGATGACGACGTCTCGTGGGCATATCCTTGCCCGGGCAACGAGAAGGTCGCCGACCACGAGCCGGCGACAGACACCGACGAGGCCATCTACCGCCGCGATGCCGTCCATCGATCCAGGGCGACGGCCGCGAGGATCACGAGGCCTTTGATCACCTGCTGCCAGTAGGGAGACACATCGAGCAGGACGAGCCCCACGTTGAGCACGCCGATCAGCAGGCATCCGAGCACCGTGCCAAACACCGTGCCTCGGCCACCGCTGAGGGAGGCTCCGCCAATCACCACCGCGGCGATGGCATCGAGTTCATAGCCCTCCCCGGCGTCGGGCGTCGCCGCATTGAGCCTCGACGCGAGCAGCACCCCCGCCACCCCGGCCAGGGCGCCGCACCAGAGATAGGCCCGACGCTTGATGGCCGCCACCGGCAACCCGCTCAGCGCCGCCGCCCGCTCGTTGCCCCCTACGGCATAGAGGCCACGACCGAAGCGGGTGCGCTCGGCCACCAGCGCCAGCACCGCGGCCAAGGTGCCCGACACCACGATCGGCATCGGCAGCCATCCCAGTCCGGGAATGGCATCGAGCCGGCCGTTTCCCAGATACGCAAAGGCGGGGCCGAGGTCATGGATCGGATTGCCGCCGGTCCAGAGCATGGTCAGGCCGCGAGCGATGCCGAGCATGCCCAAGGTGGCGACGAAGGGCGGAAGCCGGAACACCGTCACGGCGACACCATTGGCCAGTCCCACGACCAGGCCGGTGAGGATGCCCCCCAGCATCGCCCCGGCCGGCGTGAACTCGACGAGCGTGTTCCACTGCGGCACCCGGATGCCCGACCTGGCGAGGCCGGCCGCCACTGCGCCGGAGAGGGCGAGCGTCGACCCGACCGAAAGGTCGATCCCGCCAGCGAGCACGACGAGCGTCATGCCCACCGAGAGGCAAAGGTTGACGGCGATCTGTCGGAGGACATTTTGGAGGTTCTGCTCAGTCCAGAAGGCGTCGGTCGTGAAGGCGAGAAAGGCGGTCAGCACGACGAGGGCGAGGACTGAGCGAAACCGCACGATGAGCGACAGGAGGCGATCACGGTTCATGGAAAGAGCCCCCGAAGGGGATGGAGAGGATGGGGCGGTCATGCAACGACCTCCGACGCGCGACGAACGGGGATCGCGGCGTGGAGCACCGACTGCTCCGAGGCTTCATCGCGACGAAACTCGGCCGTCAGCCGCCCTTCGGCGAGCACGAGAATCCGATCGGAAAGACCGAGGATCTCGGGAAGCTCCGACGACGCGACGAGCACGGCCATGCCGAGGCTGGCCCAGCGGTCGATCAGGGCGTAGATTTCCCGCTTGGCACCGATGTCGACGCCACGGGTCGGCTCGTCGAGCAGAAGCACCTTGGGCTCCGTCGCGAGCCCCTTGGCGAGGACCACCTTCTGCTGGTTTCCGCCGCTGAGCGCCCCAACCGCCTGATCGGCCGACGGCGTCTTGATCGCGAGCGTGGCGATTGCGTCAGCCGCCCGATGGCGTTCCTCGCGCACGCTCACGAACCCGTGTCGCAGCACGCGATCGAGCGAGGCCATCGACACGTTCGTGGCAACGCTCAACCCCAGCACCAGCCCGTCGGCCTTCCGGTCTTCCGGGGCGAGCGCAAGGCCGGCGACCAGGGCGTCGCGCGGGCCTCCAACCTGGATGCGTCGGCCGTCGCGGAGGATCGTGCCTTCACACCTGCCTCGATGGAGCCCGTAGATCGCCTCGAGCAACTCCGTTCGACCGGCACCCATCAGGCCGAAGAGCCCAACCACCTCGCCGGCATGGACGGTGAACGACACGCGGTCGACGAGTGGCTGGCCCCCGCCAGGCCGGGCCACGGTGAGGTCAGCGACCTCGAGGGCTGGGTCGCCACGAGTCCCCGACGAGCGAGCGAACAGTTCGGCAAGATCACGCCCGACCATCCGTCTCACATATTCGGACCGGTCGTCGGCCCGATACGTCGACTCGTGGACAAGCACGCCATCTCGAAAAATCGTCACGTCGTCGGCGATCTCCGGAAGCTCGTCGAGCCGGTGCGTGATGTAGATCATCCCGACACCGCGCTGCTTGAGCCGACGGATCACGCCAAACAGCGTCTCGACCTCATGCTCGGTCAACGCCGAGGTCGGTTCGTCGAGGATCAGCACCTTGGCATCGAACGACAGCGCCTTGGCGATCTCGACCATCTGCTGCGCCCCGACCTTCAGTCGCTCCACGAGAATCGTCGGGTCGATCCGCATGTCGAGCCGGGCAAGGAGCTCCGCTGCGTCGCGGTTCATGCGAGCCCGGTCCACGAGCCCCCACCGCGTGAGCGGCTGCCGCCCGAGGAAGATGTTCTCCGCGACCGACAGGCCGCCAACGAGGTTGAGTTCCTGGAAAATGATCGCCACGCCCGCCTCGTGGGCGGCCCGGGGATCGCGAAAGCTCACCGGTCGCCCCTCGAACCGCACCTCCCCATGGTCGGGCGGAAACACGCCCGACAGGATGTTCATCAGCGTCGACTTGCCCGCCCCGTTCTCACCGAGAAGGGCGTTGAGGCGACCCGCCTGCACGGTGATGCCGGCGTTCGACAGCGCCTGCACTCCCGGAAAGGCCTTGCTCACACCCCGAGCCTCGAGCAACGGCGTCATGGCGCCGCCCCGATCGTCACGCGGAGTGGAATCAGTTTCCATGGTTTGTGGGCCGAAGGGGCGGTCTGAACCTGCCCGCAGGCGACAAAGTCGACGACCACTCCTGGAGCCGCCGCACCCTTCAACGCCGCGATCGGCCCGGTCACGACAAGCTTGTTGATCGCCGAGGCGACAGCGGCCAGATCGCGGGAATCGGCTCGCGATGCGAGGTCGACCGTTCCGGTCACGTCGCGAACGGTCGTGCCAAAGACAAGCCCGGTGGTGAGCGTGACGACATCGCCATCAGGAACATCGAGCACCACCCGGCATTCATTCGGCGACACCGACTCGATCGTGCCTGTGGCTCGCACCAGATAGAGGCACGATCGGCTGAGCCCCACCGTTCGGCCAAAGGTTCGGCACGCCGACGCCGCGTCGTCGCGGAGAGCCTCCAGCACCCCCGCCAGCGGAGCCGCCGTTGCGAGTGCCGGCTCGAGGTCGCGCGTCCAGAACGCACGGGCAAACGCCTCGGCGTCGAAGGCATCGGCGGCCGGCGCCAGGGCGGTGTCGAGCGGCTTGATCCGCACGAGCGGCACCCACCACGTGGCGAGGGCCGTCATGACGCCCACGCTCAGCCACTGAAGCGGGCGGGGGATCGACATGCGTGGCGTCTCGCTCATGGGTGAACCCTCCGGCAGCCGCCTATCGCGCCGCAGGACGAGCGTCTTCCTTGGCACCATAGTCGCCGAACTGGGCCACGGTGTCCGGCGACACCACCTCCACGGCGACGGGCACTTTCTGCGGAAAGTCCCGTTTTCCCTTGATCCACTCATCGGCGTATTCCGCCGCCTGCCGGGCCATCGTTTTGGGAAACTGCATGCCGGTGGCCGCGATCTTGCCGTCGGCGATGAGCGCGACCACCTCGGTGGCGCCGTCGAAGCCGAACAGCTTCACATCGTCGCGTCCGGCGGCGACGAGTGCCTGATACGCCCCCATCGCCATCGCGTCGTTGCCGCAGAACACGGCGTTGATCGCGGCGCCGTGCTTCTGGAGGAGGGTTTCCATCACTTCGAGCGCCTTCGCCCGATCGAAGTCGGCTGCCTGCTGCGCGATCATTTTGATCTCGGGATAGTTGTCGACCACCTCATGGAATCCCTTGCTGCGGTTGTGGGCGTTGTTGTCGCCGAGGTAGCCCATGATCTCGACGTAGTTTCCCTTTTCACCCATCGCTTCCACGAAATACTGGCCGAGGGCCACGCACCCGCCATGGTTGTCAGAAAGAATCTGCGAGGTCGCGGCATCCGTGGCGTTGATCTCGCGGTCGATGCAGAACACGGGCACCCCGGCCTCCTTGGCGCGACGAACATTGGCGATCGAGCCGTCGGAGTCGGTCGCGTTGAAGAGGATCGCCTGCGACCCGCCGGCGATCGCATTTTCGAAGTGGGCGGCCTCCTTGGCCGTGTCGTTCTCCGAGTTGAAGATCGTGGCGTCGTAACCGAGTTCCTCGGCGCGGGCCTTGGCCGTCTCCCCGAGCACCACGAACCAGGGGTTGTTAAGCGTTGAGATCACCACCGCGATCTTGGGCTTGCCCGCGGGCGTCGATGCCGCACCACTGGGCGTGGAGGAGCGAGTGCAGCCAAGAGCAGCGAGGCTGAGGACGGCGACGGCGAGCAGACGGTGCATCAGGAACGTTCCTCGGGGGCGGGAGCGTCGGCTGCCACGACGAAGAAATCGTCGCGGCCCACCTGGCCTCCCTTGAAGGCAAACACCGCGCCGGCGATCGTGGGACGTGCACTGGTCACGCGGCACCACGGGGCCCCGGGCGCGAGCGGGGCCTCAAACCGCAGGGAATCGATGCCCAGGTGCCGCGCCACCTCGCCCGACGTGTCGCCACCGGCGACGACGATTCGACGAAACGGCACGGCATCGAGGATCATCCCCGCAATCCGACCGAGCAGTCTACCCAAGTCGGTCCCGGCGAGCGCCGCGAAGTCGCCGTCGCCCGGGCGGAGCAGCAGGCCCGGGCCCATCTGATGCGCCGTTGTTGCGCAGGCGAGGATCGTCGTGAGCTCGGCGTCGGTCGTCCTGGGAGTGATCGTCACCTCGACGAATCCATGCCGACCCGCCACCTCGACCTGCCGGGCCGTCACGGGGGAACGGCTGCCGACGATCGCGAGCAGGGGCGATGCGGGCAGGGTGGCCGGGGGGCTGGCCGCGTCACTCGATCCCAATGCCCCCGCGGCGACGAGCGACGCCTCGATACCGGACGACCCCACGACAAAAAGCGTCTCATCGTTTTGTCGCTGAAGTCGGTCGAGCGTGGCACCGATGGTGGCGAGATGCGCGGTTGATGTGGCGTCGAACAGGACGACCCCGTCGGGGGCCCGCTCGATCGAGGCGAGAACTGCCTCCACGCCACGGTCGAGGGTGGGCAGATCGATGAGTGTCGTCGGTAGGGACGTCTGGCGAGCGAGCACGAGCCTCAGATCCGCTTCGTCCATCGGGGTCACGGGATGGCGACTCATCGTCGGGTGGCGGTCGAGCCGGTAGACCGGGCTGTCGAGTCCCGATCGTGCGAAGAGCGTGCCAAAGGCCGACCAGCGTCCAAGATGCGGCGCCGCCGCGAGCACCGGGGTGTGGCGGGCCGGCGCCGACTGCCGACCGAGTTCGATCGCCCGGCCGATGCTGCCGATGTGCGGCGAGGAGTCGAACGTCGAGCACACCTTGTAGTGCAGAAACCGCGGGCGTGCCGAGGCGAGCACCTGGAGGGCCGGAAGAAGGTCGGTGTCCATCGCCGCCGGCGGAAACGTGCGGCTCATGCCGGCGAGGCCGATCGCCGATGGCGACCGGCCACTGGCAATCAGGGACGCCGTGGCGTTCGTCGAGACGCAGAGTTCGGCCGCGAGTCCCGCTGACGCGAGCGCCTCGAGCACGTCGGTCGAGCCGGTGAAATCGTCGCCGTAATACGCCAGATCCATCGCAGGCTCCGAGGTCGGTTGCATCAGCCCGGCCGGGGCATCGCTCCGTAGAACTCGAGCGACGCTCTGAGCTCCGGCCGATCGCGGGCGTAGTCAACCAAAGGGACGCCCGCCACGGCCGCTTCCCACGACTGCTGGAGCGCCATCACGCCGGCGGCGGGTCCGCCTGGGTGCGCAAGAATGCCGCCCCCGGCGAGATACATCAGGTCGATCGTGCGGGTGCGGGCGAACGTGTCGGGCGCCTGCCCGCCCCACTGGCCCGACGACACGACCGGCATGAGGGGCTGCAGGGGGCCACGGGGTTCCAGACACGCTTCGATCGAGCGAACGACCGAGTCATCCGGCTCGCAAAACTTGTTCTGCAGACCGTTGACGTGAATCTGGTCGATCCCGGCGAGCCGCCAGAACGCCTGGTAGGCGGAAAACGCCATGCCGAGAAGCGGATGACGTGAGATCGCCCCCCAGCCGTTGCGATGTCCATGAATCGGAAGGGATGCATGCCGGCGGAGATGCTCAACCCCGGCGAGGCCGACGGCGTTGAGGCTCACCATCACGCAGGTTCCACCAGCCGCCTGCACGACGTCGTGGTGCGTGAGCATCCGATCGAGGCGATCACTGATGTTGAAGGCGACCATCACCCTTCGCCCTGTGATGGCGGCCGCCTCATGAACGGCCTCCATCACGATCTTCACCCGCTCGGGAAGCGGCGACGAGGGTGGATTCGACATCAGTTCGTCGTCCTTCACGAAATCGATTCCGGCCAGGGCGAGCGTCCGCACGAGATCGGCGGTCTGGCGTGGTGAGAGCCCGATGCTCGGCTTGATGATCGTGCCGATCATCGGCCTGCCCTCGACCTGGGCCAGGCGGCGGGTGCCTGGGATGCCAAACTGCGGGCCTGTGAAGCGGCCGGCCAGGTCATCGGGCAGCCGCAGGTCGACGAGTTTGATGCCCGACAGCAGCCTCAACTCGAAAAGATTGCCCGCCACCATCGCCGCTATGGCCGTGAGGTTGTCGCCGACATTGTCGACCGGGAAACCGACTCGAATCCGTCCACGGGCGTAGCCCCGAGACGGATCCTTCGGGGCCGCGGCACCCTCCAGCGACGGAGCCATCACGCTCCCAAGCGGCTCGATCGACTCCACCACGGCACCGTGGCGACGCACGAGGTCCTCCGTTTCCCCAGGCACGCGGGTGAAGGTGCCAGTCGACTGCTCTCCGGCGATCGACGCAGCAGCCTGCTCGAGCGTTGCCGGCGTTTCGATGAGGTACTCGGCGACGATCCGCTGGGTCATGGATCCTCCTGGGCACAGGGGCGGGTGGGTCAGGTGGACGGGAATTCGACCCGTCGCACGGCATCGTGCCAGCCGGCACAGAGCCTCTCGACGTCGGAGGCGGGAAGCGAGGGGGCGTAGGTCGTGATCGACCTCGGCATGCGGTCGAACGCGTCAAGCGAGTCATACCAGCCCAGGGTCAGCATGCCAGCCATCGCGGCCCCGAGGGCGGAGGAGTCGGGAACGTCGGTGACCGCCAGTTCCACCCTTGTGATGTCGGCCACGAACTGCATGAGAAACGCGTTGCGGGTGGGCCCTCCATCGGCAGCGAGCGCAGCCGGCACGACCCCACCCTGCCCGCGGAGCATGTCGAGCACGTCACGAATCTGATAACCGATTGCTTCGAGCCCCGCCCGCACGACGTGCTCCCGGCGGCTGTGGGCCGTGAGCCCGAGGATGGCGGCGCGGGCGTCGGGGCGGGAGTATGGGGGACTGAGCCCTGCAAATGCCGGAACGAGGTAGACACCCCCCGTATCGTCGATCGAACGGGCCATCGCCTCGGAGTCGGCGGCGTCGTCGAGAAGACCGAGCTGATCTCTGAGCCAGGCGATCGTCGCGGAACTGGCGTTGATGAGCCCTTCGAGGGCGTAGGTGGCGCGGTCGTTCAGGAGCCACGCGAGCGCCGTGCCGGCCGGGCCCCCTTCATCGGGACGCACCATGCCCACCGTGAAAAGGATCGACGTTCCCGTGCCAAACGTGGCCTTCGCCGACCCTGGCGAAAAGCACCGCTGGGCGAAGAGTGACGCCTGCGAATCGCCCATCACGCCCACGATCGGAACCGGCCGGGGAAGGGCTCCGCCCACGTCCGTTTCGCCATACGAGGCGGCACAGGCCCGCACCTCGGGCAGCGCCTCGACCGACACCCCAAACACCTCGCAGAGCCCAGCGTCCCACCGCAGGAGGTCGATGTCGTAGAGGAGCGTGCGACTGGCATTGGTGGCATCGCCAGCACAGACCTCACCCCGCGTGAGCCGGGTCACGAGATATGCATCGATCGTGCCGACCACCGCCGACCCGCCGACGAGGGCGGCGCGCACCGACGGATGATGGTCGACGAGCCACCTAACTTTGGAGCCAGAGTAGTAGCCGTCGATGGTGAGCCCGGTGCGGCGTCGAATGCAGTCGCCCTCGGCGGGCTCAAGCCGACGGCAGATCTCGTCGCCGCGGCGATCCTGCCAGACGATCGCCCGCCCGAGCGGCACGCCCGTCGCACGGTCGAAGGGCACGAACGTCTCCCGCTGGTTGGCGATCGCGACGCCGGCGAGCTCATCGAGTCGATCCCGCTGCCGAGCGGTGAGCGCAGCCACCACGTGCACCACGTTGCCCCAGATCTCATCGGCGTCGTGCTCGACCCAGTGCGGCTGCGGGTAGTGCTGCACATGCTCCCGCGATTCGCGATCGACGACGCACCCCGCGTCGTCGAACAACACCGCCTTCGTGGCCGACGTGCTCTGATCGATGGCAAGGATGAGTGGCATGTGGTGTGGCCCCGAGACGGTCAGCGAAGGAGACCACGCACCCGTTCGGCGAGACCCTCCATCGTGAGGCCGTAGTGGCGGAAGATGTCGGCCTGGCTGCCGGTGACGGTGTCGGCGTCGGGCAACGCCGCGATCGTGAACGGAACCGAGAGGCGGGACGTGAGGAGCAGGGTGGCACAGGCTTCCCCAAGCCCTCCATGCACGCAATGCTCCTCCGCGACGACGACCGCACCGCACTCCCGGCCGGCGGCCAATACGGCATCGCCATCGAGCGGCCTCACGGTTGGCATGCTGACGACGCGACAACGGATCCCCTCCTCGGCCAGGGCGGCCGAGGCGAGCACCGCGTGGATCACCGTCTCCCCGGTGGCGAGGATCGCAGCGTCGGTTCCCTCGCGGAGCGCTCGCGCACGCCCGAACGCAAACGGCGCACCGCCGATGGCGGGAGGAAGGTCGTGCATTGCCGCCTTGCCGAATCGGAGATAGACGGGATGCGCCGCGGCAGCCGCCAGACGCACGGCCGCGATGGTCTCGGCGTTGTCCGCCGGAGCCACGATGGCGATGTTGTGGATGGCACGAAGGGCGGCGAAATCGTGGAGCGAATGGTGGGTGCTGCCGAGGGCCCCGTAACTCACCCCGGCGCTGATGCCCACCACCACGGCGGGCACGTCGCTGTAGCAGATGTCGTTCTTCACCTGCTCGAGCGACCGGGCCGTGACGAAGCATGCGGGCGAGGTGGCGAAGGGCTTTTTGCCGCAGGCCGCCAGTCCGGCCGCGATGCCGACGAGATTCTGCTCGGCGATTCCCACCTCGACGATCTGCGTCGGAAGAGCCTGGCCGAAGGGGCCGAGTTTGCCGGAGCCTCGGGAGTCGCTCGTGACGGCCATGATGCGATGGTCTTCACGGGCCAGCGCGAGAAGCGTGTCGGCGTAGGCTTCGAGGTTGGCCCGTCCCATCGTGAGACCGAGCCGCTCGGCCATCGCCCGCGCGGCGGGGGAATGCATCGGAGGCGCAGGAGCACTCATCGGGAAGACTCCCAGGCTGCGAGCGCCGCGGAAAACTCACCCTCGGCGCGGGCGTGCTCGTCGGCGGAGGGCACGCCATGATGCCACTTGAGCACGCCCTCCATGAAACTCACCCCTCGCCCCTTGATCGTGTCGGCGATCACACAGACGGGCACGCCGGGGGGGCCGGGATCGGTGAAGGCGGCCTTGAGTGCGGCAAGATCGTGGCCATTGACCTGCCGCACATGCCACCCAAACGCGGCGAACTTCGCGTCAAGGGGCTCGTTGCTGCACACGTCCCGGGTGGCGCCCGTGATCTGGAGCGTGTTGTGATCGACGATGGCTGTGAGGTTGTCGAGCCGATGGTGGGCCGCGGCCATGGCGGCCTCCCAGTTGGAGCCCTCGGCGAGTTCGCCATCACCGAGGAGTGTGAAGACGCGGGCATCGTGGCCGTCTCGCTGTGCCGCCAGGGCCATGCCCACACAGATGGGGAGGCCGTGGCCGAGGGCGCCGGTGTTCATCTCGATGCCCGGAACCTTGCGGGTGGGATGGCCGATGTACGGCGAGCGGTACTGACAGAGGGTGTTGATCTGGTCCCGGGGATAAAACCCCTGGTCGGCCAGCACGACATAGAGCGCCTCGACGGAGTGCCCCTTGCTCTGGACGTAGCGGTCGCGGACCGCGGACGACCAGTTTTCGGGGGTGATCCGCAGGACGCGGTTGTAGAGCACGTTGAGGATGTCGATGCACGACAGGCTGCCGCCCGTGTGGCCGGCACCGGCCTCAACGATCGCCCGGAGCGTGTCACGCCGGTATTCGATCGACTTGCGGAGGAGGTCACGATCGGAGAGGGGAGAGCGTGTCACGCGTCGGCCTCGTGCCAGTGGACATCCCAGCCCAGGTAGGTGCGAAACGCTTCGTGCAGAACGCGAGCCGTGTGCGACTGGGTCATCACCACGTGATGCTCAAAGCCCTGGCGGCAGACATGGTGCAGGAGACGCTGCAGCCGGGGAACCTGGGCGACCGCCCGGGTGCCGAAGGTGTCGAGCGGATCGTCGGTGAGTCGTCCCTCGCCGACATACGCCCGGATCGCGCCATCGGCATCGGCGGTGGTGATCCTGCCAAACGTGAGCGGGCCGGCCGGTGTTCGCCCCTCGAGCGCGCCGTAGGTGTTTTCGATGCCGAGCGTGCTGCCCAGGATCGGGGCGTTGGCGATCTTGATGTCGGGGAGGAAGCTCTTGGCCCAGTTGCCACAGTGAAACAGCGCGCACTTGTCGTCATCATCACCGTAGTTGTTGTTCCAGTCGACGAGGGCGGCGGGAGAGCCCGAGGCCAGCTGCATGGCATACATCGTCAGCACACCCGTCACGTCGACCTCGCAGGCGCTGGGCATGAAGCGTTCGCTCATCATGCTCATGAGCGTGCACACGTTGCAGCCAAAACTCTTCTGCACCGACGTCCAGCACTGAATCGCCGTGGCGTCGAGGGCGTTGGCCTCCATCCAGCGGGAGAGCACCACGCCGAGGGTCGCCATCTGGAGCAGCTTGGCCTCCGGAACGCCCGGTGCCGGGGCATAGCCCGTGATGTCGGCCAGCTTGGTACGCACGGCCGGATCATCGGCCGACAGGGCAGCCGCCTGAGTGACGAACTCGGACAGGTCGACGGTGGTCACACTGATTCCGTGCCGCTCGAGGATCTTCTCGCTGTACCGCACGGTGTTGAAGGCACCCGGCCGGGCTCCCACGGCCCCGAGCCGCACCCCACGAATGCCACGCACCACGCGGCAGACACGCACAAAGTCGTCGAGGTCGGCGGCGAAGCTCTCGCCCGTGAGGGCGGAGACATGTCGACGGGTGAGGGAGAAGGGAATGCCCGCCTGGACGAGATTGTTGCAGACGGAAATCTTGCCGCAGAACGCGTCGCGCCGGCGGGCCACCCCGAGCTGGCCGAGGTCGTCTGGGCAGCCCTGCACGAGGACCGGCACGTTCAGACCGGAGAGTTTGAGCGTGTCAGCCACGCCCTTCTCGTCGCCAAAGTTGGGGAGCACCACGAGCACGCCGTCGATGGCGTCGCGATGGCGTCGAAACAGTTCGGCGCTCCGCCGGGCCTCGGCGTGGGTTTCAACGCCGCCGAGCTTGGTTTCGTCAGGCGATACGAGCACGGGGGTGATGCCGCGGGCCTCGAACACCTTCAGCACCTCGGCCCGAGCCTCGGCCACGAGCTGGTCGGGGAAGAAGTCGCGGTTGCCGATGATGACGCCAAGCGTGGGGCGGGTGGAGGGCATGCGATGAATCCTGGGTGGGCGGTTCCGACCCATCCTAACGGGCGTGACGGGTTTTTGGGGGGAGGGCGCGGCGATGGAACGCGTTGACTAGCGGATGCAGAAAACAGGATATGCCATGCGGCATCGGGAAGGTAGGCTGACGTCGTTCGTGGGGGTTGGTGTTGAACCGATGGCCTCGCGCACCCGACGTCGCACACCCATCCTCTGGAGGTCACCAATCCATCTCCCGTTCGATCATTGCTTCGATCTGCCGGAGTGTGCTCGCCGCGCTCCCGCTCGTCGTGGGTGTTCCGACCTACGCGCAGACATTCTCGCCGGTGTTCACGGACAACTTCCAAAACGGAAGCACCGTCGGCGGTACGAGCATCCCTGGCGGTTCGCCGACTGCCAGTTTCACGAGCTACGACATTGCATCGTCGAAAAATGCCTCGGCAAGTGCCATCTCGTCGAACGCCCTTCGGGTCACATTCCCCGCGACGACGTCGGGATTTGCAGAGACACAGGCGGTGTTTTCTTCGACTCCCATCACCCTTCAGAGCGTTGGCGACGCCATCAACATGCAGGTGACGTTTGTGAACGTCAGTAACATCCTCAGCGGTTCAGCGGGCACGAGCGCAGGGCTTTTTGCAGGCCTCTACGATTCGGGCACCTCGGCCCCGCTGACGAACCTCGCCAGTTCGGGGCTGAGTGCCACGGCAGGTAGCCCAAACGCCACCGGCGGCACGCAGCTCTGGCAGGGCTATGTTCAGAAGTTTTCCATTCCCGGGGGGAGCAACACGAGTTACGTTCGCCCGCAGCAGACGGGAACCAATACCTCTTCGGCGAATCAAGACCTGATCGGCAACAACTTCGGCGGCGGTGCCTATACCAATCCAACGGGCGCTCAGCTCACGAACAGCAGCGGTACTCTTCCAACCCAGACCCTTCTGACCGTTGGGGGAACATACACGCTCGATTACACGCTGACGCTCGTCGATTCCTCGACGATCAGCCTGCAGTCGTCGCTCTATGACGGCGTCGGCACGGGGGGCACGGCCATCGCATCGCTCACCCGCTTGGCCACGGGCACAAGCCTCGTCACGTCGCAGTTTTCGGGTCTCGCCTTCGGCGTTCGCTACAGCGGGTCGAATAGCGGGGCCATCACGATGGATATCAACTCGATCACGATTCAGGCCACCACGGGTGCTCCTCCCCCGCCGTCCGTCATCACGATCAACGTGGCGAGCGGCACGCAGACGCAGACTGAAGCTGGCTATGCGCTCCTGTCAGGAACCGTTCCCGTGCACAAAACCGGTGCCGGCACACTCGTGCTGGATCAGGCGAACACCCTCTCGGGAAGCACGTCGGTTCAAGGGGGCACGCTCCAGCTTGCCAGTTTTCAGGCGTCAGAGTTCAGCACGATCGTTCCGGTCGCAGGAGGCACTGTGTCTCTCGCCCCGTATCTCACGACGGTGGTCGGCGGACTCGATCCGAATGCGGGCGGCCTCACGGATGTCGGCAACGGCCTCGTGACCGTCTCGAGCGGCCTCACGGCTGCCAACATGGTCACGGCGATCGTGGCTGGCATGGGCGATGGCTCGTGGAACGGCACCACCGGCATCACGTCGAGTGCGGCTGCCGCTGATGCCGGCCTTGGCGTCTCTCGTGCTGTTGGCTGGCTCGACAACGGCGACGGCACCGTCACCTTTGCGTATGCGGCGCCAGGCGACACGAACCTCGACTGGTCGATCGACCTACTCGATATCGGCACCTACCTCGCCGCCGGAAAATACGACACCGGCGAGCCGTCGAGCTGGTCGGAGGGCGACTACACGTACGACGGCCTGGTGGACATCACCGACGTGGCCCTCTACCTCGGCACGGGGCTCTTCGACATTGGCCCCTACAACCCGCCGGCTGGGACGGCTGGCGGTGTGGCTGTCGTGCCCGAGCCCGTGATGACCCTGGCTGGCGTCATGGCCATGGCGGGTTCGGTTGCACTCGCTCGCCGACGCCTCGCCTGAGCCTGCTTTAGGCAGCACGACGAAGGGACCGTCCCGGGCTGGCCTCCTCGGCTGGCTCGGGACGGTTTTTTTCGCGCGCCACGGTTTCGACGCCAGGGCTCACTTGCAGCCCAATGAGCCGAGACACGAACACGGCCATGTAAAACTGCCCGAAAATCGCCTCCAGCCAGACGAGCCAACGGGCGAGGGCCGATGCGGGCACGATGTCGCCGTAGCCCACGGTCGTCAGCGTGACGAACGAGTAGTAGGTGAAGATGCCTGCGGCGGCGAGTGGGTCGTGGGTGGCATCGACATGGTAGCGGGAGAAGTCGACGGCAAACGACCCGGGCGACACGCGCTCCAAGAGCGTGAAGACATTCGCCCAGCACATCCCAAAGAGCACAAACACGCACAAGGCTCCGCAGATCATGTCAAACACGATCTGCCGCGCTGCGAGAACGTCGACCAGAATCAGCATGCCAACCGACACGATCGGGACGATAAAGCTCACCGCACGGGCCACCGCCCAGATCCCGTCGCGTTCGGCGGGGATGCCGCCCACGAGGAGCGTCGCCCCCAGGGTGATCAGTCCCGGCAGGAGCAGCGGAAGCCCCCACACGAGCATCCGACGGCCACCAAGGGCTGCCATGGCGCCGATGAAGACGATCTGCTCCGCCACGATGGCCATGAGTTCGGCCTGCGGATGCCCTTCCGTGACGACCGAGAGCACCGGCAGCAGCAGAAGGTGCAGCAGGAGCACCGCATACCGGTCGACATGGGGGCGGCGCACAACCGCGATCAGGGCTGCGACGGGGTGCTGCGGAGGGATCATGTGGGGACGCTAGCGGGCCGACTCGCTTCGGGCCATGCCAGATCCCGGGAATCCTCCTCTGCACGAGCCGGCTTGCCCATGCTTCCAGGTTTCTCTGCTCAAACCCGGATCGCACGAGCACCCTGAACGCGACATTCGGGTTCATCTTCGCGCCAGGTGCACCCGTACGGCCCGCGCCGTCGTGCGTGCGGCACCGATCTCACACGCCTGCGTGGCCCTACGGCTTGGTCGCGGTGAGTTCGAACGCCGCCGATGAGGTGCCCCCCGAAGGCACGTCGTAATCGACGCCCGTGGAGTAGGGGGGCGGCACGCGTTCTTGGGGAACCACGGCGTCGTCGGGACCACTCTCCAAAAAGGCGGTGGTCATCGAGAGCCGATGCGGACCGGCCTTCACGCCGCCACCGGGTTTGCCGATTGGTCCGAACGAGAACCGCCCCTCCGCATCGGTCGTGGCGACGGCGTAGGCATCGGGCGATGGGTTCGCAGGATCCACGAGCGTCAGCCGAGCCATCGGGAGCGGCTTGCCGTCGAGCGTCACGACCCCCGACACCGTCACCAGACCGCCGCCGCACCCGGCGATCACGGCCCCGAGGACGAGGCACGTGGTCACCCCGAGGGCGCGGCGTCGGCACCCACGGATCCATTGGAAACGCAGCACGACAAAGACCTCGGGAACCAGGGGAAGCTCAGTAGGTGCCACCGTCGGCGATGCTGCCCAGCACGGCCCACGTCTGCTTGTCCATCGTGAAGTCGTAAAACTGCACGGTGCCATCACAGGCGACACCGTTCATGCCGTTGGGATGGAGGCTGTACCAGCCCGACATGCAGGCGCGGTAACTGCCTCCGGTGTTTGGCTCACCCGTGCCATCCCCGATGGCCGTGCACTTGCCGTAGTCGCCCCAGAGCGTGCGGTCCTGGGGAACCGTCTGCGAGGAGGCGTAGTTGCCCCATGAGAACGCCCAGAACGACCGGCGGCCATATTCCGTGTTGTTGCCGTTCGGGGCGGTGTTTCGATTCGTCGATTCGGCCACGAGGAGTGTCTTCGATAGCCCGTCGGTGACGTCCTTGGTGCGTTCGGGGCGCAGGGCAAACTGTGAGTCGATGCGACGCGTCGTCGGATCCTGACGCACCGCATGCATGGGACCTCGCCAGCCGGCATGTACCGCGCCGCCGCTGCCTGAGTTGGATGGAGGCGAGATGCCTCGTGAGCCTGTCTGGTAAGGGGGCGGCAGGTCTTCCCAGAGATACCACGTGACAAACCCGTTGCCACGTCCGGCGTTGGAGCGGTAGGAGCCAGGCCAATACTTGTTGGTCGCCGTGCTCGCCGGGAGGTACAGCTCCATCGGGAAGTCCGATGGGCATGAGTAACTGGCGACGGGCGTTTCACGCAGTTGCTTCATGGCGGGGTCGTTCGCTTCGATGTTGAGATTCGGCTTGTAGAGGGCCTGCAGCTGGGCGTTTTCGGCGAACGGCATGATCTCGAGCGTCCAGCCGCTTCCAAAACCCGTCGCGTTCGTCCCCTTCGGCACCGGTGTGGCCGACGCGATGATCAGGGCGTTGCCGTAGGGAAACGCCCGCTTGCTGCTCTCATAGGTGAGGCAGGCGAGGCCGATCTGCTTGAGATTGTTTTGACAGCTCGACCGCCTCGCCGCCTCGCGGGCGGACTGCACGGCCGGAAGCAGGAGGCCGATGAGCGTGGCGATGATCGCGATCACCACGAGGAGTTCAACGAGCGTGAAGCCGCGGGCAGCCGACCGGCGTGAAGAAACGATGGGTGGAAAGCGCATGACTCTCTGGCTCGGATGGTTCATCTGGAGGGTTCCCCTGCACCGACAAATTGCAGGATATCACGCGGCGTCAGGAAACCCGACCGCAAAATCCTGCGTGAACTATCCCAAAAAGGGCACCGCCTGAGGGCCCGCCCATGGCCCCCTGAGCGCTCGCCATGCGTCGCGCCCACCCATCGGAGTCGTCACGTCGTCGCTCCGCCGACGCGGAACACGACGGGTTATCGCCCCGCGTTGCGGACGGCGTCGAGGATGATGGCCCGCAGTTTCGGCTCGGCGCCGCGGGCGGTGGCCAGGATGTGCTCCACCGTGGCCACCTCGAGGGCATCGGGCAGGCACATGTCGGTGACCACGGAGATCCCGAGCACGGTGATCCCGCCGTGAACGGCCACGAGCACTTCCGGCACGGTCGACATGCCCACGACGTCTGCGCCGATGGTCCGCAGGAAGCGATATTCAGCCCGGGTTTCGAGATTGGGTCCGGTCACGGCGACATAGACGCCCTTGTGGGCTGCGAAGTTTTCACGGCGGGCCACCGCCATCGCCGCGTCGATCATGGCGGCATCGTACGGGGCCGACATGTCGGGGAACCGGGGGCCGAGCCGCTCGTCGTTGATCCCGATCAGGGGGTTGTCGCCCAGCAGGTTGATGTGATCCTCGATCACCATCAGATCGCCGGCGCGGTACTGGGGATTGAGTCCACCGCACGCGTTGGTGACGACCAGCGTCGTGCCCCCGAGCCGCTGGAGCACCCGCACCGGAAAGGTCACCTGCTGCAGGGGATAGCCCTCGTAGGCGTGTTGACGGCCTTCCAACACCATCACGGGCACGCCTTCGATCAGCCCGCACACGAGCTGCCCCGCATGGCCATGGGCCGTGGATCGGGCGAAGTGGGGAATCTTGTCGTAGGGGATGGTCACCCGATCGGTGATCGCTTCAGCCACCCCGCCGAGGCCGCTTCCCAGGATGATGCCGACCTTCGGCGCGAGCTTCCACTCGGCGGAAATGGCGGCGGCGGCTTCGGTAATTTTGTCGTACTGGTCGAGCATGGAAGGCTCCTCCGGGCGTTTGGCTCAGGAGTGTAGCAGGAGTCGTCTTGAAGGGGCGATGCCGAGGCGGATGCGACGGGTTCCCCCCATTCGCCGCCACGGCCTGGCCCAGCGGGCGTCACTCGCCGAGCAGGGCGAGGAAATCGGGATGGTTCCGAAGCGACTCGAGGTCGGGATCGGACTCCATGTGATCCAGGTCGTCATACCCCAGCAGGATCGCGCGGGAGAGGGCGTCGATTGCCTCGTCGGCGTTCCCGGCCCGCGCGAGTGAGCACGCCAGGTTGTAGCGGGCCACCGCGTCGTCGGGCTGCAGGGCCACCAGTCGACGGTCGAGGTTGACCGCCTGGGCATGCAGGCCTTTCCGGCTGACGAGTTCCGCAAGCACCCGGATCGCCTCGATTGAGCCGGGGGCGCGCGAAACGAGGTTTTGGAAGAAATCGATGTCGAAGTCGAGCTGGCCGAGCGTGCCAAACCAGGGAAGCGCGCGACCTCGCCGACCACGGCCGGCGCTGTGGGGGCCTGCATTCGGATCGTCGGGGGTGGACTGCGGTGCGTCGCGGCCGGTCATTGCTCGTGCCCTTGCTCGGCAGACGTTTTACTTCTTCTTGCCTGGGCTCTTGCCCGGCGGCGGGGGCTCATCGCCCTCGTCGGGATGATCCCAGTCGGGGTCGTTCTCCTCTTCCTCAAAGTCGTCGTCGAACTCGTCATCGAAGTCGTCGAACGTCGAGTCGTCGTCGGCGAGTGGCTGGGCCACGGAGAGGTCTTCCTCGTCGCCGAGCTCCTCTTCCTCATCGTCGTCGCCCGCGGCCACGATCGTGGCGGGACCGCACGGAGGAACGACCGGCAGCGGGGCCGGCACGGTCCATGGGGCGTCGAGACCAGGCAGCGAACCAAACGTGGGAAACAGGACGAGCGTCATGGGGGTATCCGGGGGCGGGGTGACGGGCCAGAGCAAACCGTTTTGCCGGGCCCGCGTCAAGTTCGGAGGATTGTAGGGGGTTTGCCGGCCGCGAGCGCGGCATCCCGTCGGAGCGAGGCGGACGTGGGGTAGATCGTCGGCGGGAGCCGCCCCCGGAAACACTCCGTCGTTCCCGTCCAAGCCCAAGGCCGTAAGGCCTGGGACACGCCCGCCACCCCATCCGACGCCGTTGGGCACGAGAACGCGAACCGCGCCCAACCCGCCACACGCAGCGCCACGCCGGTCCCACGGCGCAGCAAGCAGTGCGTTCCCGTCCAAGCCCAAGGCCGTAAGGCCTGGGATACGCCCGCCACCCCATCCGACGCCGTTGGGCACAAGAAAGCGAACCGAGCCAAACCCGCCACACGCAGCGCCACTCCGGTCCCACGGCTCACGCCGTTGGATTTCCACGGGGATGGCACCGCAGGCGCGATCTCGTCGCCTGGATGGCGACCCCGCCCGCTCAGCCGCACCTCGGCTGCGGCCGCAGCGGGCGCGTAAGCCTGCGGTGGCCAGGATGGCACCGCAGGCGCGATCTCGTCGCCTGGATGGCGACCCCGCCCGCTCAGCCGCACCTCGGCTGCGGCCGCAGCGGGGGCGTAAGCCTGCGGTGGCCAGGATGGCACCGCAGGCGCGATCGTCAGGTATGGTAATCCGCGTTCAGGTGCACGTAGTCGGCGGTGAGGTCGCTTGAATAGAAGCGGATGCGGCCTGGGCCGTCGCCGATGGACAGTTCGATGAGGGTTTCCCGGTGGTCGCGGATCGAAGCCGACACCGCCTCGGCGTCGAAGGGCAGGGGAGCACCTCCCTCGAAGAGCGGCACGCCGTTGAGTTTCAGGTGAATCCGGGCCGGATCTAGCGGCACGCCGGCGTAGCCCGCCGCCGACACGATGCGACCCCAGTTGGGGTCGGCCCCGTGCACGGCTGTTTTCACGAGGGGACTGTCGGCGATCGTGCGGGCAACCTGACGGGCCGCGTCGCGGCTTGCCGCGCCAGAGACCTCGATTCGCATCACGTGCGTCGCCCCTTCGCCGTCGTCGGCCATGTCCCGGGCCAGCGTCTCACACACGCCATGCAAGGCCTTGCCGAACGCCTCGAGATCGCCGCCCGAGAGAGGCGGTCCCCCGGCGGCGCCGTTGGCCAGCAGCAGCACCGTGTCGTTGGTGCTCATGTGGCCGTCGACACTCACGCAGTTGAAGGTCTCCTCGGCCGCCGCGGCGAGCACCTTCTGGGCGTCGTCGGGCTCGATGGCCGCATCGGTCACGATCACCCCGAGCATGGTCGCCAGTTTGGGGCCGATCATCGCCGCGCCCTTGGCCATGCCGAAGAGCGTGCACCCACCCGCGGTCGTGGCCACGCTGGCTCCTGCGATCTTCGGGCGGGTGTCGGTGGTCATCATGCCGCGGGCCGCCGTGAAGGCCGACTTCTCGTCGCATCCGAGCGCGGCCGCTGCCGACCGGATGCCCTTGGCAACGGTCTCCATCGGCAGAAACTCCCCGATGATGCCGGTCGACAGCACGAGCACGGCGTCCCCGTCGGCCCCCAGTTCCTTGGCCGCCATGGCCGCCATCGTGCGAGCATCCTCGAGGCCGCGGGCTCCCGTGCAGGCATTGGCATTGCCGGAATTGATCACCACGCCGCGAAACCCACGCCCCGGCGTGCGGGATCGGTCGAGGGCCACGGGGGCGGCAAACACGAGGTTGGTGGTGTAGACGCCCGCAGCGGTGGCGGGGAGGTCGCTCGCCACGAGCGTCACATCCTCGCGGGTGGCGTTGCGCTTGATGCCGGCGTGCACGGCCCCCATGCGAAAGCCGTGTGGCAGGGGGGGAACTGGGCCGCGAAAGGGCGTGTCGGCGATCGCCATCAGAGGAGCCCCATGGTTTCGGGAAGGTTGAACAAGACGTTGAGGTTCTGCACCGCCGCCCCCGCCGCACCCTTCACGAGGTTGTCGAGGCAGCTGAGGAGAAGCACCCGTCCGCGGACGACGCGGGCGGTGATGTCGCAGAAGTTGGTGTCGACGGTGTCTTTGGTGCCTGGGAGATGGTCCACGACACGCACGAAGCGCTCGCCGTCGTAGGCTTCTCGGAGCATCGCCATCACGTCGCCCTCGGCGATCGGCTTGATGGGGCGGATGTAGATCGTCGAGAGAATGCCTCGATCCATGGGCGCGAGCTGGGGCGTGAAGATCACGGTGGGCCGCACGGCGGCATGCCGGCCGATCACCTGCTCGATCTCCGGAGTGTGGCGATGCCGGCCGACGTTGTAGGCCGACATGCTCTCGTTGCATTCAGGAAAGTGTGTCATCAGTTTGGGCTGACGCCCCGCGCCGCTCACGCCACTCTTCGAGTCGATGATGATGTCGTCGAGTTCGAAGAGGCCACTTTTGATCAGCGGGGCGAGAGGCAGGATGGCGGAAGTGGAGTAGCAGCCTGGGTTGGCGACGAGACTCGCTCCGCGGATGCGGTCACGAAAGAGCTCCGGAAGCCCGTAGACGGTGGTGCCGAGCCGCCCGGCATCCGGATGCTCGTGCCCATACCACTCCAGGTAGGTGGTCGGATCGTCGAGTCGGTAGTCGGCGCTGAAGTCGACAACCTTCGCGCCGGCCGCGAGCACCCGCGGGAGAATCTCGGCGCTCGCACAGTGGGGCAGGCAGCCAAACACGCAGTCGGCTCTCGTGCCGACCTCTTCGGGCGAGAGGTCTTCGAGCGGCAGGTCGAGCCGGCCCACGAGGCTCGGATGCACGCTCGACACCGGCGTGTTGCCCTCCTGGCGGCTCGTGACGGCGACGATCTCCGCCTGCGGATGTCGGAGCAGGATCTTGATGGCCTCGAGGGCCGTGTAGCCGGTGGCACCGAGGACGGCGACTTTGACCATGGTGGGGGGCCGACCGCAACGCGACCGGACAATGGAGGGTGGGGATGAAAGACGACGCTCAGACGCTTTATAGAGTCCGCGGGAGCCGCTTCGCTAGCCGGGGAATCGTTCGTCGAAGAGGCGGACGAGCCACGCGGCCACAGCCCGCTTCGTTCCCGACTTGGTTCCGACGGTCGCATGGGTGCGGTCGTAGACGGTCACGGCCGTCCGCGTGCCCTCGATGGCGGTCACGTCGTTGACGACGATGAGATCACACCGCTTGGCCTCGATCTTCTCGAAGGCCCTCGACGGGTTGGCGCCCGGCTCGAGGGCGAATGCCACGAACCACTGCCCGGGCCTCGCACGACGGGCCAGGGTGGCGATCACGTCGGGCGTCGGCACCAGTTCGAGCGAGAGCCCGTCGCCCTGCCGCGGAATCTTCCCCGCCATCCGCTGGCGTGGCTCGAAGTCGCACGGTGCCGCCGTGGCGATCACGCCGTCGGCCCGCGGGAGTTCCTCCATCGAGGCCGCCATCATCTCTCCGGTCGTGATGACGGGAATCACGCGGGCGGCCGTCGGATACCGCACGGGCACCGGACCACTCACGATCGTCACCTGATGCCCCGCGGCAACGGCCGCGGTGGCGATGGCCGCCGCCATGCGGCCGCTGGATGCGTTGGAGAGGAAGCGAACATCGTCGAGGTACGCCCGGGTGGGGCCGGCGGTGAGCAGGATGCGGGCCATGACCACCTCCGCCGTGTCAAACCTTCGACCGCGGGTCGATCCCTTCGAGGGCCTTCACGATCGCCCCCTCGATCTCCTGCGGCTCGGCCATCCGCCCAGCACCCTGCTGACGGCACGAGAGCCACCCAGTGCCGGGAGGGATCACCGTGAAGCCGTCGTCGACCAGTTGGGCGACATTGCGCTGCACCGCGGGCTTCCGCCACATTGCCGCATTCATCGCCGGGGCGATGAGAACCGGGCACTCCGCGCCGAGCACCAGCGTGGCAAGCAGATCGGATCCGGAGCCGTGGGCCAGTTGGAAGATCACCTCGGCGGTTGCCGGCGCCACGACGATGAGGTCGGCCCGCGACGCCAACTCGATGTGCGCGCCGAGTGGATGGGCGACGGGATCGAAGCCCCGCGTCACGACCGGCCGGCCCGTCAAGGCCGCGAACGTGGCCGCTCCCACGAACCGCCGTGCGTTGCGGGTGAGCACGGCGGTGACGCTGGCGCCGTGCTGCACGAGTGAACTCGTGAGCGCCGCCGCCTTGTAGGCGGCGATGCCCCCCGACACCCCCAGCACGATTTCGCGGCCGGCGAGGCTCACAGGATGGTGGGGTCGAAGTCGAGCGGACCGCCGGCCTCGGTCGATTCGCCGGTGATCCTGAGGTTCATCGAGGTGTCGAGGAAGATCTTGTCCTGCTTGATCTCCTCGATGACGATCTGCATCTTGTCGTCGGAGTCGATGTCGACGAGCGGACGACCGCCGGCGTTGAGCGCCACGAGCCGCTTCTGGATGAGGGTCGAGAGCTTGAATCGGCCGCCAACCTTGTTGACGATTTCTTCTTCGCGCAGGTCATCGATCATGGACGGGTCTCCTCAGGTGGGGTGATTCGGGGCGTCAGGGCGTGTGGCTGGCGGCGGGCACGGGATCGTCGTCGAAACCCTCGGCCGCGAAGATGCGCTTCACTTCGGCAAGGGCCTCGTCGACGTTTTCGTTGACGACGCGGTGGCGGTATCGATGGGCTTCGTGGAGTTCACGGTGGGCCACCTCCAGCCGCCGCGCCATCGCTTCGGGCGACTCCGTTCCGCGTCCCTTGAGCCGTTCGAACAGCTGCTCGGGTCGGGAGGGTTCGACGAAGATCGTGATGGCCTGCGGGTAGAGCCGGAGAACCGACAGTGTACCCTCCACGTCGATCTCCAGCACGACCCATTTTCCGGCCGCAAGACGCGGTTCCACCTCCGCCACCAGGGTTCCATACCAGTGCTGTCGGCCGTAGACCTGACAGCACTCCAGAAACTCACCCGCCGCCCGCCGACGGTCGAACTCGTCCTGGGCGAGAAAGTGGTAGTCGACGCCGTCGCGCTCGCCGGCCCGAGGGGGGCGCGTGGTGGCGGAAACGCTGGGAATCAGCGTAGGGAGGTCAGCCAACAGGCGACGGAGGAGGGTCGTCTTGCCGACTCCGGACGGCCCGGAGATGACGACGAGTTTGCCGGGCACGTCATTCATCCCGATGTTCTACCGTGGTCGGCGGCGACTTGAAAAGCCGACTGGCGCCGCGGCCGGTCATTCCAGATTTTGGGCCTGTTCCCGCAGCCGTTCGATGCAGGTTTTCAGCTCGACGACCGTGTGGGCGATCGACACATCGGCCGATTTCGAGGCGATCGTGTTGGCCTCCCGACCGAGTTCCTGGGCAAGGAAGTCGAGTTGCCGGCCCGGAGACTCATCTCCGAGGAGGCGAACGAACTGGTCGACGTGGCTCACGAGGCGGACGAGCTCCTCGTCGATGTCAGACCGCTCGGCCAGGAGCGCCACCTCCCTGGCCACGTCACCCTCGCCGAGCGTGGTGCCGAGTTCGGCAAGCACCTTGCCCACCCGATCGAGCAGGCGGGCTCGCGCCGACGCGGTCACGTCGGGAACTCGCTGTCGGATCCGCTCGGCATGCCCCCGGAGCTCGTCACACGTGGCCCGCATCGCGGCCGCGAGCGATTCACCCTCGTCGCGTCGCATCTGCACGAATCCATCGAGGGCACACTCCAGGGCCCGTGACAGGAGCGGCCAGGTGGCCGCCGACGTGACCCCGTCGTCGGCGTGAGCCTCGACGATAATGCCGGGAAGGCTGAGCAGTCCGTCGGCATCACGGGGCAGTGGGAGGTCGTGGGTGGCACAGAAATCGGCAAGATCGTCGAGGTAGGCCGCCAGTTGGGCCTTGTCGAGCCGACGCGCCGGCGGCGAGGCGGCTCCTGCGAGGTCAACCGTCACCTGCACGGTGCCACGGCGAACCCGCCGGCGCACAGCCTCCTCGATGCGAGGCTCGAGCGACGAAACGCCGTCGCGGGTGCGAAGCACCATCTTGAAGTGCTTGTTGTTGACGCCCCGAACCTCCACGCGGCAGGTGCTGCCACCCTCGGTGACGACTCCCTCCCCGCAGCCCGTCATGCTCAGGGCCATGGAAGCGTCACTTGGCGTCGGTCGAGGACGGGGCTTCCGTGGCCGTCTCGGCGGGTGCCGAAGCAGGCTCCGAGGTGGCTTCCGTGGCCGGCGGTACGGCGGCCGCGTCTGCAGGCACTGTGGTATCGGCCGGAACGGTCGTCTCCTCGGTCGACGCGGGCGCCGCCGGAGCCATCTGGCCCGCCGTGCTGCCAAGCGACGAACTGAAGAGCGAGTTACCGCGACTGAGCACGTTGATCGCCAGGATGCAGAGCAGAATCCAGCAGGCTGCCACCACCACCGTGATTCGGGTGAAGACGTCGCCGGCCTTGGTGCCGAAGGCACTCTGGCCACCCATGCCGCCAAACGCCCCGGCGAGCCCGCCGCCACGACCTCGCTGGATCAGGACGAGTGCGATCAGGAAGAGGGCGGCAAAAACGAGGAGAAAACCGAGGCCAAATCGGAGGAGGGCAGGCATGGACGGAACACGCTCCGGACACGGGACGACTGGGACGAAGCGGAAAGCGTAGCCCAACACCGGCCAAGGGGCTACCCCAGCCGGGATTTGGCCCGCAGACTGCCCGGGTCGTGGGCTCAGGCCCCAAACGCCTTGGCGATGCCAAGAAAGTCGTCGGCCTTGAGGCTCGCGCCCCCCACCAACGCACCGTCGATGTCGGGCTGACTCGCCAGATCGACGGCATTGTCGGGCTTCACGCTTCCGCCGTATTGAATCCGAACCTTGGAAGCGACCTCAGGCGACCCGATCGACGCGAGCAGCCCACGGATCAGGGCATGAACCTCCTGGGCCTGCTGCGGCGTGGCCACCTTGCCGGTGCCGATCGCCCACACCGGCTCGTAGGCGATGACGACCTTCTCCAACTCGGCCGGCGACAGACCGGCGAGCGATCCCTTCACCTGCGTCGTGACGACCTCGGCGGTGCGGTTGGCCTCGCGCTCCTCCAGGGTTTCACCGACGCAGACGATCGGCGTCAGACCGACCGACAGGGCCGACTTGGTCTTGGCATTCACGATGGCGTCGGTCTCGCCGAAGAGCGTTCGCCGCTCGGAGTGGCCGAGAATCACGTAGCGGCATCCAAGATCCACGAGCATGGGCGGAGCCACTTCGCCCGTGAACGCGCCGCTGGCCTTGTCGTGCATGGTTTGGGCCCCGAGACCAATCGGCGACGACACGGCGGCGAGCGCAGCGCCCACGGTGTCGACGTAGACCGCCGGCGGGCAGAGCACGAGTTCGGCCGTGCCGGCTTCGCCGACGCGGGCCGCCACGGCGGCGGCCAGATCGCGGGCCGCGGTCCGATCGAGGTTCATCTTCCAGTTGCCGGCGACGATCTGCGTGCGAGAGGCGGTCATGGGAGTTCCGAGAGGTGGGAGGTGGTCGAGGTGCGACAGCATACCGACAGCCCCCACGAGGGGCCACGGGCCATGCCGGCGGTCGGCTCAAAAACCGTGATGGACATCACGAGCGGACCGCCCAGCCAGCGCATCCCAGCAGACCGAGCCAGCGCACGGTGGCCGCGGCCATGCCGAGCATGGTCATCACTTTGACCACCTCATCCGCCGTGCATCGCCCTGGCGGCAGTCCTGCGGCCACCAGGAGAAACCAGACGGTCCCGACACCCAGGAGCCCAGCGACAACCACGCCTGCCCAGTTGGTCCGCCACGCGGCCCTGAGGTCACCATGGGCCAGGAGCGAGAAGGTCGTCGTCATGCCGCACGATGGGCAGCCGACCCCGGTGAGCGATGCGAGACCGCATGCCGGGAGGCCGAGCTGGCGGTGCGTGCCGAAACGCAGCGGGGCTCCATGCTCGTTGTAGGGGTTGAGGATCGCCGCCACCACGAACACCGCGATGCCGACCGCGGCAAATCCCATGGCGAGCCGCCGTTCTCGGATCGCCTCGCGAACGGCAGGGAGAGGAGGAGGGGTGAGTTTCAGGCCATCTCCCGGCATCCCGGACGCGTTGATCATGATTCCGCTTTCAGGGCGACACATCCGGCGATCATGTCGTGGAGCGTCTGCTTCCGCTCCGTGAACAGCGGCATGAGGAGGCCGATACCGCAGGTGAACAAGTTCACCATCTTGGCGACGTAGCGGCCGACCGCCCGGCCGGTCGTGAGACGATTGCCGTGGATGTCGGCCACCTTGATCCCGACGATCTGCTTGCCCCAGGTGCCCTGCTTGGGTGACGTCTCGAGGACGACGTAATAGGTGATGCCGATGACGAACGACACCAGTTGGCTCACGCAGTTTGCAACCACCGAGAGCCCCTCCCGCGTGTCTGGGTTGTCGCCTGCCATCACCATGGCGAGGAACACCAGCACAAACCACGGAACGCACCCCATGAGCCCGGTGAACAGTGCGTCGAGCAGCGATGCTCCAACGCGTGGCAGGTAGTCCGCGTAGTGAAGCGGGCCTGCCTGGCGAGTGGTGTCGAAGGTGAGTGGAATGTCGATCCCGGTCGGCGGGGCAAATTTCCGATGTGGAGGTGGCGGTGCCACGGACGGGGCACCCGCGTCAAAGAGCCCCTTGAGAGTGCCGGCGGCCACCCAGTCGGCCATGCCCTCCTTCCAGACGAGATCGGTCGGCGTGAGATCGCCGACGGCCGCCATCTCCCGCACCTGCGTTCCCGTGAAGGGGCCCGACTGCTTGCCGTTCTTCCCGATGTACCAGGTTGCTGCCATGGCACCACTCCTCTGCGAATGCTTCGCCGCCATCGTCGGGAGCGGTGCGATGCATGACATCCCGCACCCTCCCGACCAGGGAGTGTACTCCTCGGCTCGCCACGCCTACACCAGCGGCATTGAGCGGGAGGGATGACCAGATGACCGCCTGCGAACGAGCCGCGTGATCCACGCGGCCATCCCGAGCCACACGACCCGGAGCCCACCTGGTTCGGGAACGGCGACCACGCCCGAGAAGGCCGACGCATACGGCCCCGTGTTCAACACGTCCGCCGATGCGAACTCCGCCAGGTCAAGCAGGTCGAGCAGGCCGTCTTCGTTGAAGTCGCCTTCGGCCCACACCGCGGGCATCCCGCTGTTGAACTTTCCGCTTCCAACGACCGCCGCCACGTCGAGCAGATCGACCATGCCGTCGAGATCGGTGTCGCCTGGCGCTGCATAGCCAAATGCCACGCTGCCGTCGCCATGGTCCACCCAGCCGATCGTGCGGATCACTCCTCGGCGGAGATCATCCGCCACCGCCGACGACACGATGCCCGTGGAGCCATTCCACGTCCCGTCGCCTCGTCCCGTCAGGAGTGCGGCCACGAGGCTGGCCGGCGACAGTCCGCCCCGTACCGTGAGGACACCGGTGCCCACGTCGATGCTGCCGCCGGCGAGCGGCTTGAGACCGCCCACCGAGGCATGCAGCCCCGGCGCGAGGGAAAGCGTTCCGCCGGTGAGCGTCGAGACCGTGCTGGAGACGAGGGCCAGCGGGTGCAGCAGGCGGAGCGTCCCCTGCTGGATGACCGTCGACCCGCTGATGGTGTTGGCGGCGTCGAGCAGGAGCGTGCCGGCCCCGGTTTTCCGCGCGGGAAGCGTGCCGGCGAGCGTGGCATGACCGGCCGCCGTCTGGCTGAGCGACTGTCCGGCAGCCACCATGACCGTGATCGGGCGAAGATCGACGCCGTAGAAATCGGCGATCGCCGATCCCATGTCGGTGCCCATCTGGCGATAGTCGTCGGGCGTGTTGGGAACGCCCGCCACGGGACCGGCCTGATAGCCCCCCTCGAGCGTGATCGCCATCACCGGCTTCCAGGCCGGGTTGGTCGAGTAGCGATCGTTCATCATCGATTCGACGTAGTTTCTTCCCGCGAGCGTCGACACGGGATCGGTCGTTCGCAGGGCCCCGAACGAGCTGGTGTCTTTGAACGCACTCACCCAACGATCTTCCAGGGCGCGCACCGCGGGAGTGACCCCGGCGGTTGGATACCCGGCCGCGTGCACGAAATGAAACGGATAGGTCTCGTTATGGGAGGCATGGAGATTGAGGAGCATCGTGATCGGATTGGCCCCCGGCGCAGCGGCCGTCCCCATGAACTCCTCGATTTTGCTCCGAAGCGCGACGATCTCGGGCACGGTCGAGGTATACGGGGCCCCCCATTGCGTCTCGAGGTTCACGCTCGTGGAGGTCGTGCGGTAGTTGCCGAGGGCCACACCGTCGGGGTTGGCCATCGTCACGACGTTGAAGATCGTGTGCCCGAGCAGCGTCCGTGCCTCGTCGCTGCCGCCCGTGAGCCAGGTGACGATGCCCTCCGCCGTAAATGAGGCGGGGGTCTCCGAGGGATGCACCGCCGCATGGATCCACACCCGCTCCTTGCCGGCGTCGGGCACGGAGGAATCGGTCAGCGTTTGCATCACGATGGAGCGCCCCTGTGCCGAGTGGCCGATCACCTCCTCGCGAACGAAGGGGCTGCCGGCCACCGACGCCCGAAACCGATCGTTCATGCCGATCGTGTAGGGGAAGTATTTGGCAAGCCGAATCGACGTCACCCCGGGTGGAGTCGTGATCGTGAACGACTGGGTCTGGCTGGACGAGGAGTAGGTGGGAAGAACGCCGGGGATGCGAGCGTAGGTCTGTCCGCCATCGAGGCTCCACACCGGTGTGATCGCGTCGGTGTAGCCCGCCTTGGTCACCGAGAAGTCGAGCGTGGAGCCGGTGGCGGCGTTGAGGCCGTCGACCGCAAAGTGCCACCACCGCCGAAAACTCGTCCCCAGGCTGGCGTTGCCGTTGTCATCCCGCATGGGCGTGGTGATGCGCCAGGAGTTCGTGGCCTGCGTGACCACGATGCCCGTGGTGTCGATGTTCATCTCTTCGCCCGGCACGACGCGAATGGAGGGGGCCGCCTGCGACGCCGATCCACACAGCGCCGCCAGCATCAGCGCGCACACGGGGCCTCCACCGCGTGTGATCGGCCGATGACGACGAGCGCGTGGGCCGATGACGGATCGCATCTGCCAGCCTCCCCTGAGATGAGACGAGTATCACCACCCGCGCCCCCCAGGCCAAGCACTCGGTGGGCCAGCACGCCCTCGTCGGCTCCACGTCGTCGCGACAGCGATCAGCCCACTGCGGCGGCGGCAGCATAGGAGCCGAGCACCACCACTCGCTTGCACCGCTTTTCCAGCGAGGCGATCGCTCGTCGGACGCGAAGGTCGGCTCGATGCCCTTCGAGTTCCACGAAGAAGATGTAGCCACCGATTTCACCAGGCATCGGAAACGACTCGATCCAGGTGAGGTTGAGTTTTTGCCGTTTGGGAATCGACAGGGCGTCGGCGAGACCGCCCGGCTTGTGCTCGATCTCAAACATCAGCGCGGTCTTGTCCTTGCCGGTGCGGCTGGCATCGGCGTGCCCGATGACGGCAAACCGCGTGGTGTTGCCGGCGAGATCTTCGATGTTTTCGGCGAGCACGGAGAGCCCGTAGTGCACGCCGGCCTGACGGCTCGCGATCGCGGCGGCATCGGGCTTTTTGGCGGCGGTCTCAGCGGCCACGGCCGTGCTCGTCACCTCGACGAGCCGTGCCGCGGGAAGGTGCCGTGCGAGCCAGTTGCGGCACTGCGAGAGGGCCTGCGGACGGCTGTAGACCTCCTTGATCGCCGATCGGTCGCCGGTGGCGAGCAGTGTGTGATGAATCCGCAGCGGGACCTCGGCACAGATCTTCACGGGGAGCCGCGACAGGTTGTCGAGCGTGTCGGCGATGCGACCATCGGTGGAATTTTCCAGTGGCACGACCCCGTAGTGGGAGTGGCCGGCCTGCACCTCCTCGAAGGCGGCCGAGATGCTCGCCACGGGCACGAAATCGACGGCGCTTCCGAAGCGGTGCAGGGCGGCGAGATGGCTGTAGGTCCAGGCCGGGCCGAGGTGTGCCACCCGGAGGTGCTGTTCGATCGCCCGGGAGCCGCTGATGAGTTCGCGAAAGACCGCCTTCAGGCTCTCGTCGGAGAGCGGCCCCTCGTTGGACGACGCCACCCGCTCGAGAACCGTCTCTTCACGCGAGGGGTCGTAGGTGACCTGCCCGGTCGACTGCTTCACGTGCCCGATCTGCCGGGCGACCTCGGCACGGTCGTTCATCAGGCCGACGAGCTGACGATCGAGCTTGTCGATTTTTGATCGCAGCTGGGCGAGTGTGGGGCGTCGACCGCCGTCGCCTGCCGATTCGTGCGAAGACCCGGAATGCGCCATGGATGCTGCCGTGAGGGGCAACGGCCAAAATGGCAGGCCCGTCGGGATCGGCCGTGGAATCCGACGGAGTTTTCCCCAACTGTACCGTCACGACGGGCGGCGTAAATACGGTCATTTTCCGGTTTCTCGTGCCACCGCCGTTTCACGGCGTCACGATGACGTCGGCATCCCACCTGATGGCACGGGCTTTGCATTTCCGGAGATGGCACAGGTTCAACGGCCAAAAATGGCTCGGGCAAGGCCCGGGGCACGGCGGCGCGGCGACCACTCCCGCACACCAGAAAGGGGATTCAGCAATGGCAACCAAGCAGGGCGAAAAGATCATCGGTATCGACCTCGGCACCACCAACTCGGTCGTGGCCGTCATGGAGGGCAAGGAGCCCAAGGTCATCGCCAACAAGGAAGGCAATCGGCTGACCCCCAGCGTGGTGGCCTTCAACGACAAGGGCGAGACGCTCGTGGGCGACATCGCCCGTCGGCAGGCCGTGACCAACCCGAAGCGCACGATCTATTCGATCAAGCGGTTCATGGGCCGTCGCCACAACGAGGTGGGCGGCGAGGAGAAGATGGTTCCCTACGAGGTCGTCGGCGGTCCCGAGGACTATGTGAAGGTCAAGGCCGGCGACAAGGAGTTCACGCCGCCGGAGATCTCCGCAAAGGTGCTCCGGGCGCTCAAGGAGTCCGCCGAGGCCTACCTCGGCCACAAGGTCAACAAGGCGGTCATCACCGTTCCGGCCTATTTCAACGACGCCCAGCGGCAGGCCACGAAAGACGCGGGGCAGATCGCCGGCCTCGAAGTCAGCCGGATCGTGAACGAGCCGACCGCGGCCGCGCTGGCCTACGGCCTCGATAAGAAGAAGGACGAGAAGATCGTCGTGTTCGATCTCGGTGGCGGCACATTCGACGTGTCGGTGCTCGACGTCTCGAAGGACGGCGTGTTTCAGGTGATCAGCACCAACGGCGACACCCACCTTGGTGGCGACGACTTCGATCAGGCCCTCATCAACCATGTGGCGGATCAGTTTCAGCGGGAGCAGGGAATCGATCTCCGCAAGGATCCGATGGCCATGCAGCGGCTCCAGGAGGCCTGCGAAAAGGCCAAGAAGGAGCTGTCGAGCGCCCAGAGCAGCGACGTGAACCTGCCGTTCATCACGGCCGATGCCACCGGCCCCAAGCACCTCCAGATGTCGATCAGCCGGTCGCAGTTCGAGCAGCTCACCGACAGCCTGATCGAGCGATGCCGCGGCCCCGTGCTCAAGGCGCTCGAAGACGCGAAGCTCAAGCCGTCGGAGATCGACGAGGTCGTGCTCGTCGGCGGCTCGACCCGCATTCCGAAGGTGCAGGAGCTCGTCAAGAAGATCTTCTCGAAGGAGCCCCACAAAGGCGTGAACCCCGACGAGGTCGTGGCGCTCGGCGCGGCGATCCAGGGAGGCGTGCTCGGCGGCGACGTGCAGGACGTGCTCCTGCTCGACGTCACCCCGCTGTCGCTTGGCATCGAGACGGAGGGGGGCATCTTCACGAAGCTCGTGGAACGCAACACCACCGTCCCGACCGAGCGGAAGCAGGTGTTCAGCACCGCCGCCGACAACCAGACGGCCGTGACCGTGAGCGTCTACCAGGGTGAGCGACCGATGGCCCGCGACAACCGGCTGCTCGGACAGTTCAACCTCGAGGGCATTCCCGCGGCCCCCCGCGGCACGCCCCAGATCGAGGTGAAGTTTGACATCGATGCCAACGGCATCCTCAACGTGAGCGCCAAGGATCTCGGATCCAACAAGGAGCAGAACGTCCGCATCGAGCAGTCGAGCGGCCTCAACGAGGCCGAGATCGAGCGGATGCGGCAGGATGCCGAAAGCCATGCCGAGGAAGACAAGCGGAAGTTCCGCGTCGCCGAGGCTCGCAATCGCGCCGAGGCGCTCTGCTTCCAGACGGAAAAGACGATCAAGGAGAACGACGCCAAGTTGTCGGCCTCCGACAAGGCGCCGCTCGAGGCGGCCATCGCCAAGGCACGTGAAATGGCCAAGGGCGAGGATGTCGATGCCATCAACTCGGCTCACGACGCCCTCGAGCAGGCGGCCCATGCCCTCTCGAAGGTGCTCTACGAAGCCTCGGCGGGCCAGGCCGCTGCCGGCGCCGGTGAGGCCGGTGCCGCGGGGAAGGGTGCCGCCGACGACGCGATCGACGCAGAGTTTGAGGTGAAGAAAGACGCCTGACCGAACAGGATTCACACACCGACGTACGGCAGGGGCAGGCATTCCGACCACCCGTGGCATCGAGCCGCGGGAGGGTGGAGAGCCTGCCCCGTTGTCCATCGGGATTGACGACCAGGAGGAGCAGCCATGCCATTTCGATTCGACACGTTCACGATCAAGGCCCAGGAGGCCGTTCAGGGGGCGGTGGAACTCGCGGGAAGCCGCGGCAATCCCCAGGTCACGCCCGTGCACCTGCTCCACGCGCTGATCAACGAGCGGGAGGGGATCGTTCGGCCGCTGCTCGAGAAGATCGGCACTGATCGCGGCCACCTCGAACGGATCATCGAGGCCGAATTGTCGCATTTGCCGAAGGTGTCGGGAGGAGCGCAGCCTCAATCCGATCAGGAACTCGTGAAGGTGTTCGAGGCGGCGACCGCCGAGTCGCACCAGATGAAGGACGAGTTCGTCTCGACGGACCACCTTCTCCTCGCCCTCGCGAAGGTGCCGTCGAAGGCGAAGAACGTGCTCCAGCTTGCGGCGATCACGGAGAAGGAGCTCCTCGCGGGGCTCCAGGCCGTGCGGGGGCAGTCGCGCGTGACCGACCAGAATCCGGAGGAGAAGTTCCAGGCGCTCGAAAAATATGGCATCGATCTCACGAAGCGGGCCAGTCAGGGGAAGCTCGATCCGGTGATCGGACGCGACGCCGAAATCCGGCGGGTGATCCAGGTGCTTTCGCGACGCACGAAGAACAACCCCGTGCTGATCGGCGAGCCGGGCGTCGGCAAAACGGCCATCGCCGAGGGCCTCGCGCTCCGCATCGTTCAGTCCGACGTGCCGGAAACACTCCGCGGCCGCCGGGTGGTGTCGCTCGATCTTGGTGCGCTGATCGCCGGCACAAAATACCGGGGTGAGTTCGAGGATCGGCTCAAGGCGATCCTGCGGGAGGTGGAGGCTGCGGCCGGGAACGTGATCCTCTTCATCGACGAACTCCACACGGTGATCGGTGCGGGGGCGGCGGAGGGGGGCTCCGACGCGGCCAACCTGCTCAAGCCGGCGCTCGCCCGGGGTGAGCTCCGCTGCATCGGGGCCACCACCCTCGACGAGTATCGCAAGCACATCGAGAAGGATGCCGCGCTCGAGCGGCGGTTTCAGCCGGTGTTCGTGGGCGAGCCGAGCGTGGAAGACACGATCGCCATCCTTCGAGGGCTGAAGCCGCGGTATGAGGCCCATCACAAGGGGGTGAAGATCAAGGATTCGGCACTTGTGGCTGCGGCGGAACTGTCGAACCGGTACATCGCCGACCGGTTCCTGCCCGACAAGGCCATCGACCTCATGGACGAGGCCACGAGCCGGATCGCGATGGAACTCCAGAGCGTGCCAAGCGAGATCGACGAGGTGCAGCGTCGGCTGGTGCAGCTCGAACTCGCCGCCCGCCAGCTCGCCGAGGAAACGGAGGAGCACGCGAAGGAGCGGCTCGTGGAGATCGAGGAGGAATCGACCGGGCTCCGCAAGAAGCTCGCCGATCTGCGGCAGCAGTGGGAGGCCGAAAAGATGGGCGTCGGCAGCACCCAGGAGCTGCGGAAGCAACTCGACGAGGTGCAACTCGCCTTCGACCAGGCCGGCGTCACGATCAAGGACCGTCAGGCGTCGGGGCAGCCGGTGGGCGAGGACCTGTATCAGAAGCTCTACGAACTCGACGTGAAGCGAAAGGGACTCCAGCAGCGGCTCGAGCAGGAGGGATCGGAGAAGGAGCCGGCAAAGGACGGCAAGGCGGGCGGCAAGCGGCTGCTTCGTCGGGAGGTGGGCCCGGAGGAGATCGCCGAGGTGGTGAGCGCCTGGACCGGGATTCCGGTGACGCGGCTCGTGGAGAGCGAGCGGGCGAAGCTGCTCGTGCTCGAGGAGCGACTGCACCAGCGGGTGGTCGGTCAGGAGGAGGCGGTCGAGGCGGTGAGCGACGCTGTGCGCCGCAGCCGGGCGGGGCTCCAGGATCCGAATCGTCCGATCGGGTCGTTCATCTTCCTCGGGCCGACCGGCGTCGGGAAGACGGAGCTCTGCAAGGCGCTCGCCGAGGTGCTGTTCGACGACGAGAACGCGATGATCCGCATCGACATGAGCGAATACATGGAGAAGCACACGGTGGCGAGGCTGATCGGCGCGCCACCGGGCTACGTGGGCTACGAGGAAGGAGGGCGGCTCACCGAGGCCGTCCGGCGTCGGCCCTATTCGGTGGTGCTCCTCGACGAGATGGAGAAGGCCCACCGTGACGTGTTCAACGTGCTCCTGCAGGTGCTCGACGACGGACGCCTGACCGACAGCCTCGGCCACACCGTCGACTTCACCAACACGATCGTCGTCATGACGAGCAACGTGGGGAGTCAGGCGATCCAGGAAATCACCAAGCAGGGAGGGAGCGAGGAGGAGGTGCGCGACGCCGTGAAGGAGGCGCTCGCGGCTCGATTCCTTCCCGAGTTCCTCAACCGGATCGATGAAACGATCGTGTTCCACCCGCTCGACGAAAAGCACATTCGACGGATCGTCACGATCCAGGTGCAGCGTCTCGTCGATCAGGCCGGCAAGGCCGGGATCACGCTCGAGTGCACCGAGGGGGCCATCGACGAGATCGCGAGGCTCGGGTACGACCCCGTGTATGGGGCACGGCCGCTGAAGCGGGTGATCCAGCAGCAGCTCCAGAATCAACTCGCCCGCGAACTGCTCGCCGGAAGGTTTCCGGAAGGCAGCCGCGTGACGGTCGATTTCGTGCAGGACGGCTTCGTGTTTTCACTGGTCGAGTGATCACGAGCCGCTGAATCCGCAGGTGGGGGCGACGGCTCGCCGTTCTCAGCCGCGCTTGCGGTCTTCGAGGCCCATGCGGGCGATGAGGCCGTCGCAGCCGGTGGTCATCTTGCGGAGCTTTTCGGCCATGGCCAGCTTCTCGCTGGTGGTGGCCTTCTTGAGCTTCGTCTCCATCTTCGCGAGCTTCTGCTTGCGATGACGCCGACGCTTAACTTCCTTCATCCGGTTGCTGATGCCGCCCATGGAGTGTTCCTGTGAGGTGTGCGGGGAAGCCGGAACTGTAGAAACTCCCCCGATCTCCGTCAAAGCCATCCGATTCTACCGCCGAGGGGCGGGGTTTTCCGGGACGTCGGCCGCGGGGCGAGCAGGCATGTCATGGCGCGGTCGGGGAGGGCATGGCCATGCCCTCGGTTTTTGACCCGTCTGGCCCTCGTGATTCCGATGCGGCACAATCCTGGGGTTGGTCGCCCCCGTATGGCGATGGACTTGATTTGGATGGGTGGCAGAGCGGTTGAATGCACCGGTCTTGAAAACCGGCAGTCGCGAAAGCGGCTCGTGGGTTCGAATCCCACCCCATCCGCTCAGTGGCGTAGAATCCTTCATGATCACGCCGACGACGCCCTGCCCGCTGCTGGTCTGCACCTCGATCCATCATCACAACACGTCGGCCGTGGCCGACGCGATGGCCGAGGTGCTTCATGCGGAGGTGGTCGTCCCCGAACGCTGCCCCTACGAGCGGCTTCGCGATCGACCGCTGCTGGGAATCGGGTCGGGCGTGTACTACGGCCGGGTTCACCCTTCGGTGATGCAGTGGGTTGACGGCATGCCTGCCGGCGTCGGCTCGCCACTGAGGGTGTTTGTGTTCACCACGTCGGGTCTGCCCGTGCTGTCGCCACTCTGGCACTGGCCCGTGAAGCAGGCACTCTCCCGCAAGGGCACGCGGCTGGTCGGGGAGTTTTCATGCCGTGGATTTGATACGTGGGGCCCTCTCTGGCTTGCAGGAGGCCTCAATCGTCACCATCCCGACGCACGCGACCTCGCTCGCGCCCGCCTCTTCGCCGAAGCGATGGCACGGCATCGCCTCGATCCGGGTGAGACCATCGGCGAGCACACGTGACGGTCGCCCTATCGGGTCGCCGACGGCACCGCCTCGAGGGTTACCGTCGCCTCGGGAAGTCCCTCGGCTGCCGCCGTCAGCCGGATCGATCCGGTGTCGGCCGTGGCGGCCAGCATGACGAGGCAGCGACCATGAAACGCGCTGCGGTGATCCGCCTGAAACGGCTCGTGGCTCGCAATCGAGGCGTTGTCGACCGCCACGATGCGCCCCGGGCCGTCCACCGTGAAGGTGAGCCCATGATCCGCCCCGGGCACGCGGCGGCCCTCGGCATCGACGATCGTCAGCTCCACGTGAGCCAGTTCGTCCCAGTCAGGTGCCACCTGCTCGCGATCAACGGCCAAGTGCATCGCCGCCGGCGGGCCTGCCGTGTGGAGTTCGTCACGGCACACCTCGCGGCCGTCGTTGGATCCGATCGCCGTGAGGGTGCCCGGTGCATAGGGAACCTTCCACGTGCGCGGGGAGTCGTTCGCCGGCTTCTCCCTCACTCCCAGCGACGTGCCGTTCAGCACCAGTTCCACGGCGTCGCAGTTGCTGTAGACCTCGACGGCCTGCTCGCCCGGTGATGCGCCATCGGGATTCCAGTCGGAAAACAGCACCTGCCGGCGGTCCCACTCCACCACCTCATAGCCCGGATCGACCGGAGCGTCGGGTGTGCGGGCGATCCGGCGAAACGCCGCCACCATCGGGATCTCGGCCCACCAGCTCTGCCGCTGCCGCCCACGCGGCTCCACAAAGCCGGCGCGATCGATCAACCCGGCATTGAACGTCGTCACCGGCCAGCGTGGCGACTCGCCGAGGTAGTCGATGCCCACCCAGAGAAACTGCCCGGAGTGCTGCGGGTTGTCGCGACAGTGGAGCCAGGTTTCGAGTTCATGCCGTTGCTCCGTGCCCACGATCTTGCGGCTCGGCTTGTCGCGCCATGCCTTCAGGAGTTCGGCGTCGCGGTAGTTGGTGCCGATCACGTCGAGCATGTCGGCGAGGCCGTTGTCGTAGTCGTGGCTGACGTTCGGACGAAACAGCCCCTGCGTGACCGGGCGGGTGGGATCGTTGGCATGACACACCTCGACCAGACCCGCGAGGATCCCCTTGGCGAGGTCGGGCTTGGGCGTGTCGTGGATCTCGTTGCCCACGCTGTAGAGGATCACCGACGGATGGTTGCGATCCCGCCGAACGGCGTCGGCCAGGTCGCGGTGCGACCACTCCTTGAAGTGGAGGTGGTAGTCAAACCGTCGCTTCCGCACCGTCCAGCAATCGAAAAACTCGTCCATCACGAGGATGCCCATGTCGTCGCAGAGGTCGAGAAACTCGGGTGACGGTGGGTTGTGAGCCGTTCGGATCGCGTTCACGCCGAGCTCCTTCAGCCGTTGGAATCGCCGACGCCACACGTCAAGCGGGACAGCTGCCCCGACCGCACCGCCGTCGTGGTGCACGCACACCCCCTTGAGCTTCAGGTTTCGGCCGTTCAACCAGAACCCGGTGTCGGCACGAAACTCCGCATGACGAATCCCGAAGCGGGTGCGCTCCTGATCGATCGTCCGATCGCCATCGAGCACCTCGGTGTGAACGGCGTGGAGGACGGGATGGTCGATCTCCCACCGGTCCGGCCGGTCGACCGCGAGCGACTGCTCCACGGTGCGTGATGTCCCGGGCTCGACGATCAGGGGCGCGTCGGACGTGGCGAGGAGATCACCGGACGGCGATTCGACCGTGGTGCGCAGCGTGACGGTCCGCGCTCCGTCGCCCTCATTCACCATGGTGGTGGTCACGGCCACCACCGCGCGATCGGCCGAGACCTCCGGCGTGGTGACGAACACGCCCCACGGCTCGACATGCACGGCATCACTCACGATCAGCCGCACATGCCGGTAGATGCCTGATCCGGTGTACCACCGCGATGCGACCTGCTGGGAGGTGTCGGTCCGCACGGCCAGGATGGTGTCGCCGTCCGCGCGGAGGTGGTCGGTCAGGTCGTAGCGAAACGTCACGTAGCCGTTGGGCCGATGACCAAGTTGAATGCCGTTGATCCAGACGTCGCTGTTGGCCATCACGCCGTCAAACTCGACTGCCACGCGACTGCCGACGGCCCGCCCTCGGAATCTCCAGCCGGCGGCGATACCAGGCCACCCCGGTCGGCAGAAAAGCACCCTCCCGGCTGCTGGCGTGATGTTCGTCGAACGGTCCGGCGATGGCCCAGTCGTGGGGCACGTTCACGGCAGCCCACGAGGCATCGTCAAACGAGACCTCCTTGGCGGCCGCATCGTCACCGACGTGAAAACGCCACCCGGCATCGAGCGACAGGGTTTCCCCGAAGCAGACCGCTCCGACGGACACGATGAGCCCCACCGCCACAACTGCCAACGAACCCACACGCTTCACGCGGCATCCTGCAGTCTGTCATACCCACACTCATTCGATCGCCGCGTGATCGCGACGGTCGGTAGTGTAGCCGGGGTCGCGGATCACAACGTCAGTTCGGGGTTCTCTGGCACCGCAATCGCCGCGCCAGCACGAGCGCGGTCGCCATCGCGGCCATGCCCCAGGAGGCGGGTTCCGGCACCGCTGCCACGCCTGCGCCCGTCGCGGCCGGCGGGTTGTAGGGGCCGGCGTCGAAGAGCCCCGTGCCGAGGTAGAGGGCCACGTAGGTGATGTCGACGAGACCGTCGTAGGTGTAGTCGCCTTCCGACCACGATGATGGGACGCCACTGTCGTATTTTCCTGCCCCGAGATAACCGCCCACATCGAGCAGGTTGATCGTCCAGTCAAGATTGGTGTCGCCGGGGGCGGCGTAGCCAAACGCCACCGATCCGTCGCCGTTGTCCACCCAGCCGACCGCCCGCGTGATCCCGAGGGCCGAGTCGGCTTCGACGGCCGACGAAACGATGCCGGTTGATCCGTTCCACGTGCCGTCCCCCATCCCCGACGTGATCGCCGCCACCAGGTCGATCGCCGAGAGTCCGTCGGCAACGGTGACATACCCATTCCCGACATCGATGATTCCGCCCGCGTTTGGATCGAGCTCGCCGACGGTGGTGGCAAGCCCGGGCGCCAGCGCCATGGTGCCTCCGGCGACCGGAATCACGCGACACGTGGCGAGCGCATCAAACGTTCCCACCTGCGCGACGCCGGACTTAATTGTAAAACTTCCGGAGAGCGTGTTGGCCTGGTTGAGCACGAGCGTTCCAGATCCCGTCTTGAAAACGGGCGCCGAGCCGGAGAGCAGCGGATAGCCCGCCTCGGTCTGAGTCTGGGTGCCCGAAGCCACGTCGATCGTGATGCCCACGGGACCGGGCGGAGCGGTGAGCACGGCGTTGATCGTAAAGTCGTAGGTGCCGACGGTTCTCGTGGTGAGCGGGGCCTGTTCATCGATGAGCAGGCTGAAACGAGGGGCGTTGCCAAACGTGCCCGAGATGGCCAGCGATGGCGTGACAGTCACGGTGCTCGCCAGCGTGCCACTCATCGCCACAACCGACGAGGTGGCGACGTCGGTTCCCGACAGGGTCGTCGCGTAGAGCCACGTGCTGCCACTTCCCGAGCCCGGCACGATCTTGGTCGTGCCGAGGGAGAAACTCGTGATGGTGGCCAACGGATTGAGCCCCGAGACCTGCCAGAAGAAGGTGTCGTCGTTCTCGGCGGTCTGCGAGGAGTTGCGGTAGAACCACCTGGAGTCAGTGGCTTGGGAGTAGGCCGCATACCCGCTGACCGTGACCGTGTAATCGCCCACCTCCGGATCGGTCACGGTCCACGCATTCGTAGCCGCTGGCCCCCCGAGGTCACCACCTTGATGCTCGCGCCCCACGATGCCGAAGCCAAACCGAACGCCATCAAGGCCAGCAGGATGGCCGTTGTCGTGAAACGCATTCCCAGGTTCCCCGTTCAAGAAGGTGAGATCAGCTTTGACGCCACCCCCCGCGGCGTCGGTATGATGCCTTGGAACGACCGAATGCCGCCAAAGTTGCTCGAGGATGTCGGAAAGGTAAGCGATGCAAAAAAACCGATGGATATCGCTTGGTGGCGTCGTCATGGCCGTGCTGGCGTTCCCTGCCGCCGCGGATGAGCAGCCGACCAGGGAGCCGCCCGATGCCGGGCTGCGCATCCGGGCCACGGTCGATCTTCGCGACGGTTCCAGGCTCGTGGGAGAGCCGGCCATCTCATCACTCCCCCTCGCACTCGAGTTTGCAACGCTCGATGTGCCGATGGCGCGGATTCGTCGGTGTGACGTGTGGGACAAGGGAGCGTCGCTCCAGATCGAACTCGTCAACGGTGATCGTCTCACCGCCACTCTCTCGCACGACCGTTTTCCGTTGAAGACGCTCGTCGGCGAGCTCGCGCCGACGTTCGACACCATCGACCGGCTTACCTTCGCCACCTGGCGGGAAAGCGATCTGCCTCCGGGGGAGGGGGGGATCGAGTTTGGCGGGGTTCGGTGGACGGCCTGGCGCACTCCCTTCGAAATCCAAGGCGACAGGCTCGTGTCGCTGCCCCGCGCCCGTGACGGCTACAGCTATGGGCACTTCGCCAACGGCCGAAGCCCCGAGATCGTGACCAACATCGGCAATCCGGAGTGGCGCGACTACCGCGTGGAGGCGGAGTTTGGCGTCAAGGGCCCAGACCCGGCGTTCAATCCGCACGGCCTCGAGGCGGAGTTTCACGGCGGCGGCATCTGGTTTCACATCGTCGACGCCAAGGAGAGCTGGAACGAGAGCGGCAGCAGCAGTTATCGGCTCAATCTCGAAGGAAACGGGGGGTGGAGCCTCGACTGTGTCTACAACGACTACTGCCGCCAGCCTGTGGGTTTCGGCAACAACGCCTCGGATGGGCATCGAGTCCTGGCGTCAGGCAATGGGGTCGCCCTCGACCGGGCGAACGGCAACCGCTTTCGGATCGACGTGAAGGGACATCGCATCCGGGTGTGGGTTGATGATCGGAAGATTGCCGACGTCTCGGATGAAAAGATGGGGGAGGCCATCGGCGACAAGACGCTCGATCATGGCGGGGTTGCCTTCATCGGGGGCTTCGAATCGATGATCTGGGTCCGAAATGTCTCGTTCACGGCACTCTGATCGTTCACGCGACGTGGGGATGTGACCTGCCGATGCATCCAGCCGCGCTCGATCGAGACCAACTCCTGCGCGACTGCACGGTCACCACGACCAGGCGAGGGGGCCCCGGCGGACAGCATCGCAACAAGGTGGAAACCGCCGTCGTCATCAGGCACGACCCCACCGGGGTGGCGGCCGAGGCCTCGGAGCGGCGTTCGCAGGCCGACAATCGAGCGGTTGCGGTGAGACGGCTCCGCATCGCCCTCGCCGTGGCATGTCGATCGGACCCGCCCCCGCACGAGCCGTCGTCGCGGTGGTGCTCGCGACGGCGTGGGCGGATTCTCACCGTCGCCGCTCACCACGAGGATTTTCCGGCCCTTCTGGCCGAGGCGTTCGACGTTCTCCACGCAGCCGACTTTCGCGTCGCCGAAGCGGCCGAGGCGCTCGGCGTGAGTTCCTCGCAACTGACGGGCCTCGTGCGAAAGGCACCGTCCGCATGGACCGCCCTGGTGCGGGCCAGATCCGATCGCGGCCTCCCGCCCCTGCGATGACGGATCACGGAGCAGCGTGACGAGGCTGCGGAAAGAAGGGGCGGAGCACGTCGCGGGCCACCCGCAGGGCCTGCATCCTGCCCTCGAGCGATCGGCCGAAGGTGTCGTCCTCCACCTCGATGCAGACGGGGCCGTCAAACCCGACCCGACGCACTTCCCCGAGGAACCGCGGCCAGTCGATCTCGCCGTGGCCGGGAATCCGCGGCTGGTGCCACCGGTTCGGAAAGTCGAACCGTCCCACGTCGTCGAGGCGTCGGCCGTCGAGGCGGATGTCCTTCGCATGAAGGTGAAACAGCCGGTCGCGAAACTCCTCGAGCGGTCCGAGGGGATCCATTCCCTGCAGCACGAAATGCGATGGATCGTAGTTGAGCCCGAAGGCGTCGGAGCCGATGTCGGCGAAGGCCCGCCTCCAGATCGACGGCGTGGTCATGAGGTTCTTTCCACCCGGCCATTCGTCGCGGGTGAACAGCATCGGACAGTTCTCGATGCCGATTCTGATCCCTCGCGCCTCGGCATGGCGGACAAGCGGACGCCATGTCGCCAGAAACCTCGGCCAGTTGTCGTCGACCGTCTGATGCCAGTCGCGCCCCACGAAACTCGTGACGGTGCGCACGCCGAGCAACGCGGCGGCATCGATGACCCTCGGAAGATGCTCCGTGGCGACCGTCGCAACCGCAGGATCGGGATCGAGTGGATTGGGGTAGTAGCCCAGGGCGCTCACGGCGACACCGTGGCGGTCGCATAGGCCGCGCACGTCGTCAGCCTGCCCCTTCGTGAAGGCGGCAACATCGACGTGCGTCACCCCCGCATATTTTCGCTCCGCAACGCCAACGGGCCAGCACATCAACTCGACGCACGAGAACCCCTCGTCGGCGGCGAATCGAAGGACCTCCTCGAGCGGAAGATCGGCGAGGATGGCAGATACGAATCCGAGCTGCATGGCGAGTTGTCCTTCCGGTGAATCGGGGAGCAGTTTACTCCGGTGCGTCGAACGCGGTCGTGGTACAAAAAAGAGATGCGACAGTTGCCATTCCTGCCGATCCCGATGCGTGCCGCCGTGGTGGTGCTGGTCGGCGGTCTCATCGGCCCGTCGCTCTCGGCCGCGGAGAGGCCGACAAAAGCCTCCGTCGCCGAGGCCATTCGCGAGGGGGCGATTCAGCTCGGCTACGACGCCGATGTGGGCGATCGGCTCAACGGCCTCGTCGCTGGCTGGCGATGCGACTCGATGGCGGCCGAACGTGCCGCCGCGCGTCAGGCTCCGATGGGTGGCTCGCCGGCCCGGGAGGCGGCCGCCGAGTCGCGTGTGGTCGATGCGCTGGATCGGAAGGTTCGCGAGGACCTCGCCCAGGCCCGAGCCCCGACGCGGCACTGGCACCTTCCCGAGGTGCTGGCGGATCGACGCGCGCAGTGCCTCGGATTCTGCCAGGTGTGGTGGATCGTTGGCAGGGCCGTCGGGCTCGATGTGGTGCCGATCGAGGTGCTCACTCCGGCGGAGGGCACGCTGGCGGAGTACGAAACCCACGTGGCGGCGCTCGTGCGACTGGCCGACGGAACGGTGCGGATGATCGATCCACGCATGACGATCGGCGGATCACCGTTTCGGCTCGGCGTGGCCTACCGTCGCACGGGTGCGATCTGGTCTCTCGCGGATCCGTCCAACCGGCTCGGACTCCATCGCCGCATCAGGCTCCTCGACGCGGCGGGGCTTCGTGCCGAACTGCTCATGAACATCGCCAACACGTACCGTCGCGGCGGCAAGGATGCCGAGGCAGACCCGCTCTACGAGGATGCCCTCGCCTCCGACCCCGACAACGCGTCGCTCCACCTCGCCGTGAGCGAGACCTGGATGAAAAAGGGACGGTGGGACGATGCCGACGCGGAAATCCTCGCCGCGCTGGCGGTCGACCCCGACAGCGCGGCAGCCTACGCCGCCCAGGGACGACTGCGGGCGAGGCAGTATCGCTGGACGGAGGCCATCGCCGCGTTCGATCGGGCAATCACCCTCAACCCCCGGGCCAACGAGGCCATGGCCGCCCGCGCCCGGGCCGTCGCCCGGCTGGAGGCCGCGCGGGCCGCCCGTCCATCCGACGCGGTCCCTGAGCCGCCCGCCCCATGATCGTCTCGATCGCGTCTGCGACGGCAGGGTTCGCACGCGCAACCGCTACGGCGCCTTCGGCATCGATGGCTTCAGGTGCCGGTCAAGGAACGTGAGCACCACGCCCTTCACGTCGAAGGCGTCGTAGTCGAGATCGAACGTGTGCGGCGCGTCGGGGATTTCCACATACTCATGCTCGACACCGCCGGCGTCCAGGGCCGAGGCAAGCGTGCGACTCTGGCTCACCGCCACCACCGTATCCCCCGTTCCATGCACGATCAGCACGGGCGCGTCACCCCGGCTGGCGTAGGTGATCGGCGAAGCGCGACGATAGGCGTCTGGATCCTCCGCCCGCGTGGCCAGCAGCATCTTCACATCGTGGTAGTTGAGGAGATCGACCGCCCCGTACAGGTCGACCGCGCATCGAACGGCCGTGGAGGTGTCGTCGTCCCCGGGAGGCTCGAGTCCATCAGACGGATCCGTCAGGGCGAGCATGGCCGCGAGGTTGCCGCCGGCGGATCCACCGATCACACCGATGCGATCGGGGTCGATGCCGAGCTCGTCGGCATGGCGGCGCAGCCAGCGAACCGCCTGCTTCGCGTCGTGCAGATTTCGGGGCCACGTGGGATTCTTGATGCCCTTGGACCAGAGGAGATAGTCGATGCTCATGCCCACGTAGCCGTTGCGGGCCAGGTGCGAGCCGATGTTGATCTCACGCCGTCGATCCTTGTCGCCGTCGTTGAAGCCTCCGCCATGAATGATGATCACCGCCGGAAGCCGCTCGGAATCGACACGTTCGAGCGGGAAGTAGAGGTCGGCCTTCTGTGATCGATCGGGGGGAAGATAGGCCACGTCGCGTTCCACCCGCACGTCGTCGGGAAACACCACCGTGCGAGGCTTCTTCACCTTCTTCTCCGGGCCATCAAAACTACCCACGAGACCATAGACCCGGGTGTTGATCGCTCGCATCCTGTCGATCAGCGGCGTCCATGGCACATACCGGGCCGACACAAGGCCCTTGTTTGAATCACGATTCGACGGATCGACCGTTCGATCGTCGGGGTCGTTGTCGGCGTAGCGATGCCAGTGCCAGCCGATGCAGTTTCGGCAACGCAGCAGCCCGATGAGGAAGTTCTGATAAAACAGCCCGCGTTCATCCTGAGTTCGCACGAGCCAGCCGGCGCCACCGGTGTTGCCCATGCCACTGTCCGCCCCTTTGGCATAGGCCTCGGTCACCATGAAGGGACGGCCCGACTCCTCCGCCCACATCTCCATCCGCCGGGCATCGGGGGTCCAGGCACGGTAATAGTTCACCGCCAGCACGTCGCAGTGGCGACCGGCAGCCCGAAACACTTCGGGAAGGTCGAAGACGGGCTCATGAAACCGAACGCCAAAAAACAGGTGATTCGGATCGGCCTTCCGGATCGCCGCACCAACGATCGACAGGTAGCGGTCGACGGCATGCTCGAGGAAGGCCACCCGATCGTCGTCGGTGATCGCGGATTCGCTGCCGCCGCGCGCCGCGAGCCATGCCTGGGCTGCGCGATGGCCGGCATCATCACCCGGGAGACGGAGGTAACTGTCGAGCATGCCGCGGTTCCACGGCATCTCGTTGTCCGAAAAATGCCCGAGGATCGTGGGGTCGTCGCGACATGCCGCCACCTTCCGGGCGTGGTCGGCGCAGAACTCGGGAAACGCCTCGTCGAAGATGAACGGGCAGTCGCCGGGATAGCCGACGTGCCCCGACTGTTGAAACGTTCCGCCTCGCTGTTTTCCGTAGGCCGCCATAAAGCTCCACAGCCGCGCGTGAGCGAGCGGCTGCTGCACCGTGGCGAGGGTTTCGTGGTCAGACCAGGCGCCTGCCGTGTTGAATCCCGCCTCGCGGAGCACGGTTGACGTCGCGTCGGCCCACCCGGCGCGGGACCCATACGTGTTCTGGAGTGCCGAGCGGCTTCCGTCCGTTCGGCCGGGAGTCACGGAGTTCACACCGCGGCTGAGGAAGAGACCACCCACCGGGTCGACAAACCACCATCGGCCAGCATGCTGCGCCACCCGAAAGAAGCCGGTGGCCTCGAGGCGGCGCGATGCCATGCCGCCATACGTGTCAAGATCCGCATCGAGAGCGATCGTCGGCAGATCCTCGAGCGTCGTCGTCGCCTGTGGTGCATACGACGCGCCTGGCTTGGTCGCCACGTCGATCATGCGGGGCGAGTGGGCCGAGCCACCAGGCTCGGCAACCCGCTCCGCCCCAGAGATGATCCTCGCCACGGCCAGCGCGACCGACAGCAGGCTGACGGCCGCCACGCCGGCCGACGCACACGATCGCTCCGATCGACGGACCATCACCGCCGCGTTCTCTTGACGAAGAAGATGCCCAAGCCGCACACGGCCGAAGCACACACCGACAGCGACGGCTCCGGAACGGCCGTAAACGTCAGGAAGACGTCTTGGCCGTCGTTGCTGATGCTGAACGAACCCCTTGTCAGGGTGTCGAGCGGAGCGCTGGTCGAGTCGGTGAACGATGCGTTGGCGATCGTGAAGTTGGTGATCGACGACGATCCGCCTCCGGAACGATCGACGATGGACCAGGAATGGCTGGTGTCCCAGAAGGGATCACTCCACACGACCGTCGATGTCTCCGTCCCGCTGACCACATAGGAAAAGTTCAGGTTCACCGCGGCGCCGCTCGGGATGGTCAGATCGCCGCCCGTGACCCTCGCCTGCGAGAAGCCAGACGCCGTTCCTGCCGCCGACCCTGAGGCGGTGTTGGAAAGCAGGTACCACTGGGTGGTGGACACGGCGTTCATCGCGAGCCCCTGGTTGAAGGTGAGCGCGCTGGCGCCGACCCCGTCGACGAGCGCCAGCGTCGCCCCACTGCCAAGGGTGGCTGCCGAATCGACGAGACCGTGCCCGCTCAGCGTGGCGGCCGTCACCGTCACGGTGCTGGCGTTGCTGATGGTGCCGTTGATGCGAAGCGTGCCCGCACTGAGCGTCGTGGGGCCGTCGTAGGTGTTCACACCATCGAGCGATTTGGGACCATTGCCCACGAGGCTGAGCCCGCCGGACCCGCTGATGGGGCCCGACAACGTGAGCCGGTTGTTTCCATTCGGGCTCTCGATCGTGAGGGTATCGGACGTGATGATGGTGTTGGTGATCAACGCGGGTCCGGCGTTGAGTCTGGAGATGAATCGTGACGTACCGCTTGTGTTCGTGATCGTGCCGGCACCCGTGATCGAGCCCGCATGCAGGTGGACCGTCGCCCCGGCCAGTTCCACCGCGCCCGTCCAGTCGTTGGTCCCCGTCACATTCTTCTGCGCTCCGGACAGCGTCGTGGTGCCCGAGGCGAGGTCGAGTTCGAGTGGCGCGGTAATTTGCGTTCCAAACTGACCGCTGAGGGCGACACGCCCAGTTCCCATCGTGGCAAGGCGGCGGCCCGAACTGCCGCTGACGGCCCCCGTGAAGGTGACGTCTGCGGAGGAATCCAGTGTGGCCCCGCCCGCCCCCAGAGCGATGGCGTTGGTGAGGCTCGAAACGGAGGGATTGGACACGGCGATCGTCGCTCCGTCGACGGTCATCACCCCGGTGCCAAGTGCGCCGACAGCGTCGGGCACGATCTTTCCTCCGGTCACCTGCCAGCCCTGGGCGTAGACGCCCGCCGTCGAGAGCACCAGCGTGCCGCCTCCCGACTTCGATGCGGCCCCTGATGCCGAGATGCCGACGCCAGTGAACTGGTAGGTACCCGACGCGTTGGTCACGGCCATCGAGCCGGCCGCCACGCTCCCACTGACGGTCACCACGCCCCCCGTTCCGCCAAAGGTGACGTTGTCGCCGTTGGTGAAGGCCGCGGCTGCACCGCCCGAGTCGTTGGTCCAGGTGGTGTTGGCGGGGGACGTGTCCCAGGTGCCCGTGCCGCCGGCCGCCGCCCAGGTGAGGCTGAGGGCGGGGGTCAGATCGACCGTTCCGAGCATCGTGAAATCGATTGCGTCGGAGGTGCCGATGCCCATGCGGCTTGTCCCCGAACCAAAGCCCACCAGTCTCCAGATGATTCCCGACGTCCCGCTGACGAGTTTGATGGGGGTGCTCGACATTGTCGTCGAAAACGTCGCTGCCGCCGAGGTCAAGGTCGTGGAGGTCGTGAAGTTGCCGCCGGTTTGCAGGAACGAAGAGCCACCATCCGTGCTGTAGAACAACGCGGCTTGTGTGGGACCCGTAGTCGTTCGGTTGATGGGGAGCCCCGAAAGACCATTGAACGAGAACTCATAGCCCGCCGAGGCGGTGGTGGTCCACGTGATCCAGTTACCGGCCGTGAGCGAGCCGGCGGCGGTCGCCTGCGTGGCGATGTAGGTCCGGTTCCACGTTCCGGCTGGCGAGGTTGCGTTTCCCGTCGTGGTCGCACCTCCGCTGGCGGTCATCAGTGTCGAGGTGAGCCCCGACGCCGTCGTCACCGAGCCGGGCATGGTTGTCGCGCCGGTCGTGGCGGTGTTGATCAGAAACTGAACGAGCGAGTCGGCCCGGGCTGCACCACAGACCATGACACCAACTGCGGTCAGTCCGCAGGCGAGCAGTTGGGAGAACCCTCCGCGATTTCTGAAGCACGCAGTCATCGTTCAGACTCCCTGTGAAGAAAAGCCCCGCCTCAGCGGGTGAGGGAGCGGCACGGCCGCAACCCAAACGTCATCCCCGTCACCCTTGGTGAAACAGTGTATCGACGGGATAGGGCGGTTGCCCAGGGAAACTGGACACGGAGGGTCCCTGGGGGGCCCACTTCCCTGGCGAGAGCCGGCGGCGGCGATCGCTCGACCAGAGTCCGACCGCCAGGGCCACGGCCAGCCCACCAAGGCCGAGAGAGGGTTCGGGCACGGCCGCCACGCCGCCAGCACCACCCGCCGGCGGGTTGTAGGGACCGATATCAAACAGGCCCGTACCGAGGTAGAGCGCCACATCGGTGATGTCCACGAGGCCATCGTAGGTGTAATCGCCTTCCGACCAGCTCGATGGATCGCCCGTGTCGTACTTGCCCGCAGCGAGGTACGTGCCGATGTCGAGCAGGTCGATCGTCCAGTCGAGATTGGTATCGCCAGGGGCGGAATAGGCGAACGTAACGGTTCCGTCACCGTTGTCGAGCCAGCCGACCGCCCTCGAGATGCCAAGGCCGGCGTCGGCCGCGGCCATACTCGACGTGATGCCCGCGGTGCCGTTCCACGTGCCGTCACCCAAGCCCGACACGATGGCGGTCACCAGGTCGGCGGCGGATAGCCCATGCGCCACGGTCACGAGACCGGTGCCGACGTCCACCAAGCCGCCTGCATTGGGAGCAAGCCCCCCGACAACGGATGTCTGATAGGCGTCGAGCGCCATCGTGCCACCGGCCAGCGGAACCACGGTGCTCGACGAGAGTGCCTCAAAGTTGGCAAGTTGCAGCACGCCGTTTTGGATCGTCGTCGATCCCGAGTAGGTGTTGACCGCGCTCAGCCGAAGGGTGCCCGAGCCAAGTTTGATGAGGCTGCCAGCCGCGTTGCCGGCGCGGGTGGCGATCGGACCGGCAAGCGTCAGGAGCCCGTCACCCGTGTCGATGTTGGCGACGGTGGCCGTGGTGCCGGTGGTGCTGCCGATCGTCATGGAGTTGGACACGGTCGCCGACGACCCGGAGAGGGCGAGGATGCTGTTGGATCCGGTGCCAAAGTTCACCACCCCACCCCCCAGGGCGCCGCCGCTTGCGATGAGCACCCGGCCCGTGCCGATCTCGACCCCGCCCGTGTTGGTGTTGGTGGCCGCAGACTGTGACGTGAGATCGAGGGTTGCACCGGCGCTCGCGCTGATCTTCAGCTGACCGGCCCCGGAGATCGATCCCGTCAGCACCACGGTGTTTCCGGCTCCCGGGCGAAACGCGAGGGCGTCGGTGGCCACAGATCCCGTCACCAGCGGGTTGGCGATCGTCACCGAGGTGTCGGTGCCGCTCCAGCGAACCCGTGCATCGCTGCCCGAGGAGACGATCGGCCCAACCCCCAGGCCCTGAGCCTGCGTGATTCCCACGTCTCCCACCAGCGTGGTACCGCCACTGAAGCTGCTGGAGCCGGTGAGTTCGAGGTAGCCGACTCCCGTCTTCACAAGCGCGACACGGCCTGCACCGTCCTCCAGCGAGCCGGCGTACGACGTTGTGCCGCTTGCCACGGCGACACTGAGAGACACCGCCCCCGCCACGCTGGTGGTCACCGCGCCCCCCGTGCCCCTGAGCGAGGTGACGGCGAGCGAGTGGCCGGCGAGGTCGAGTGCACCTCCATTGATCACCAGCGCGCCGGCGACCGAACCGAGCGCCCCCGCATCCCCCATCACCAGGGAACCTTCTTCGATCGTTGTGCCGCCGGTGTAGGTGTTGGCGGCGGCGAGCACGAGGGATCCCGAGCCGACCTTGGTCAGACCAAGCGTGCGCGTCCCACCGTCGGGGTTGGCCAGCACGTTTGAATACGTGAAGCTTCCGGCCGCCGACGTGTCGAAGCCGATGCGCGACCCCGACGCGAAACCGTTGGCACCGGTGCCCGATCCGAGCACGGCGATCGCGGCGATGTCGTCGGCCGTGAATCCCTCCGTGCCCCCAACCCCAAAGGCGGCGGTCGCGCCGCTCGAGACAACGAGGTTCGTGGAGTTCCAATACCCGGCGACGCCTCCATAGAGCGACTGCTTCGTCTCGAACAGGAGCATGCCCCCGGTGATCAGCGTCGAGCCGGTGTAGGTGTTGCTTCCCGAGAGCACGAGCCCGTTCACGCCGGACTTCGTCAGCCCAAGGGTGTTGAACCCACCGTTGGGATCGGCGATCGGGTTGCCGTACGCAAACGTGCCGTCGGTGGTGTCGAAGCCGATGCGCGACCCGGCCAGGAAACCGTCGGTCGCCGTACCGAGCGACAGCAGCACGTCGAAGTCGGAGGGCAGAAACTGATCCACGCCACCCACCCGAAACGACGCGGTCGCTCCGCTCTGAACCGTGAACTGGCTGCTCGTCCAATCGGCGGTGACCCCGCCGTACAGCGACGCCCGAGTTCCGATCACGAGCGTGCCTGCCGTGATCCGCGTCGGACCGGTGTAGGTGTTGGTGCCCCAGAGCTGCTTGATGCCGTTGCCGACGGCGTTGAACCCGCCAGTACCGCTGATGGGGCCGGCGAATCGAAGGGTGTTGTTGCCGTTCGGTGAACTGCCGGTGAGCGTCTGCTCCAACACGAGGCCACTTTGAAAGGAGGACCACCCCGCATTGAGCCGCGACGCGATGACCGACCCCGGGCTGGTATTCGTCACCGTCCCCGTTCCTGCGACGGTTCCGCTATGGAGCATCACAATGGCCCCGTTCAGGCTCACGGGCCCGTTCCAATCGTTGATGCCTCCGATGTTTTTCTGGCTTCCCGCCAGGGTAAGGCCCCCTTCGACCACGTCGAGTTCGACCGGCGCCGTCGTCTGCACGCCGAAACCGCCGGTGAGCGAGAGCGTTCCCGATCCCGATTTCGTGAACACCGCGCCCGGCCCTCCGGACGACGACGCAATGGCACCCGTCATCGCCACATCGCCCGTCGTATCGACGACCGCACCAGACACCCCCACCGTGACCGCATTGGAAAGGCTCGCCACGGAACCGCCGTCGACGACGAGCGTTGCACCATTGACCGCAACACCCTTCGTGCCCAGCGCCCCGGGGACGGTCGGAAGCAGCCTTCCGCCCGAAACGATCAAGCCTCCCGCAATGGTGTTGGATCCTGAGAGCACCAGATCGCCCGCTCCCGTCTTCGTGAGCGTGGTGCCGGAAAAGCCATCGCCACCGATCGTGAGCGATCCGGTGGTGTTGCTGACGGCCACGGATCCTGCCGCGACGCTGCCAACCACCGTGACCGTGCCTGGGACGGCAAACGTCACGTTGTCGTTGGTGGCGAAGGCGGACGCCGATCCACCGTTCGTCCACGGGGTGTTGGCCGGGTCGGTATCCCAGGTTCCGACGCCGGCCGCACCGACCCACGTGAGGTCGCGGGCTGATCCACCCGACATCGTTCCCAGCATGGAGAAGTCGTCCACACTCGTTCTCGAGATTCCGAGCCGCCCTCCCGTGCCGCTGTAGGCCACCATCCGCCATGTGATCGACGCCCCGGACGCTCCGCCATTGAGCACGATGGGCGTGGCGGCCATCGTCGTGGAAAAGGCCGAAGCGGCCGACGTCAGGGTCGAGGAGGTCGTGAGGGTGCCTCCGGTCTGCTGGAAGTTCGTGCCTCCATCGGTGCTGTACCAGAGTTGGACGGCCTGGGGGCCATTGCTCGTGCGTGCCAGCATCAGACCGGTAAGCCCGGTGAACGACGCCGTGTAGCCCGCGTCGACACTGGTTGTCCACGAGAGGTACTGACCGTTCGCCATCGCATCGGTGGCGTTCGTGTAGGTGACCATCTGATAGGTGCGGTTCCAGGTGTTGAGGGGAGAGGTGCTGTTGCCGGTGGTCAGGGTCGATCCGCTGAGCACGCTTCCCGAGATGCCTACCGCCAGGCTGCCGGCGGCCGAGCCGCTGGTGGCTGCGGTGGAGCTGGTGATGTCCCAGGTCAGGAGCGTGTCGGCCTGAAGCTGCGCGGAGGGGCCGACGAGCAGCAGCCCTGCCAGCAGGCCCCGCACCACCGCGCTGGCACCGTGATGTCGAACGAACAGACCATGCCGAGAGACCATCGTCCTCCCCCTTTCCCACATGACGCCTCCGGTCGGCACACCGCGCCGGCCCGGATCCCTTACCGTACCCGAAATCGCCTCCCACAATCATCTAGAACAGGGCGCCCAGTCGGCAAGGTTGGACATCGCGACCGGTGCCACACCGTCCAATTCCCCAACCACACCGCCCTCTCAGTAGGGGCTGTGTCTCCATCCCAACGCCGCCTCAAGCCGGTTTGCCCATGCACCTCGACGAATCCAGGCGGCTCTTTGTGCGGCTGCTCACGCAGCACGAGCGACGGGTGTATGGATACATCCTGCGGCTGGTGCCGGTCTGGAGCGATGCCGACGAGGTCCTGCAGGAGACCAACGTCCGGCTGTGGGAGGAGTTTGACCGCTTCGAGCCGGGAACCGATTTCGCGGCCTGGGCGATCCGCGTGGCGCATTACCAGGTGCTGACCTGGAGGAAGCGACGATCGCGGAGCCGCATCGTTTTCAGCGACGAGGCGATTCAGGCCATCGCCGACGAGTCGGCCTCGCCCATCGCTGAGATCGACTCCCGTCAGGCCGCTTTGGAGGAGTGTCTCAAGAAACTCACCCCCCGGAACCGAGACCTCATTCTCAGGTGCTACGCCGACGGCTCCACCATCCGCGGCGTGGCCGGTCAGCTCGGACGGTCGGCCGATGCGGTCTACAAGAGTGTGCAGCGGATCCGGGTCACGCTCCATAACTGCGTCGCGCAGCGGCTCCTGACGGAGGGAAACTCATGACCATGCCACAATCGCTCATCGAACAGATTCACGATCGTGTGGGCAGGGTTCTGGAGGGATCCGCCGACGACGCCGACCGTGCGGCCCTGGAACAACTCGTGGCCTCGTCCCCGGAGGCCCGCTCCGCATACATCTCGTTCATGGAAGACACGGCGCTGCTTCGGTGGCGATCCGCAACGCGGCAGCCCAACGTCGCAGCAGAGCTTCTGGAGCTCACGCCCGGCGAGGTGTCCCGCCGCCGATGGTCCGGCGCGGTCCCCTGGGCCGCCGCCGTGATGGTCGCAATCCTCGGCGTGGTGGCATGGCGAACGGCGCCCATGTCGCGCCCGACTGCCGCCGTGGTGAAGCCCACGAGCGTGGCCACACTGATCCGTGCCACCAACGTCGCGTGGCCGTCCGACGGCACGTCGTGGCCGGAGCTCACACGGCTGGCGCGTGGCGATGTATTGCGGTTCGACGCGGGCGAGGTGGAGCTCGTGTTCGACACCGGTGTGGAGGTGATCGTTCGAGGCCCTGCCGACTTCGAGATCTGTGGCGGCGATCGTGCCTTCAGTCGTCTCGGAAAAATCAGCGCGCGGGTGGGCGTTGACGGCGAGGGCTTTACCATCGAAACACCCGTCGCGCGGGTGGTCGATCTGGGGACCGAGTTTGCGATCGAGGTGACATCGTCTGGGTTGACCGATGTGGCCGTGCTTCAGGGGCGCGTCGACCTTGCGGTGAATGGAAGCAACGGGGACGGCCACGAGACCGAGGCGAGGCGACTGGAACAAGGCGAGGGGTTGCGGGTCGAGCCGGGCGGGAAGGTCGGCCGCGTGATGGCGATCAGCAGCGATCAGTTTCCCGACGGTTCACGATCGGATCGGCGGCCGCGCGACGCCGAGCCAATCATCACCGCCATCAGCGACAACTCGCCGAGCGAGACGGTCAGCAAGTTTTACCGCATCATTCGTGGAGGCTTGTCCGAGGACGCGCCAGCGTTTGTCGACCGCAATCATGAATGGAACGGCGTCGACTCCCTCGGAATACCGCCGTGTCTCGACAACGCCGAATACGTCATGACCTTCAACGACGACAAGTTCGTCGACGGGTTTCAGATGGCCGTCGAGGTGTCGCGGCCGGCGACGCTGTATGTGCTCATGAGCGACCAGGTTCGCGTGCCTGAGTGGCTCCGGGCGGACTTCGTCGACACCGGCATGAAAATCGGCCTCGACGAGGGGCCCAATCGCTTCAAACCACGTCTGGAAACGGGAGTTGGGACGGGCCAGAGCATCGACACGACGTTCTCCGTGTGGTGCCGCGTTGTCCCGACCCCCTCCACGGTCATGCTCGGAGGAGTGGTACCCTCAGCGGATCTCGAGGGCTACAACATGTACGGGGTGGCGGTGGTGGCACTTCCGGAGTGATTGCGTGTCGTGTCCAGATTCTTCCGGAAGGGCCCTTGTCTTGGGGATAAGGCGGGAGGAGACCAAATGGTGGCGCCGATAAAACAGGTTCAGCGTTCGGGTTTTCCGAGGGTGCTTGCCTCAGCCGGTCAAGGTTTCACCCTGGTCGAACTTCTGGTGGTGATTGCGATCATCGCCACGCTGATCGGCCTCCTGCTTCCGGCCGTGCAGAGCGCCCGCGAGGCGGCCCGTCGCAGCAACTGCTCCAACAATCTGAAACAGATCGGCCTCGGTATCCTGACGCACGAGAGCGCCCAGCGACGTCTTCCGGCCGGGTTCGAATACATCAACACCAACCGCGCCGCCTGGGGCTGGGGCACCTTCATCCTTCCCTACACCGAGCAGTCCTCGATCTACACCGCGCTCGATCCCGGAAGTCGGGAGCTCGACTCGTTGATCCCATCGCCCCCCAACGACCAGGTGCGGCAGGCGCTGCAGGCCAAGATCGGGATGTATCGCTGCCCGTCCGACGTGGCCAAAGACCTGAACGATCTGGAGGACTTTGGAACGAAGGCGCCGGTGGCATCGGGTTTCTTGCTCGCCACATCGAACTACGTCGCCAGTTGTGGCGATGGGGCGTTGACGTCGGCTGGCAACGGTTCGAACGGGCCGAACAACGCCAACGACTCCTTTGGCGCGTTCTTCGGATTTCGCAACTCGAAAGTCGGCTTGCCGCTGGCAAAGATTTCCGACGGTCTGAGCAAGACGTTCTTCGCCGGTGAGCGGGCGGGCGCCATGTCCTTAGCCGACTCGGATGAGGGACGGGGTGGGCCAGCGGCGGTATGGGTCGGAAACGGGCGTCCGGCGGGTGGCACGAGTCCCAACGGTGCGGGTCGGTGCTTTGGCCGAACTTCTGGTCCCAAATACCCGGATTCGAACCGTGGTTTTCCGCATGCGTCGGCAGGGGAGTGGTATCTCAACGCGTTTGCCACCAACCTCAACGCCAACACGAAAGGTTTCAGCAGTTGGCATCCCGGCGGTGGTCACTTTCTCAGTGGCGACGGAGCGGTCGCTTTTCTGAGCGATCGCGTGCCGGCCGAGCTTCTCTGCAAGAAGGCCAATCGCTTGGACGGGTCACCGCTCCCGCAGGAGAACTGAGCCGTGCACCGAATGAGTCCTTTTCAACGGCATGGCCACCGCGACGGCATGGCGTTGTTTTCCATGACCTCGCTGCTGGTGCTCCTGGTCGCATGCGTGGGTGGATGCGACTGGTGGCTTCGGATCACACACGTGTCCGGAACGGTTCGGATCGATGGAAAGCCTGCCGGGGGCGTTCAGCTGGTGTTCGAGCCGGTCGATCGCTCGCGGCCTCGGGCGATGGCCCGAACGCGGAGCGATGGCCGGTTTGAGCTGGGTCGACAGGGCCCCGGGGATCGTGATGGCGCCGCCGCCGGGGAGTACGTGGTTCGGGTGATGTCCGACTCGGACGGGGGCGAGGGAGTATCCATTCCCGCTCGATACAACGTCCAATCCGACCTTCGGTTTACCGTCGTCCCAGGACGCGCCAACGTGTTCGACCTCGACGTCACGACGAAGCCGTGACCGTCGCCGCCACGGCCGTCACAATCCCCACAACCCGCAGCGGCTCCTTCGCGGCCGCCCGGCGCCCGTTCATGGCCTAGGTTTCCTGCAACGGAGCATCGCTCTCCGCAGGAGCACGTCGCGGGCCATGTCTGCCTCCATCACCCTCTGCCTGATCGCCCTGTGGGGCGGCGTGGGCTCCTGGTTGATCGTCACGTCGGCGATGACGGGTCGCGTGGGGCGGTCGTCCTCTTCACGATCACGGCCGTAAGGTCGTCGAGTTGCTTGGCACCGGCGGCGAAGGAATCGACCGCCGACGAGAGGGCGGCGATGAGGTCTGCCGCCGAGCGATCACGGTGGTCGCGAACCACGGCCTTGACCCGTTCCTCGCCAAACGTCTCGCCATCCCCCCGGTCATATTCGTAGAAGCCATCCGTCAGAAGCACCAGGACGTCACCGTCATCGAGGGCGATCCGAATCTGACCCTCGTAGCCAGCGTCGGGAAAAAATGCGAGCGGAAGCCCTTGGGCCTCCAGTTCTCGGAAGACGTCGGCCGAGGCGTCATAGAGGATGAGCGGTCCCTGCCCGGCACTGAGGTATTCGATGTCGCCCGAGGCGATGTCGATCACCCCGCAAAACGCCGTGACGAACCGGCCGTCGGGCATGTCGAGGCAGAGGAGCTGATGCACGTCGGACACGGCCCGATCGAGCGGCGCGCCGGCGCGCAGTACGGCGCGAAACAGCGCCCGTGCCTCGGCCACGACGAGCGCCGGACCAATCCCGTGGCCGGTGGCGTCGGCAATCAGCACGGCGAGGCGGTCCGAGGGCAGCGGAAGAAAATCGTAAAAGTCGCCGCCGGTTTCGTCGGCGGGGCGGTTCCAGCCCGCCACGTCGAAGCCGGGGCAGGTCGGCTGCTCACGGGGCAACAGGCCCTGCTGGATGTCGCGGGCGATGCTGAGATCCCGCTGGAGCTTCTGCTTCTCCGCGTAATGGTCGAGCAGCTGCTGCCGCTGGATGGCAACGCCTGCCTGGCTGCCGAGGAACCCGGCAATTTCCTCGTCGCGGCCATCAAACGGCCCCGTCCGCTTGTTCAGCACCTGAAGCACGCCCACGGTATGGTCGTCGTGGTCTGACAGCCGCACCGTGAGCATGCTCCGCGTGCGAAAGCCGCTGGCCTTGTCGAAGTCGGGATTGAATCGGGAGTCGGCGTAGGCGTCGGGGATGTTGATGAGGATACCCGTGCGGGCCACCTCACCGGCGATACCGCGGCTGGCGGGGAAACGGATTTCGGAGATGGGCGACCCGGCGATGCCGGTGGCGATCCGGCTTCGGAGCTCGTCAGTGCCGCTGTCGTAGAGAAACACGGTCGCCCGCTCGCAATCGAGGAGACTGGTGGCCGCATCGACGATCGCGGCAAGCATGGCGTCGAGATCGACGGTGGCCCCGAGGCGTCGGGCGATTGCCAGCAACCGCTCGAGGTCGGTGACCCGTCGGAATGGTCCTCGATCGTCTCCGTGGTCGGGCATGAATCCCCTTTCGCTCCCTGCGTCAGTTCGTGGAGTTGGCAAACGATCCTCGGCGACCAAGAATCGCCGGGGCGAGAGCATACACCCATTTCCCCGACTCAGCCGACCACAAGGGCGATCTGCATGACCACACGCTGGCTTCTCGCCGCCGTACCCGTGGCGATTGGCCTGTCGTGGCAGGAGGCCCCTCCAGCCGCGGTGTTCATCGCCTGCCTCGTGTCGATCGTGCCGCTCGTCGGCATGATCGGAGACGCCACCGAGCGGCTTGCCGCCCGGCTCGGCCCCACGCTCGGCGGCCTCCTCAATTCCACGCTCAACAACCTTCCCGAACTGATCATCGGTGGTGTCGCCCTGTCCAATGGGCTTGCCGCCGTGGTCAAGGCATCCCTCACGGGAGCGATTCTCGCCAACCTGCTCGTGAGTCTTGGCGTTGCGCTGATCACCGGCGGCATCACCCACGGCGAGCAACGGTTCGACCCGAAGCGGCTCGCCGTCAACGGATCGATGCTGATGATCTGCGCGTTCTGCTTCATCGTTCCGGCCATGTTCTCGCTGGGCACATCGGCGGAAACCCGCGATCTGTCGTTCGAGATGTCGTTCGTGCTGATCGGAATGTATGTCGCGAACGTCGCGGTGTCGCTCTCCGGCGGCAGCAGTGGCACGAGTCTTCCCGACGATACGCCGCTCGAGGAAAACCATCGCCCGGCGGCCGTATGGCAGAGCCTGCTGAAGCTCGTCATCGCGTCAGCCTGCCTCGGCGTGGTGACCGAGGAACTCTCCCACGCGCTCGAGCCGACCGCCCGTCAGCTTGGGCTCACGACGACCTTCAGCGGCCTGGTGTTGCTCGGCGGAGTGGGGAGCCTCGGGGAGGTGCTGTCGGGCTTTCATTTCGCGCGCCGGGGCAAGCCTTCGCTCGTGCTGGCGGCCACGGTCGGGTCGACCATTCAGCTCGTGCTGCTCGTCGCACCGCTGCTCGTTTTCGCCGGCCAGATCATGGGCCAGCCCATGGATCTTGCCTTCACGGGGTTCGAAGTGGTAGCGATCGTGCTCGCCACCATCATCACCCGGGAGCTGATCGCCGACGGCAAGGCGAACTGGTTCGAGGGGTTTCTGCTGCTCGGTGTCTACCTGATTCTGGCGATCGGTTTTTTTCACCTTCCTGGATAACTGTTCCGTCATGCCCTTTCCGTCCCTGCTTTCACCGTTTGATCTCCATGGCCTCCAACTCGCCAACCGCGTGGTCATGGCACCGCTGACTCGGGCTCGCTCCGGCCCGGACCGGATTCCGAACGCGATGATAGCGGAATACTACGCGCAGCGGAGTTCTGCCGGTCTCATCATCGCCGAGGCCACGACGATCTCCGAGCAGGCAAATGGCTGGGTCGAGTCCCCCGGCATCTACACCGACGCCATGGAGGCAGGCTGGCGTTCGGTCACCGAGGCCGTGCATGCCCGCGGTGGCCGAATCTTCCTCACGTTATGAAATCGAAACCGAGGTTATCGGCCTGCCACGCTTGGAGTGGAGGTACGGGGATGCCGGGTGAGGGTGCCCGCTACCGCCACCAATCCGCCTCGCCCTCGTCCTCCACAACCGCCTCGGCCTCCATCGCCTCGACGATGCCCGTGGCATCGGCCACCGCTTCGTCGATCGCCCGGGCATGGTCGGCAATCTGGATCGGCGACCACAAAAGCCCCGGCCCCGCCGGGGCCGCCGCTTCGTCCCGCATCTCCGAATAAGCGTCCGCAAGTCGATCGACGGCCCATGCGAACACCGATCGGCACCCAAACGAATCCGCTGCGAGGCGGTTTGCGAGAACGAGGTCGGCAATCGCCGTGGCGAGGGCGTTGGATCGTTCGGCGGCCGTGCCTCCGGTGCGGGCGGACTCGGTGGCTCGGATAACAAAGGGGCGAACAGCGATCGGATGTGGCATGGGCTGGCTCCCGGGGGCTACGGAAAACGTCATTTTACCCGTGGAGGCTTTCCCGGTATCGCCCCGCCGTCCTTGCGATCCTTCTCTGTTGCCCTCCATTCCCACGGCGGCACGCCCCACAAACGCACAAAGGGAGCAGGCCCGTGATGGCGACCTGCTCCCCTCGCGTTGAATCGCGTTGGCTTCGTTGTGTCAGGCCCGCTTGCGACGGCAAAAGAGCGAGTAGCCGCCGCAGGCCAGACCGGCGAGGGCCATGACGCAGGTGGTGGGTTCGGGGACGACATTGATGGTGACGGTTTCCGAGTTACTGAGCGTCCCAGTGTATGACCCGGGCGTGAGCGCCAACGAAGCCAACGATTGCCCAGCCCAGTTCAAACTCCCGGTGAAAGACGTGCCGGCGGAGAAGTCCGGCGGCAGGCAGAGCAAGGCCACGTTGACCAACACCGATGTGTTCAATCCAGAGACAGAGGTCGCATTGAAAGTTGTGTTGAGAGTGCCAAAAGCCGGAAAGGAGTTTAACGGCACAAAATCGTACACATTCAAGTTCATGGAAGTGCCAGACGGCTGGTCGGTCGAATCAAAATACGGGCCGCCGCCGCGTACGCGGTTTCTTAATATCGCGAATTGGCTTCCACTTGGGGTTGGGAGGGCCGTGAACGACCCCGACAAGGTGGCTACCACGTTAGCTCCGCTTTCCTCAAACGAGATCACGAGACCGGCGCTTGCTGAAGATGCCGACGTGACCGCCGCAGCGAAAAAAAAGACCACTGCAGAACGAACCAAGACCGTGTTCATGAGCAAACTCCAGTGACAGACTAGGAAACGCTGAAAGAGAGAGGACGGCCTTCACGAACCAGCACCGTACGCGGTTGAGCAACGGTTGCAGGTGTGTGGACTACCTTCCAGACACACAACCACACTTCCGGGGTTATACGACGAAACAGGCGGCCCAGAAGCCACAAAACCGAGAATGTGACGAATCGGGCACGGGCAGGGACGAATCGGGCGCGCACACAAAAAAAGCGCAGGTGCGCTCGTGCGCTTTCACGCCTCGGAGGAGCCGGATGCCCTCACACCAAGAGCCTGCCGTACCGATCGGTGCCCGTGACGGCCACCGTGGCCCGCTTGCCCATCGCCAGGGCGGCCAGCCGGTTCCTCGACTTCGTTCCGAATGGCTGGCTCGTCTCCGGGGCGTCGATGCCTTGAAGCCTCACGGCATGGTTCCCGCCCGTGCCGTCAACGACTCGCAGCGTGTCGCCGTCGTGAACCGACACCACCTTGCCCGTGAGCGTAGTGGACTCGGCTGCGAGGGCCGTGGTGGCGACGAGGATGGCAAGGACGGCTGGCATGGCCGACAGCCTACCGGGACGGCCTCGGGCTGGAAAACGACGCTCTAGGATCGCCAAGGAAGCCCGATCGGCTGGCGGGGCGATCCTCGCACGATCCGGAAAACTACCGCTCACGAAGCCTGCCGCAGCAGGACGCGAAACACAGCAATTTCGCTGCGGGGACTTGTCCTAATCTTCCTGCAGCTCTGGCATATGGGTCGGGCCTCGCACAGCAGTTTCCACAACGGCCGGCCGGCTGTTTCGGCCTCGGCGGTGAAGATCAACGGCGACGGACTGCACACCCCCATCGGCAAGCGGCCCTACGAGACGCCACACGCCCTCGAGCCGCACGAGGTGGTCGCCACCGTGGCCGACTATGGCCGGGCCGCGGCCCGGGCCCGTCGCGCCGGGTTTGACGGTGTCGAGATCCACGCCGCCAACGGCTATCTCATCGACCAGTTTCTGCAGTCGCGCACGAACCTTCGCACCGACGACTACGGCGGCAGCATCGAAAAGCGATGCCGCTTCCTCGCCGACGTCGTCACGGCCGTGACTCGTGAGTGGCCCAGCCATCGCGTTGGGGTGCGGCTCTCGCCCAACGGGGTCTTCAACGACATGGGGTCGCCCAACTTCCGCGAACAGTTCCTCCATGCCGCGACGGTGCTCGATCGGTTTCCGCTGGCCTACCTCCACATCCTCGACGGGCTCGCCTTTGGGTTCCATCAGCATGGCGAGCCGTTGACACTCGCCGACTTTCGCGGCGTGTTTCACGGTCCGCTGATCGGCAACTGCGGCTACACACCGGAATCAGCCGAGGCGATGATCGCAGCGGGGCACGCCGACTTGATTGCGTTCGGCCGGCCCTTCATCGCGAACCCGGACTTCGTCGAGCGGCTTCGTCACGGCTGGTCGCTGGCCCCGGAGGCCGCCATGGAGACGTGGTGGAGGCCGACCGGTGCCGCCGGGTACGTCGATTGGCCAAGCCATCGCTAGGGCGACTCCGGGTTCTGTGGATCGCCGCTTTGTGTTCTCGTGATCGATGAAAAGGAGATTCACGAGCAGCAACGCCAAATCCCCGTCGCGTTGCGAAGGCAGGCGATGAATGGGTTACTCAAGCCTCAGGAAGGCTGCTCGGCCCCCTCGACGGCCGCCAGCGCCTTGCGGACGTGCTCCTCGGAGGCGAAGAGCGCCGAGAAGGCGAGCCTGACGATTCCGTCGCGGTCGATGACGTAGGTGATCCTGCCCGGGAGAAAACCGAGCGGGGCCGGCACGCCAAACAGCCTGCGGAGGCGGCTGCCGGTGTCGGCCACGATCGGAAACGGGAGCTTGTGTCGGTCGGCAAACCGGGCATGGCGGGAGGCGGAGTCGCCGCTCACCCCGACCACCTGGGCGCCCGCCGCGAGAAACCGCTCGTAGGAGTCACGAAACGCGCAGGCTTCCTTGGTGCACACAGGTGTGCCGTCCTTGGGATAGAAAAAGAGCACCAGCCACTGCCGTCCCAGCAACGACGCCGAGTCAAACTCGCTGCCATCCTGGATGATGGCCGTAAAACGGGGGGCCGTGTCGCCAACCTGAACCGTCGCCATGGAACAACTCCTCGGGAAGACTCCATCGTAGCCCGTGCAACGGCAGCGTGTCTCCGTACCCTCCGTTCTGCCGCTATGATGACGACATCCTCCACGCTCCCGGGCCTCGCAGGTGATGGTGTGTCGCTCGACTTCGCCAAACTCGAAAAGCGGTTTCGCGTGCCGGCGGGGAAGCCGCTTCGACTCGCCGACCATGATCCGGGCTGGGCAGGCAACGGCGACATCCCGGAAAAGGAGCGGAAGGAGGAGGCCCGGGGGCTGCTCGCCACCCACGTGGAGGCGCTCTCCCAGATGCAGGAACTCCTCTGGGCAAGCGACACCTGGAGCGTGCTCGTCATCTTCCAGGCGATGGACGCGGCGGGAAAGGACGGGGCGATCAAGCACGTCATGAGCGGGGTCAATCCCCAGGGTGTCGAGGTGACGAGCTTCAAGCAGCCATCCGCGGAGGAACTCGACCACACGTTTCTCTGGCGGTGCATGAAGCGAGTCCCGTCGCGGGGGCAGATCGGCATCTTCAACCGCTCGTATTACGAAGACGTGCTGGTGGTGCGGGTCCACCAGCATCTGCTCGAAGCCCAGCGAGTTCCCGACGTCAAACCGGGCCGAAAACTCTGGGAGTCGCGGTATGACGACATCGTGGCGTTCGAACGCCACCTCGCGCGAAACGGCACGGCGATCGTGAAATTCTTTCTCAACGTGTCGCGAGAAGAACAGAAGCGACGCTTTCTTTCGAGAATTGACGAACCGTCGAAGCACTGGAAGTTCTCCCCGTCCGACGTGGCCGAGCGCCAGCACTGGGACGACTACATGAACGCCTACGAGGAGGCGATTTCAGCCACAAGCACCGACCATGCGCCGTGGTACGTGGTGCCGGCCGACAAGAAGTGGGTGAGCCGCGCCGTGGTGTCGGCGGTGTTGACGGAGACGATCCGCGGTCTGGGGCTCACGTGGCCGAAGATTTCCGCGGAGCAACGACAGCAGATCGAGGAGGCACGTCGCCACCTCGAGGCGGAGTGACGGCGGATGGCCGACCTTGCTGCTGCCGTTGACTCCTTCGCCATCGAACAGGCGATTCGGGAGTCGGCCCCGGAGCTGCTGTTTGCCTCCCGCCGTGTGGTCCGGCGTATCGCCCGGCTCACGTGCCACGACGCCCCCCTCTCGCTCGCACGGCCACCCCATGGCGACAGCGTCACCCTCTCGGCCCGCGATCTGCCGCGGCTCACCGACGGGCTCGTGGCGTTGCCGTCGACGCTGCCGGACCACGTGGCCGTTGTGTCCCGGCCCGACGACGTCCGCGCAGCGCCGCAAAACGCCGATTCGCTCCTCCGGGAGTACTGGCGACTCGCGTTCCACGCACTTCTCGATCTTGCGGGCGACCGTCTTCCCGATGGCGGAGTCTCCCTCCTCGACGCGGAGACCCTCATGGAGGCCCGCGATGTGCTGGCTGCGGAGGGGCGCGTGAACGCCGACGCATCGGATCGGCTCGTCGCACGGGAGTTCATCGCGACGTTCCTGGAACTCCGCTGTTTCCGCCCCTCGCTCGTTGCCGCATGGTTTCCTGCCGTCGTCGATCCCGATGGCGTGGCCACCGCCCTGTCGGCCGCGGTGGGAGCCGAGGGCCTGCTCGCGCGATCGCTGCCGCCGATGCTTGATCCGGAAGTGGCCATCGAGCCTGAGGCCGCCCCCATTTCGACTCCCTGGTGGCAACGCTGGGGCGTGACGTGGTGGCCGCGCACGCGGGCCGCCCAGCTGCGACGCCGCGCCACTCACACCGCCCTCACCGGCAACATGGTACGGGCGGCGCTCGACGAGTGGCGTGCCGCGAACTCGCGTCCGGAGGCGGCGTGCCAGGCTACCGGCCGGCTCGAGCGGCAGATTGATGCCTTTGCCCGTCGGCTTGGCTGGGCGCTCGACCTCGATGATCGTGCGGTCGACAACGCCGAATCGGTCATCCGCGACCTAGTGGAACACGCACGCGGCTCATCGTGGCATCCAGCGGCGCGACTCCTCTTCGACCTGCAGAAGATCTGCGTCGATTCGGAGCGCGAGAGTTTTCGCACGCAGCTCATCGGCTGGATGGTCACCGGAGGCCGCCGCCCACTGGCCGTGCCGCTCCCCTGCCAGCGGCTCGCCCTGATCCACCGGCATGCCGAGGCGGCGGCGGGGAGACTGCCGTCCCTCGACCTCCCGGCCGCATCACGATCGCGGGCCGACCGGCTCCTGGCGGAGGCTGTGCGCACGACGAATGCGGCCGCCCGCGAGACGCTCCGACCACGTCTCGAGGAGGCACTCGTCCGTGCGGGCATCGAGCCGCACGCGCTCGTCGAGTCGGCCGCCCGCGACACCCTCGTCGAGGAGATTCTCGACCTCGTCATGACGCGGGGATTCGTGTCGTTTGGCGGTATCCGCGACGCCATCTCCCGAAACCAGCTCAAACTCGCCGACCTGAAGGATCTCGCCGACTGGCTTGCCGGTGACGAACTGCTGCGTCTCGATCGGGGTCTGGCCGCCACCCTCGACGGCGCGTATCGAGCCGCTCCCCCCTACATGACGCTGATGCAGCGGATCAGCTCCCCGCTGTTCGGCACGGCGGTGGGACGGCTCGTGACCACGAACGTGCTCGTGCCCTTTGGCGGCGCGTGGGTCCTCCTCCGGGGGCTCGAGCACATCATCGAGCCCATCACCCACTATTCCTTCGGCGTCATCTGGCATATCTACACGCAGCCTCGGATGCTCACCATCGGCGTCTTGCTGTGGGCGATCCTCCACCTTGCATCCGTCCGTGCCGTGGCATGGCAGGCAGCCCGCGGCCTCGCGGCGGCGGTCCAGTTTCTGGTCTTCGCCCTTCCCGCCGCCGTGCTCCGCCTGCCGATCGTGCAACGGGTCATCGCCAGCCCCGCTGCCCGATGGTTCATGCGTCATGTCTGGAGCCCACTTCTCGCCACGGCACTCACGTGGCTCGTGCTGCCCTACGAGGGCCCCTGGGTGTCGCGGAGCACCCCGTGGCTCGTGCCGGTCGCGTTTGCCATCTGGGCCCTCGGGCTGAACTCCGCCGTGGGCCGCCAGATCCAGGAGCAGGTCGTGGAGTCGGCCACGAAACTGCTTCTCCAGTTCCACACGCACGTGCTCGTCGGGCTCTACTCGCTCACGGTGGAGGTGTTTCGTCACGCTCTCGACGTCGTCGAAGGCACGCTCTACGCGGTCGACGAGTCGCTCCGATTCCGGTCCGATGAGTCGGGCGTCGTGCTCGCCATCAAGGCGGTCGTGGGTGCCGTCTGGTCGGTGATCGAGTCGGTCGTGCGATTCTGCGTCACGCTGCTGATCGAGCCGCAGCTCAATCCGATCAAGCACTTTCCGGTCGTGACGGTGTCTCACAAGCTTCTCGTGCCGATGATTCCCGTCGTCGCATCGCAGCTCGTCGGCACCACCGGCATGGAGAAGGGGCTGGCGCTGACGGTGGTTACGTTCGTATCGACGGCGCTGCCTGGCGTCTTTGGCTTTCTCGCGTGGGAGTTCAAGGAAAACTGGCGACTCTATGCCGCCAATCGCCCGCGCACGCTCCGGCCCGTTCCGGTCGGGCACCACGGCGAGACGATTCGCCGCCTGCTGCTGCCAGGCTTTCATTCAGGCACCATCCCCAAGATCTTCGCGCGACTTCGGCGGGATGCCGAAGCCCGCCGCGTGAGGAGCCGCGCGGTGTGGCAGCGGAAGGAGGTGGAGCACGACGTGGTGGTCTTCCTCAACCGCCACGTGATCGCCCTCATGGCCCTCACGGAGGCTGGGCGGCAGCTCCGTGTTCGCGTCTCCTCCGTGGGACTGACGGTGCGGAGCATCACGATCGCACTCGTCGCGGACGGTGCTGATGATCGGCCGCTCGTGCTCTGCCTCGTGCGGCGTGACGATCTGATCGAGTCATGGATCCTCGACGAGGGCTGGCTCGCAGATCTCGCCGGGGAGTCTGCCGGCGTGGTGAGGCTGGCGCTCGCTGGCTACCACCGACTCGCCGCCGCCGACCGTGCCGTCGCGGCCTCTGCCGGCATCGATACCGACCAGACGGCCTCCGACGATGGTGCCGTGGTCGCCGTCACCCCCATCACCTGGGACGACTGGCGGGCCGCCTGGGAGCGTGTGGAGCGGCACGAGGATCGGCTGACCACGCCCCGGTTCAACCTCGGGCCAGGCTGAGCGTGTCGTCGAAGCTCCGGAGGCCCGCGGTCGCGCCGGCACGGGTCACGCACCATGCGGCCGCGGCGGCTCCGAGACGGCCCGATTCGGCTGGCGTCATGCCCCGGATCAGCCCGGCCACGAATCCGGCAAGGAACGAGTCGCCCGCCCCGGTCGTGTCGATCACCGGTTCCGGTGCGGCGATGCAGGGGATCTCGACCATGAGTCCTGGCGACGGGCTCAGCAGCGTGCCTTCGGCCCCCCGTTTCACGCCCACGATCCCAGCGGCGCCATGACGGCGGTAGCAGGCGATCATGTCATGCGGATCATCCGTCTGGGTGTGGACTCGCGCCTCGTCAAGACTTGGCACGAACACGTCGATGGAGGGCAGCGCCGGCACGAGATCCGCCATCGCGCCGGCACCGCCGGCTGTCTCAACCACCACGCGACAGCCGGCAGACCGAATCAAGGCAACCGCCTCGGCCAGCCGAGGTTCGAGCCTGGGAAGAAGCCCGAGGTAGCCCACGATGCAGTAGCGGCACGCAGCCAAGGTCGCGATGTGCCGCTGCACGAACGCGAGATCGAGGTCGCCGGCGGCGCCGACATGATGCAAGAAGCTGCGCTCACCCGCCGGATCGATGAGCACCGCGGTGGAGCTGGTGGCGACCCCGTCACGCATCTCCATCATGCCGGTCCGGATATCCTCACGATCGAGCCGCGACCGGATCTCCCGCCCCCACACATCGTCCCCCACCATTCCGGCGGCGGCGACCGTGACGCCGAGACGCCGCAGGGCGATTCCCGTGTTGCACACGATGCCACCGGTGGTAAGTGCGATGGGGTCGACATGCACGAGCCGCCCTCCGCCGATCGGCTGCTCGAGCGGCACAGGACGAACGAGCATGTCGGCGACGCACGTTCCGCAGACCACGCAGTCGGGGGAGGATGTCACGAATCACCTCGCTGGTTCGCGTCGGCCACCGTCACGTCGACGAGCTGCCGTTCCGACTGCCGCAGGCGGGCCGGCGTCGTGCCGGTGTGGCGATGAAGAAAGGTCGTCATGTACTGCACGGAACTGAAGCCGGCCCGCGAGGAGATGGTCTTGAGCGGGAGGGCCGTCTGCGTGATGAGCCGACGGATCGCGGCCACGCGGAGGCGAACGGATTCGTCGTGGATCGAACGGCCAACGACCGCCTTGAACCGGGCTTCGAGCGTGGGCCTGGAAAGGCACACCTCGTGGGCGATTCCCGCAATGTCGGGCTTGATGAGGGGCTCGTCCCGAAGCTTCTGAATCGCCGTCACCACCGCCTCGTCGGAGGTGGCCATGGCGTCGGTGCTCGTTCGCGAGACCACGCCGATCGGCGGCACGACCACCCGCTCACCGGCGGCCGTGGCGACGCCCTCGCAGATCATCCGATCGAGGAGACTGGCCGCCTCATACCCGATACGGCGGGCCGCCTGATCGATGCTCGACAGCGATGGCGAGGTGAGTTCGCAGATCATGTCGTCGTTGTCGACACCCAGCACGGCCACATCGTGCGGCACCCGGAGGCCGAGGCTTCGGCATGCCTCGAGCACATGACGGGCCCTCACGTCGTTGCACGCCATGAGCCCGATCGGCTTCGGCAGCGAGGTGATCCATTCGCGGAGGTCGCGCTGAAGATCCTGCCATCGCCGTGCGTCGGGATGCCGGCCGGTGTGAACGTGACAATCCTTGCCGGCCTCACGGCAGGCGGCCGCGAAGGCATCGGCCCGTTCCACCGACCAGCCGCTCGTGGCCGTCGTCGGGTAGCCGTAGTAGGCGAGCCGCTCGAAGCCGCAGGCGAGCAGGTGCGCCGCACCAAGCCGCCCGATCGCGTCGTTGTCGGTGAAGACGTAGGGCATGGTCGACGACGGATCGAACCAGCCGTAACCGCCTCCCACGCCGACGATCGGGATCGCGAGGCCTGCGATTGCCTTGGCGACCCGCTTGTCGTCGAAGTTGGCGATGATTCCATCCCCGTGCCATCGCTTCAGATCGGGCAGCTTCTGGAGGGGATCCTCCTCCACGTAGAGTGACCACAAGGCCCGTTCGCGGACGTACCGGGCGATACCCCCGATGATGAGGCGGTCGTAGGGACGCGCGGCATCGAGGATCACGGCGATCAGCGGGACGTTCGGCATGGCGATACTCAGAATCCGAAGCACACGATTCGCGGCGACAGCACGGCCAGGTCAGGTCCCCGCACCCCTCCGGCAGTTTCACATTTTTATAAACCTTGTACATTTTCGCCACCCTGGCGTCGGGGAGAGGAACGGTGTGGGCTAGACTTCGCGACATGCCTCCAGCCACTCCCGCTTCCGCGAAAACGCTCGACGAGAAGCTGCGACGGCTCCTCAGTGACCCCACGTGCAGCGAATTCATCCTGGCCGACGCGAAAGACGCCGACATGGCGTTCGGCCTGGCAGCCCCGGGCCTGCGAGCGGGGGGCACCGCCACGGACGGGCCGTTTCGAACCCTGCCGGAGTTTCGCGATCAGATTCGTGAGATCGTCGCGCAGGGGCTCGTCGACATCATGCTGATGAGCGCCAGCACGAGCGAGCAGCTCGCGCTCGACGAGGGTCTGTTTGCCTCGTCGAGCGTCACGCCCGCCGTTCGCATGAACGACACCACCGACATCTGGCTCGCGTCGGGGGCCGGCACCTACTCCCGCCAGCCGGCATTGCCATTTTCCACCACCACGGTCGCGCAGGCGCAGCATGGACACCTGCTCCCCTCCCGGATCGGCCGGCCGACGGTCGATCTCGGGCTCTTCTCGATCACCCTCAACGGCGACGCCCACCTCGATCGGGCGATGCTCGAGGCCTACCGATCGTTTCGGCTCGAAGCCGAGTCGGCAGGCTTCCGTCATTTCCTCGAGGTGTTCCTGCCCAACGCCCTCGCCGACGGAGGAGCGGCGGCCCCGCTCGGGGTCGGCCGCTTTCTCGCCGACCACGTGGTGCGGGCGCTCGCGGGGGTTCCCCGCGCCGGACGGCCGATCTTTCTCAAGATTCCGTACCTCGGCCCGGCGGTCACCTCCCAACTCGCTTCCTACGATCCGTCGCTCATCGTCGGCATCCTTGGCGGGGCCGCCGGCACCACGTTCGACGCCTTCTCGCTCGTCGAGGAATCGAAACGCCACGGGGCCCGCGTGGCCCTCTTCGGTCGAAAGATCAACGCCGCCGAGCACCAGCTCGCGTTCGTGAGGCATCTTCGCGCCGTGGCCGACGGCACCCTCGCCGCCGACGAGGCGGTGCGGGCCTACCACGGCGAACTCACTCGCGAGGGCCTTCGTCCGCACCGTTCACTTGACGACGACCTGACCGCGACCCGCTGACCTCCGAGGATGAGCCATGTGCCCGGATTGGCCACGTGATTCGGCATCGACACGTCGCAGTTTCCTCGCGGCGGGCGGCATCGCCGCGTCGGCCGCAGCATTCGCGGCCGACGTCGACCCGCCTGCCGAGGCCACCACGCCCTCGGCCCCGGCCGTGCATCCAGGCGGGAGCGATGAAATCCACGCCGCGCTGATCGGCTGCGGCGGCCGGGGAGGCAGCGCCATCCTCGACGCCTTCGATGCCCGCGGCGGTCGCGTGAAGCTAACCGGGATGGCCGACGTGTTCCCGGAACGGATCGCCACCGTCAAGCGGGTTCTTGAGGAGCAGTTTCAGGACCGCACCGACGTGCCCGACGACCGCATGTTTATCGGTTTCGACGCCTATCGCCAGGCGATCGACGCCCTGCCTCCCGGCGGCATCGCCATCTTCGCCACCCCGCCGGCGTTTCGGGCCGCCCACTTCGCGCACGCCATTGATCGCGGCGTGCACGTCTTCATGGAGAAGCCCGTTTCCATCGACGGCCCCAGCACGAAGCGCATCATCGAACTCGCCGCGAAGGCCGACGCCAAGCGGCTCAAAGTGGCGGTGGGTCTGATGTGCCGCCACTGCGACCGTCGTCGGGAGCTCGTGGCCAGGCTGCATGATGGGGAGGCGGGAGAGTTGATCGCCTTTCGCGGATACCGAAGCCACACGCCGCCGCACAACCTCGACCTCGCCCCGGGGCCCGAGGAGATGAGTGAGCTCATGTGGCAGATCAAGCGGTTCCACAACTTCCTCTGGGCGAGTGGCGGCGTGTTCAGCGACTACTGCATCCACCACATCGACGAGGTCTGCATGATGATGGGGGAGTGGCCCATCACCGCCGATGGCGCCGGAGGCCGACACTACAAGGGACATATCACCGACCAGAACTTCGACGTCTACAGCGTCGAATACACGTTTGCCGGAGGCCAGAAGTTCATCTACGAAAGCCGCCTCATGAACAACTGCCGGCAGCATTTCGGCGTCTATGGCCAGGGCTCGAAGGGTGCCTTCACGATCTCGACGAGTGGCCACTCGCCGGCCAAATCCACGATCTACCGTTCGCAGCGAATGGCGAAGGACAGCATCCTCTGGACGGCCGAGCAGCCCGAGCCCAATCCCTATCGGCGGGAGTGGGACCACTTCATCGAGGCGATCGTGGCCGACGAGCCCTACAACGAGGCGGTGCGCGGCGCCGAGGCGAGCCTCGTGACGGCGATGGGACGGTTTTCCGCGCATGTGGGGCGGCCGATCACCTTCCAGGAGATGCTCGACTGCCCCGAAGACCTCACCGCCGGCGTCGAACACCTCACGCTCGAGTCTCCCGCACCGGTGGTTGCCGACGAGGAGGGACGGTATCCCGTGCCCAACCCCGGCAGGTATGCCTTCGAGCTTCGCGGCGACACGTGAGCCCTCATGCACGCCCATGGCCACCTCCCGGTAGGCTACGGGCATGACGTTTCTGCCAGCCGATCTCCCCGTTGCCGATGTGCTTGCCGAGGCCGTGGCCGCCTCCCGATCGGGAGGCGTCGTCGTGACGGCCCCGCCGGGCTCGGGCAAGACCATGCTCGTGCCAGCCGCCATCCTCGATGACGTGCCCGTCGGCAGCCGGGTGATTCTCCTCCAGCCACGACGCCTGGCGGCCCGCGCGGTGGCCCGGCAGATCGCCCATCTGCGGGGTGGCGAGCTCGGGGGAGAGGTCGGCTATCAGGTCCGGTTCGAGTCGTGCGTGGGACGCGACACACGGCTGATCGTCGAAACGACCGGGATCATGCTCCGGCGGCTCGTCAGCGACGTGTCGCTCGAGGGCATCGCCGCCGTGATCCTCGACGAGTTTCACGAACGGTCGCTCGAAATGGACCTCATCCTCGGGCTGCTCGTGGGGGTGCGGGAGACGCTCCGTCCCGATCTCCGCATCGTCGTGATGAGCGCCACGCTCGACGCCGTCCCGGTGTCGGCCCTTCTCCGACGCGAGGGGTTCGACTGCCCCGTGGTGTCGGCGGACGGACGCGTCTTTCCCGTCGAAACACGGTATCTGCGGCATGGCGACCGGCGTGACCTCATCGAGCGCGTGATCGACGCCGTGCCCGACGCCGTGCGTGCCACCGACGGGCACGTGCTCGTGTTCCTTCCGGGAGTCGGCGAGATTCTCCGCTGCCAGCAGGAACTCGCCGCGATGCTCGACCGTCAGGGCGTCGTCGTGATGCCGCTCTACGGCGATCTCCCGCCCGAACAGCAGGACCGTGTGCTCGCCGACATCGGTCGTCGCAAGGTGATTCTCGCAACGAACGTCGCCGAAACATCGCTCACGATTCCCGGCGTCACGGCGGTGGTCGACTCGGGGCTCGCCCGACAGAGCCGCGTGTCGCATGCCACCGGCCTGCCGAGGCTCGAACTCATCCCCATCTCGAAGGCCTCCGCCGACCAGCGGGCGGGCCGGGCAGGCCGCACCGCCCCGGGCATCTGCTGGCGGTTGTGGGACGAGTCGTCACACCAGCATCGCGCCGCCGCCGACCTTCCGGAGGCGGTGCGGGGGGATCTCGCCGGGGCGGTGTTGCAGCTCGTGGCGCTTGGCGAGACCGAGGGATTCGCCTGGCTCGATCCCCCGCCCCCCGAGGCGCTCGCCAAGGCCCGCGAGCTGCTGGTGCACCTCGGGGCCGTCGAGACGCCGACCGCGGGTCGAATCCGCATGACACCCCTCGGGCACGACCTGCTCCGACTGCCGGCCCACCCACGGCTCGCGCGGCTGCTGCTCGCCGGTGCCCGGCACGGGGTGCTCCGTGAGGCAGCGATCGCCGCCGCGTTGCTCTCGGAGCGCGATCCGTTTCGCACACCCAGAGGCGGAGGCCCGAGAGACCGCCAGACGGTGCGCACCCGTTCCGACGTGGTCGATCGCGTGGCCGCCGTGCAGGCGTTTCGTGCCGGGATTCCGATCGGCGACCCAGGGCTCGACCCCCATCCAGGTGGCGCCCACAACGTGCTCCGCGTAGCCGAGCAGCTTGCTCGGCTCGTCGACACGCCCATGGCCCCGCGCGCCACCGACCCAGCCGCGGCGTTGATGCTCTCCCTCCTCGAAGCCTTTCCTGACCGTCTGGCGAAGCTGCGCCCTGGCACGCAAGACCGTGGCGCCCTCGTCGGCGGCCGTGGCGTGCGGCTCGATGGCTCCCGCCTCCGGGGCGAGCCGCTCTTTCTGGCGATCGATCTCGACGACGCGTCTGGCGAGGCCGGGGTGCGGCTGGGTTCGGCCGTCGAGCGGTCATGGCTCGAACTCGAGCCGTTGGCTTCCGCCAATCTCACCACGAACGAGGCGCTGATCTTCTCGCCGTCGCGACGACAGGTGGAGGCCCGCATGCGCACGATGTGGATGGACCTCACGATCGACGAGACTCCCACATCGATCCGCGACGAGCACGCGGCCGCGGCGTTGCTGGCCCGCGAGGCCACCGCGGCGTTCGACCGCGTCAGGCCGACCGACGACTCCCCAGCCGGGGCATTCCTGTCGCGGGTGCGATGGCTGGCGACCGCCGTGCCCGACCTCGGGCTTCCCTCCCTCGACGACGACGCCCTTCGAGGCCTTCTGCCGGAGATCTGTCACGGTCAGCGGTCGCTCGACGACGTGAGGAGTGCCGACTGGCTCGCGCGGCTTCACGCCATGGTGGGCTACGAACGCCTCGCCGAGATCGATCGGCTTGCCCCGACGCACTTCGACCTTCCGCAGGGCAAGCGGATGAAACTTCTCTATGAGCCTCCATCGCCCCCGGTTCTGGCGGTCCGCATCCAGGAGCTCTTTGGCGTCACCGAAACCCCGCGGATCGCCGGAGGCCGCGTGTCGGTGGTGCTGCATCTCCTCGGCCCCAACCACCGCCCCCAGCAGGTAACAAGCGATCTGGCAAGCTTCTGGGCCAACACCTATCCGACGGTGAAAAAGGAACTGCGGCGGCGGTATCCCAAGCACGCGTGGCCCGATGACCCATGCACGGCCCAGCCGGGGAAGCCCCGGGGCCGAACCGGTGACTGATCCGCGCCGCGGCGGATTGTCAAGCGATACCCCTGGGTTTTCGTGGTGGAACAGCCGCCCCGCCGTCCGGTCGTAGCTGTGGTGACAGCACGACCGACTGTGCGTGGGATGACGAATTGTGCCACCGCACGGCCTTCGGGGTGATCGTTGCACAACCTGCTCGCTGCTCGCCGATTTCTGCAATCGTCGGCACTGAGCCGCCAAGCCCCCCAAGCCCCCAGGACTCCCATGAAGACCACCATCACTCGGACCCTTGTGCTGATCGCGATCGTCGCCACCCTCGCCGCCGGCATGTCGGCGGTCAACGCCCAGAGCGGACGGTCGAGCGTCGGCGCCCGTCGCGGACCGATCGCCCGCCTGATCGAGCTCGAACGTCGCAAGAACGAATGGCTCCGCGAGCGATTCGGTCGCTAGAGCGCGTCTGAGATACGTGTATCGCCGGCTCGGGGGCGGCAAAAGTCTCGTCGCCGGGGCGAGGATACGCCCAAGGCTCCTCGAGCGTTCGCCGACCCCCTCGCCTACCCGCTCAGGATTATTAACTCGTCGCTACACGTAGCGGAGATGCGCTCTAAATGCCCTGTGGCTGGAGTCGACCGTCAGGTCGCCCTCGATGAATCCGTAGAATGGCAGGCGGGTCGGCGCATGGCGCGCCGCCCGCCTGCTTCTTTGCGCGAGGGTGACGCGTGGATGCTGCGAAGGAATGGCTCGAGGGCCTGCGATCGTTCGCGGCCGACCATCGCGAGCAGCGGCCCGTCGCGCCGCCGAAGGAGGTCGACGCCGCCTGGCATGCCGAGCGGGCGATCCTGGGTGCGTCCCTTGCCACACGTCTCGCCGAGTCCGAGGCGATACGGGCCGCATGGCTCCAACGGGGGCATGCGGGCGCCGGACCGGCCTTGGTGCTGACCACGTCCCCGGCGGGACTGACCGCCGTGGCAAGTCTCCTTGATGGTGCGAGCGACCTCTCGCCGCTCGTGGGCGATCGTTTCGTGGCGGTCACCGAACTGGAGTATCGGCTCTGGTGCATCAAGCACCCCGACGAGGCCTCCACGCGGCATGTCAACCTCTGGAGCTGGGTGAAGACCAGCGTTCCACCCCAGCGGTGGGGCGAGTTTGCCGCCTTTCCGATCGCGGACGGTGAGTCGTATTGGCTGCATCGGGAGGGGATGGCGGGCGCGGGCGCCCTCGATCGGCGTGCCTGCCACCTGTGGCGGTGGAACGGCCGACACGCGTCGTTGCTTCGGGCCTTCGTGCAGGAGGGACGGGTGCTCCCACCCAGCGCCCCAGGCCGATCATCCGAATCCGCCGGGTGCGAAGGATAACGGCTGCAAAAGACGTGAATTGTCGATCCCGCGGGAAGCCGCTACCTTCCGGGCTCCCTCCCTCACGGAATCCATTCATGCCCACCCGCATTCTCGTCACCACCACGTCGTTTCAAGACACCCCCGGGCCACATCACGACGCCCTTGCCGGCACCGGCTGGGAGATCGTCACGGCCCGCGGCCCCTTGTCAGAGGCCGACACCCTGGCGGTTGTTGGAGACATCGATGGCTACATCTGCGGTGACGATGCCATCACGCGGGCGGTTCTCGAGAAGGCGAAGCCTCGGCTGAAAGTGCTGTCGAAATATGGCATCGGCGTCGACAAAATCGACGTGAAGAGCTGCACGGAGTTTGGCCTGCCGCTGCTCTTCACGCCCGGCGTCAACCACACCACGGTCGCCGAGCATGCCTTTCTCCTGCTGCTCGCCCTGGAGAAGAACCTGCTGTTCCACACCGATTCGGTGCGAAGCGGCGGCTGGAAGCGTCAGACGGGCCACGAGCTGCTCGACAAGACCATCGGCATCGTGGGCATGGGTCGCATCGGCAAGGAGGTGGCGATCCGGGCCAAGGCGTTCGGCATGAAGCCAATCGGCTACGACGTCTATTGGGATGAGGCCTTCGCGAAGGAACACGGCATCCCCCGGTGCGGCTCACTCGACGAGCTGTTTGCCGCTTCCGACTACATCTCGCTGCACACCAACCTCACCCCCGAGACCCGTGATCTCGTTCGTGCCGAAACCATCGCGACGATGAAGCCCGGCGTGATCCTGGTGAACTGCGCCCGCGGGGAGATCGTCAACACGGCCGACATGGCGGCGGCCCTCGCCTCGGGCCGCGTGCGGGCCTACGGCACCGACGTGCTCGACGAGGAGCCCCCCACGGCCGACCATCCACTCACGCGCCTTCCCAACTGCCTCGTCACGCCGCACGTCGGCTCCCGAACCCACGAGAGCGTGCAGCGCCAGGCGATGGCGGCCGTCACCAACCTCATCCGCGCGATGCACGGCGAGAAGCCGCTCGCCCAGGTGAACCCGGAGGTTGCCGTCTCGAAGTGCGTCTGATCCCACCGTATCCAGTTTCCGTCCCACCACTGCATCCCCGAGGTCCGTCCCTCCATGGCCGAGCTTTTTCACGTCGTTCCCGTTGACGTCCACGAAACGATCGTTCGATCCGCCTATGTTCATCGGGGATTCGATGCCGCCGAGGCCGAGCATGCCGCCACGCTCGCCACCGCGGCGACCAAGCACGGCATCCGCACGCACAACGCCATCAAGGCGCTCCATCTCGACGAACTCTTTGGCTCGAAGGCGGGGGGGTGCGTGCCAAAGGCGTCGATCACGCGGCTTCCGAGCCGCTTCAAGGCCGCGGAGGTGTGGGACGCCCACAAGAAGCTCGGGCAGGCGGTGGCCTGGGAAGCGATCGACACCTGCATGAAGCTCGCCGACACGTATGGGTGCGGAACGGTCTCGATCGACAACGCCTTCCACTATCTCTGGGGCGGCGGCTATGTGATGGAGGCTGCCAAGCGGGGCTATATCGCCTACACCAACTGCACGGCCTCGCTGGCCGAGGTGGTGCCGTTCCGAGGCAAGCACCCCACACTCGGCACGAACCCGCATTCCTGGGGTTTTCCCACCACCGACGCCGTTGGGTTTCCGATCGTGATCGACTGGGCGACGAGTGTGATCGCGATGGGCCGCGTGCAGCAGCTCAAGCGGGAGGGTAAGCCCTTGCCTCCCAATGCGGCCGTCGACAAGGACGGCCTTCCGACCACGGATCCCGACAAGGCCGTCTCACTTCTCCCCTTCGGCGACCACAAGGGTTACGGCCTCTCGCTCATCAATGAGCTCGTGGCAGGCTTCATCGGCGGGTCGCTCCCGACGATCCGCAGCCGTGCGCCGGTGTCGGGCGAGAAGCAGAACTGCGCCTTCTTCTTCCAGGTCATTCACCCCGAGGCGATGAGCGGCGGCGCGTTTGCCAAGGGTCGATCCCAGGCTGAGAACGTGAAGGCGGTGCTGGCCGACATCCTCGGCCATGGCAACGAAGGCTGCATGCTCCCGGGGCAACTCGAGGCAGAGGCCGCACGGCGAAGCGACCAGGCGGGGGGACTCCTGTTTTCAACGGCCGAAGTGGCCGCCCTCAACGAGATTGCCCACGAGGCCGGCCTGGCGCCGATCGATCCCGCCACCCTTCCCACCGCCTAACGGGCCGTCGGCCCTCGAGTTCCCGCATCGGTTCTGTCCACGCTCCCACTCCAACCCACGAAGGTTTTTTCCATGTCGCTTCCGATCAAGCCCAAGGACCGCTGTGCATTCGACCAGGTTTCGCTCGGCGAGGTCATGCTGCGGCTTGACCCGGGTGAGGGGCGGGTGCGAACGGCCAGGCAGTTCACCGTGTGGGAAGGGGGCGGTGAGTACAACGTGGCCCGCGGTCTGCGGAAGTGTTTTGGCCTGAAGACCGCCGTCGTGACCGCCTTCGTCGACAACGAGGTTGGGCACCTCGTCGAAGACTTCATCATGCAGGGGGGGGTCGTCACCGACTTCATCCAGTGGCGGGCCGACGATGGTATCGGCCGCACCGTTCGCAACGGCCTCAACTTCACCGAGCGTGGCTTCGGCATCCGAGGCGCCGTAGGGGTGCCCGACCGCGGCAACACGGCCGCAAGCCAGATGAAGCCGGGCGACGTCGATTGGGATCACCTCTTCGGCACCCTCGGGGTGCGGTGGTTCCATACCGGTGGCATCTTCGCGGCCCTTTCCGAAACCACGGCCGCCCTGACGGTCGAGGCGGTGAAGGCTGCTAACAAGCACGGCACGATCGTGTCGTACGACCTCAACTACCGCCCGAGTTTGTGGAAGAGCATCGGCGGCCAGCCGAAGGCACGGGAGGTGAATCGGGAGATCGCAAAGTATGTCGACGTCATGATCGGCAACGAGGAGGACTTCACCGCCTCGCTCGGCTTCGAGGTGGCGGGCGTCGACCACGCCATTTCGGCGATCGAAACGGATGCCTTCAAACAGATGATCGAAACGGCGGTGAAGGAGTTTCCCAACTTCAAGGTGGCCGCCACGACACTCCGCCGCGTGATCACGGCCACGAAGAACGACTGGAGCGCCATCTGCTGGCACGACGGCGGGTTTTACGACAGCCGCAAGTATCCCGAACTGGAAATCCTTGATCGCGTCGGTGGCGGCGACAGTTTTGCCAGCGGACTTGCCTTCGGGTTTCTGGAGTTCAACTGCCCACAGAAGGCGGTGGACTATGGGGCAGCCCATGGGGCCCTGGCGAGCACCACGCCCGGTGACACCTCCATGGCCACTCGCACGGAGGTTGAGAAGCAGATCAAGGGGGGCGGGGCTCGGGTGGTGCGGTAAGTCTTGTTCCGCGAGGCGATGGCCGACGAACGGATCTTGTCGTCACGCACCCGGCTGGCTCAGCCGAACGCACTCGGTTCTCCCCGCGGGTCATCACGGCCGCTTGGCACTGATCGCTCGGGCTCGCTCGGCGTCGAAGCCATCCCAGCCCGGCGGCGCCGGAAGGCAGGGAAGGATCACGTCTTCACACGCCCCCCGCCGGGAGCGAACAAGCTCGTCGATCTCCGCACGGAGGGCCGCCACATATCGGGCCTTCTCTTCGGTCGAAAACCGGTGGCTTCGTCCGTCCTCGCCGGGCTCCGTCGCCGCGACGCCTTCCCAGTCGCTGATGGCGGCCTCGCACAGGGCGGCCTGCATGGCAAAGAGAGGCATGTCGTCAGCCCGCCACTGCTTCTCATGGCGGAGAAACTCCCGCTCGGGATGAAACGACGCCGGCAGCCGCCCAGGAACGAGCGGTAGGCGGCGGGTAAAGCAGAGGCAAAGCCTCGCGTCGGCGAGATCACCGCAGATCATCCCGACGGTAAAGTTCCGTGTCTCAGGGCCCCGCGTCGCCGTGAGCACGTAGCGATCATCGTCGATACGATCCCGCAGCGACCACCAGATGGCCTCGGGATCGGCCCGCATCACGGCATCGACCGCACGACGCACCCGCTGCTGCTCCTCCCAGTCGTAGGTGGCCCCGAAGATCGGCGCGGCGTTCCCCCCAACTCCACCGAGGGCTGGCGGCGGATTGCTGCTGGCCATCGCGTCGATGATCTCACCAAACCGCCCCGATGGCGGATGGAGGGCGTGGTGCTGGAGCAGGGAAACCGGATCGAGGGGCGCCCGCACCCGCTCGATCGTGAAGCGACCGGGATGCACCGTGTCGGGGTCGGATCGCAGGCACGCCTGCACCGACAGATTGTCTTCCATCATGTGCTCGCGAAAGCGCGCCAGGCTGAAGATCTTGCGGCTCAGCACGAGTTCGTGCGGGCGATCGATGCCATCCGCACGAATCGGTCCGCGAAATCCCCGCACGAGCGAGTCGGCCCCGAGAATGAACTGGTCGTCGCCAAGGTAGAAGGCGTTGCTCCCCTCTTCGCCCGCGGTCGTCGCCTCCGCCCGCTTTCGGGCCCACTCGGCGGCGTCGGCCGGAGACTGCCCCTGGTGTAGGGCTTCCTGTTGGAATCGTTCGCGAAACAGCTCACGGCCGCTGCGGAAAAACGGGTTGTCGAACCAGACCTGATCCCCCGGCAGGAGGCGATCGGCGTCGAAGTGCCGACGCCACAAAACGCCATCCCCTCGGTGCGGCAGATCTTCCGGGATGACCCTCCGGCTGAGGAAGCCGTTGAGTGCCTCGAGGGCCGTGGAATCGCCCGTCTCCCGAAGATGCTGGATGATGCCCCTGATCAGGACGAGCGTTGTGTATTTGAGGCACCGGATGCGCGGCACCGGCACACCGTCGGTGCCATGCATCACCCAGAGGTCGTCGATCGCGTCGACTGGTGCGATGCCCGGTGCCACCACGAAGCGGTCGTTGACCAAAATCCAAAACCTCGGATTTCTCGCCTCGGGTGAGTCGTCGGAGGGGCGGATCACGGTGCCGGTCAGAGCGGCCCTCACGACATGAAGCCGCACGCTCCGTTCGGCGTCGCTCATCTCCACGCCACGGAGGAGGGCCTCGGCGCGGTCGAGAATGGCCGTGTCGTGGGTGGTCATGGTATCTCCACCCACGAACGGCATCCGCCGTAGGCTTCGTTCCATGGCAGGCTCACAGGGGAGGGCAGGGGGGTGACCTCCACCTCCAGCACGTACAGTTCGTCCTTCCACCGGTGAAACCTCTCCGCGACGACGGCATCCGACCACACGTGGCGGTTGCGGTAGGGTGCAAGGTGTTCCATGGTGAGAACTCGACGCGCCTCGCGCACCGTGGCCATGTGCCGGAAGACGACCGTTCCCTCCGGAGGCCGGTCGTCGTCGATACCGTCGAGGAGGTCACGGGCCTCAGGAATCAGGCTCTCGGGCGACTGATGGAGAAAGGTGGGCATGAGCCAGAACGACGCATGCTCGGGCCGAAAGGCCCCCCCAGGCTCCACGATGCCGCCCTTGCGAAGGATCACATCCTGTCGACGTGTCGCGAGCGCCCGGCAGATCGCCGCCCACTCCTTGAAGGCCATGGGCATGATGTCACTTCGCCGGCCGAATGTAGAGCCCGTCTGCCTTGATCTGAATCACGGGAATACCCAGTTTCGGATCGAAGATCGCGCTGCCCGACACCACCACGTCCTGCCCCTCGGCCACGCCGAGCAGCTGCGGCGCCGCCATCGGAATCACTTTTCCGTCGGCACCGAGAAAACTCACCGCGGCAATCGGGGAGTTGGCCGCCCGCTTCTTGCAAAACGGGCAGTCATCGGCATTGTGGCCGGGTTTGGTGGCATGGTCGTCGGTCGGGATTTCCAGCATCGAGAACGTCGCCTCATTCTTCCCGAAGGGGGACGTGCCACGGCCTCCGATCCGACCAGCCACGACGACGGCCTTGGGGGTGGTGGAGAGCTGTGCCTTGGCGGCGGCGATCGTCACGGCCCCTGCCGGCTCGGCGTCCTTGAGCACCGCAGTCCGGGCGGCCGCAACATCGACGGCCGCCATCGAGATTCCTGCGATGGCCACGAGGAAGCCACACGCCATACCGAACCGCATCACCTGCTTCACCGACATCACTTCACCTCCTTGACCGCCGCAAACGCTTTTTCGAGCCTCTCCGTCATGCCCGCCAGCACCCCCTTGGGATCGGCTTTTTCGTCCGCCGAATGAAACGCTTCGTCCACGGCCCCGAAGCACGCCTCGATCTCGTCGAGCCCTGCGGCGGCCTTCTCGGCGAGCCCCTCATTGGTGGCGAGCGACCGAACCGCCTCGATCATGTGCCCGATGTCGTGGACCGCGTCGTCGGCAGCCTCACTGGCGTCGGACGCCAGCTTCTCCGACAGGCCGTGGCTCAGCGACTCGAGCCTGGCGACCCCTTCGGCAAACGACGCCGGCATATCGTGATCGTGGCCATGATCCTCGGCATGATCGTGACTGCCCTCCGCAGCATGGTCGTGCTGGGCCGCCGATGAGGCGACCGGAGCCGCCACCTTCGGCTCGGCTGCCGGCTTGCAGGCCACGATCAATGGCAGACACCAGACGACGATCCGGCCGACGCGGGCAACGCGGTCCATGAGATTCTCCACGACAGGAAAGGAAACCAGCCCTGGCAGTGTATCCGGAAGCGTCAACGGCGTGCACCGGCAACCCGGACACGGGCTTCCGGGCCCGCATCGGCCACGAGGCACACCAGGGATCGATCCACGATCACCATCGGCTGCGTGGGATCGATGGCGGGCCGCTTTCCCTCCGGCAGGATGTCATCGGGCGACGCACGCGACGTGTCGATGAACAGCCGCCAGGGGAGCTTTCGGATCTGGTCATTCCGTGGCAGCACGAACGTCTCGGGCGTGGAGCCCGCGTGCGTGAGGAGCAGCACGTGGCGGGCGACGCCCTCGATGCCCCCTGCCTCGAGGTTGTTGCCCGCAAGAAGTCGGTCGCGGGGCGGGGCGGTGAGAAAACAGGTGAGGCCTCCGTTGGCCAAATGCCAGTCGATCGGGTCTCCGGAGGGGGCGAACCATGCCACGTCGGGCATCCTCGCCTCAGTGACAGCCGCCCCTTCCAGAAACGTCCGTCGTCGGAGCGTCGGATTGCCCCGTCGAAATCGAATCAACTCGCGGGTGAAACGCACGAGGTCGGCATGCTGGTCGATGAGCGTCCAGTCGAACCACGACACCTCGTTGTCCTGGCACCAGGCGTTGTTGTTGCCCTGCTGCGTCCGTCGAAACTCATCGCCCGCCAGCATCATCGGCACCCCCTGGCTCAGGAGCAGGGTCGCCAGCATGTTCCGCACCTGACGACGGCGGAGCGACTCCACCTCCGGACGATGCGTGGGCCCCTCGACGCCGTAGTTCTCGGAAAAGTTGTTGTTGTCGCCATCGCGGTTGCCCTCGCCATTGACCTCGTTGTGCTTTTCGCGGTAGCTGACGAGATCCGAGAGGGTGAACCCGTCGTGCGAGGTGACGAAGTTGATGCTGTGGCAGGGCTGGCGTTCGTCGTCGCCGTAGAGATCGCTCGATCCCGCAAGCCGCGTGGCGAGATGGCCTGTCTGGGCGAAATCGCCCCGCCAATACCGCCGCACGTCGTCGCGATACCGACCGTTCCACTCGGCCCACCGCAGCCTCGCGAAGGACCCAACCTGATAGGCGCCCGCCGCGTCCCACGCCTCGGCGATGATCTTGGTGTCGGCCAGGGCCGGGTCTTCCGTGATCACTTCGACGACCGGCGGGTTGGGCTGCAGATCGCCGTTGCGGTCACGGCTCAGCACGCTCGCCAGGTCGAATCGAAATCCGTCGATGTGGTAGTTGTGCACCCAGTTTCGCAGGCACAGAAAGATCATCTCGCGCACGACGGGATGATTGCCGTTGATCGTGTTGCCGCAGCCGGTGTAGTTGCGATAGGTGGCCCCGCCGTCGCCGAGCATGTAGTAGACGCGGTTTTCAAGTCCCTTGAGCGACAGCGTGGGCCCGAGGTGGTTGCCCTCCGCGGTGTGGTTGAAGACCACGTCGAGAATCACCTCGATGCCGGCGGCATGCAGGGCCCGGACCATCTCCTTGAACTCGTGAACCTGCCCGCCGGGCGACGTGTCGGCGGCATAGCCACGGTGCGGGGCGAAGAAGGCGAGCGGGTCGTAGCCCCAGTAGTTGGTGCGCACGCCGCCATCGGCCAGTGGCATGGCGGAGGCGAACTCGTGCACGGGCATCAGCTCCACGGCCGTGACGCCGAGGGACTGGAGATACGGAATCTTCTCCACGACGCCACGGTAGGTGCCCGGATGCGTGACCCCGCTTGTCGGGCTGGCGGTGAAGCCTTTCACGTGCATCTCGTAGATGATCGTGTCCGCAAGGCCTCGGCGCAGATGGCGATCGCCCCGCCAATCGAACGTGTCGTCGATCACGACGCACTTCGGCGGAACGAGACGGCCCGAAGGGGCGATCACAAACTCCCCCGCCAGAGCCTTTGCATAGGGGTCGATCAGGGGAGCGCCGCCATCGAATCGCTGGCCATGCTCGGGATCGAACGGCCCATCGGCCTGGAGGTGGTAGAGCTGCCCCGGCACCAGGCCCGGCACCATCACGCTCCAGATATCGCCCCAGCGGTCCCTCGACGGATCGAGCGTGATCACCTCTGCCGGCTCCGCGGCATCAACCCCGTCGTAGAGCAGCACCCGGATCGTGGTGGCCGATCGGCTGTACACGACAAACTGCACGCCCCCGTCGCGCAGCACGGCTCCGTAGGGGAGCGGCAGGCTGAACTGGAGCGGCGGGAGCGGCTTTCGGCCACGGGGCCGTTTGATGATCCGCGGTTTCCGGGGAGGCATCATGGGATGATACCACTCCGAGGGCGGTTGGCGGGCGGCGTTCCCGCCGTGCGGGCGGCAGGGCTTGCGGCTCCCGCGCGGGCGGCGATGATACCGGCGTGAGCGGCGTAACCTACTCGAGTGCCGGTGTCGATCTGGAGCTGTACCGCCAGGGAATGGCGCGTCTGCCGGCTCACATGCGCCGCACCCAGTGCCCTCGAGTGATGAGCCAAGAGGGGGGATTTGCCGCCCTCTTCGCCCTCGACTTCAAGGGGCTCTTTTCCCGTCGCTACGAGGACCCGCTGCTCGTCTCATGCACCGATGGCGTTGGCACGAAGCTGAAGATCGCCGTGGAGGCGGACGTGCACCACACGGTGGGCATCGACCTCGTGGCGATGAGCGTCAACGATGCCCTCTGCACCGGGGCGGAGCCGCTGTTTTTTCTCGACTACGTGGCGATGGCGAAGGACGACCCGGAACGCCTCGAACAGATCGTCCGTGGCATCGCCGATGCCTGCGTCGAGTGCGAGTGTGCGTTGGTTGGCGGTGAAACGGCGATCCTTCCCGACATGTATCATCCGGGAGAGTACGACCTCGCCGGCTTCTGCGTAGGGGTTGTCGAACGGAAGCGGCTCGTCGATGGCCGGCAGATTCAGCCGGGCGACGTGGTGCTCGGAATCGCCTCGAGCGGTTTTCATTCCAACGGCTACAGCCTCGTGCGCAAGGCAGTGTTCGAGGTGGGCCGTCACCGGTGCAGCGACACCATCGACGAGCTCGGCGGCCGAACGGTGGCCGACGCGCTGCTGGCGCCCACCCGGCTCTACGCCAAGCCCGTCAAGGCCGTGCTCGGACACTACCGGGTGAAGCAGGTGGTTCACGGCATCGCCCACATCACCGGGGGCGGCCTCGTGGAGAACCTCGCCCGCATCGTTCCCAGCACCGTTCAGGTTCGGCTTGAACGTGGCTCGTGGCACGTTCCCGCGGTGTTCCCATGGGTGCAGCGACTGGGGGGAATCGCGTCCGACGAAATGGAACGCGTGTTCAACATGGGCGTCGGCATGGCACTGGTGGTGTCACCCCACTTCGCCGACAGCATTCAGAAGCAACTGGCCGACCTCGGCCACGAGAGCTTCACGATTGGCTCGGTTCACGCCTCCGCGGCCGACGACGAGCGCGTGGTGCTTCGCTAGGGCGATTCCGGCACACCACCATGCGGAGCGTCACCACTCGTCTCCGTCCAAGCCCAAGGCCGTGAGGCCTGGGACACGCCCGGCTTGCTCCAGACCCCGTCGGGCTTCAACGACCAGGCTCACCGTACCGGCATCACGCCCGGGTTCGACGGCCCAGCCTGTTCGAGCGCGGCGATCACCTGGGATTCGGTGATGAGATCCCGCAGGATGATCGGTTCCGGGCAATCGCCGCCGGCGGTCGCGGCGGGATAGATCGCCAACACCGGAATCGAGCGGCTCTGGAGCCCTTCCAAGGCGGCCTTGATCTCCTCCGAACCATCGGTCCAGTCGGCCAGCACCGGCACCACGCGGTTGGCGTCGACGAGCTGCTTCACACGGTCGGTCTCGATGGCGTAGGCGAGATTGAACTTGCACGTCGGGCACCAGTCGGCTGAGAAATCGACCATCACGGTGGCGCCGCTCCGTCGGAGCTCCACGATCCGGTCGCGCGAGAAAGGCTGCTGCCATTCGATGACCGACTCGCCCGGCGCCAGCAGTGAGAAGGCGCCCCAGCTCACGAGTGCCGCCGCCAACCCGGCCTGGACCCACCGGCCGAATCCCACGGTGCCCGTGGTCTCCTGACCGCGACCGATCCACCAACACCCGCCCCAGAGCCCAACGAGCATCGCCAACGTTGGCACGAACCACTCGTGATGGAGAAACGTGAAGAGGTACACAACCGTTCCCAGCATCACGAAGCCAAGGAGTTCCTTGAACGTCTGCATCCAGGCCCCGGGCTTTGGAAGAACCTTCACGAGTCCGGGTATCAGGCCGACCATCACATAGGGCAGCGACATGCCCATGGCGATCGATCCAAACACCGCATACGTGACGGCCGTGGACTGCGTGAGCGTGAAACCGAAGACAGGCCCCAGGAAAGGGCCGCTGCAGGGGGTCGCGAGCACGGTGCTGAGCACGCCCTTGAGGAACGAGCCGACCGGGCCCTCCTGCGTCTGAACATGCCCCGCCTTCTCGCCGATGAAGCCCGGAATCGGGAGTTCCCACACCCCCAGAAACGACAGGGCGAATGCAAACACGATGGCGATCATCGTGATGTTGAAGCCGGCCGAGGTGAACTGCTCGCCCCAGGCGAGGTTGGCCTTCCCGAGGCCGATGTTGGCCGCCACGCTGGCGGTGGCCAACGCCATGAACACCGCAAATACCCCCGCGCAATACCAGAGGTTCATCTGGAACACTTCTCGGCGGTCCCGGCCGGACTGCTGGGCGAACGACATCAGCTTCAGCCCGAGCACCGGCAACACACACGGCATCAGGTTGAGCAGAAGACCTCCGGCCAGCCCCATGAGCAGGGCCAGGGGGAGCGAGATCGTCGATGGTGCCGTCGGAACGGTCGGCAGGGGAGTGCCCGCAGCCGGCGTCTTGAGGGAGGGCGTTTCACACTCTGGCCCGGAGAGCAACCCGCCACCGACGGCTCCGAGGGGCACGATCGCCTTGGCCACCTCCGCATACCGGGCCTCGGAAAACGTCGCGATGCCATTCGGTGCCGTCACCGTCAGCCGCACCGCGCTGGGTGGATCGCAGGTCTCATCACTGCATGTTTGAAATCCGACGAGGGCCTCGCCGCCGTCGGCGCCCAGTGTGATGTCGAGTGTGATGTCGAGCGTGATCGGACCGTCAACGGCGCCGGCCTCGATGAGTTCGGGATGGATGGTGGGGGTGGCCTTCACCACCGCGGCCCGAACCGCCGACGCATCACCGCCGACGATCGTCGGCTTCCCCTGACCGACCTCGCTCTTGCCCGTGTCGGACGTGCGGTAGAGGTGCCAGCCCTCCTCGGGCACGATCTCGACCCTCACCACCGTGGCACCGGCCTGCGTCGCCGTCGACGCCACAAGGCTGGCGTGTGTGCGATCCGGGGTGTAGCGGCCGACGGCGGACTGCCCATCGGAAGGCGTTATTGCGGTAGCAGCAGGAATCGCCACACCGGTCGTGAAGGGAAACTCTTTGGGCGGCAGACACGTGGTGTCTTGGCAGAGTTGGAGCCGCACGGCCCCGCGCACGTCGCCTGAGCCCGGGGCCAGAGGCGCCCGCCAGGTGATGGTGCCGGAATGCTCCTCGATGACCAGCCCCTTCCACGCCGGCACATCATCAACGGTTCGGCCATGAGGAGGCGAGTCGGGAGCGAAGCCGCCACGTGGTGTTCGAGGCGAGTCGGGGTCGATCCGAATGGTGGTGGCAATCGGTCCACCCGGCTTCTGCGTGATGGCATAGAGGTGCCATCCGTCTTCGAGCATCGCGGTGACGGCGACCTGGTCGGGCTGGCCGTTGCTCCCCGGCTCGACCCTGGCCGAAATCATCACAGGATCACCGAGCGACGCGGTGATGGCCGCCAGCGGGTCTTCGACCACGGCCATCGTGTTCCCGGCATCGCCGGCGCCGAGTCGGCTGGCGAGGTCGTCGGCCACAGCCGCGGAGAGGCAGACGGCGAGGAGCACGCCTGCCACCCGCCCGAGGTTGCGACCGAAATAAGTCATGCGATCCGTCGTGGAGGAGGCCGCGCGGGCCTGCCGGGCAGGGCCGATCCCCAATCCGTGGGTAGTTTTCGACGAGGAAAGTCTATCGGCTGCACATTTCCCCGGTCAAACGAGCCACTCTGACGGGTTGCTGAGGATGCGGAGGCAGGATGGGAGGGCTGTGTGGAGTCGGTGCACGCGAGCGACCACCTCGTTCGGGCTGGAAAACACCCGTTCTTCATCGAAGATCCACCGAAACCAGTTGTCGAGGGCCAGCACGACGCCCGACGCATGGAGCCACGGAATGAGCCCTCGCTCATGCTCCACGAGCGGCCGGATCGACTCGTAGGCGGCGATCGCGTCCCGCCACCGCGCGGGCATCGTGTCGGCGCTGTCCTCGTGCCAACTCCCGAGGAGTCTCGCCAGGTCGGTGGCCGGGGTGTCGATTCCGGCGGCGTGAAGGTCGATCACTCCCGACACCTGGGGGGACGACGCCGACTCGAACAGGAGATGCTCATACCAGATGTCGCGGAGCACGGGCTGAACAGGCACGGCCTTCCGCGATGACGCCACGACCCGGCGCATGGCCTGCTCACCGCCGAGGGCAGCAAACGACGCGATCGCACCCGCCATCGCGTTCAGGATGTCGCCACAGACCCATTCGGGGCGAGTCGTCGATGAGGGCAGCCGCCAGGGATGCTTCACGAGCCGAGCGGCTCCGGCGGTCCGGCGGATCACGGCTGCCGGCACGTCGAGCCCCGGCAGGCTCCCCGGAAGGGATGCCGCGGCCAGATGGATGTGCGCGAGCATCTGTCCGGCCGACGCGGCCTGGGACGGCGTGGGGGAGGCGCGGCAGCATCCCGAGACGAACGGCAGGAGCTCCCATGACGCGCCCGTGCTATCCGCCGCGACGGTGTCCCCCGATCGCGTCGGCACGGCGGGATGAATGGCGTCGATTCCCGCGTCGTGCAGGTGCTGGGCCAGGGCGTGCACCCAGGCGATGCGGTGACGGTCGGTTCCGGCAGGCCATTCCTTGAGCACGAACCTCCGGCCGTCGGCGCCCGTGATCATCACCAGCCTGGCACCGCTGAAGCCGGAGGTGAGCCGGTCACCATGCCTCGTCGCGGGCTCAATGCCCCACGCCGATCGGAGCACCGCCATTACCGGATCGAACGCATCGGCATTCGGCATTGGGTGTTTCCGAAGATTCGCGTGGTGGGCCGTGGTCGGTGATGCTAGTCTCTCAGAGGGAAGCCGAGAGGCCTTCCGGAGGACTCATGCGTCTCGTCGTCGCCGTGGTGAAACCGTCGGAGGTTGAGAGTGTGCGGCAGGCACTGGCGGCCGTCCAGGTGACCCGCATGACGGTGTGTGACGCCCATGGCTACGGCCCCCTGCATGGCTCGGCGGTCGTTCAAGAAACGATGCTGGAAATCGCCGTGAACGACGACTTTCTCGAGCGAACGGTGGCTGCGGTGACGACGGTTCTCGACCGAGCCGCCGATGCCACGAGCCGACTGTTTGTGCTGCCGGCGGTGGATGCCGTGCAGCTCTATCGGAGTGTTCGAGGTCCGGAGGCCGTCTAACCATCATGCCGCGCCACCTTTTGCTGCTCTCGTCCGATCTGATGGCCGCCACACGGCTGTCGGCTCCTGGTGTCGCGATCACGAGGGTGTCGTCGCCTGCCGCAGCGATTCCGGCCGTGGAGCACGACGCGGTGCTCCTCGACCTCCAGTCGTGGCCGGAAGACGTGCCGGCGGCCGTGGCACGAGCCCGGGGAGCCGCCGGCAGCCACGGGGTCGTGATCGCCTTCGGGCCGCACGTGTGGAAAGACCAGCTCGATGCGGCCGTGCACGCGGGCGTCGACGCTGCGGTGAGTCGCGGTGAAGTGATGGGCGGGCTGTCGGCATTGCTCGCCCGTTTCGGCATCCACGGCGGGTAGCGGACGGCAGCGACGAGCGAACGCGCCCGACGCCGCTGCGCACGTTGAACCCGACCGCGCCCAACACGCCGCGCGTTTCACCACGCCGGTCCCACGGCTCACGCCGTTGGGCTTCCACGGGCACCCGAAGCGCCTCACCGTCCCGTCCAAGCCCAAGGCCGTAAGGCCTGGGACACGCTTCGCCACACCATCCGACGCCGCTGCGCACGTTGAACCCGACCGCGCCCAACACGCCGCGCGTTTCACCGCGCCGGTCCCACGGCTCACGCCGTTGGGCTTCCACGGGCACCCGA